>JADQBC010000109.1 GCA_016903655.1 Gomphosphaeria aponina SAG 52.96 = DSM 107014
GGGAATAGCATTCACAATATCCCGCAATGTCACCCCAGGTTGTAATTCTCCCGTAAATTTAACCAGCACCGATTCTGGCATATCCAAAGGCATAACCCCTAAAGCTGCGGCAAATGCTACTAAACCCGAACCTGCGGGGAAGGAGATACCCAAAGGAAAACGGGTGTGAGAGTCGCCCCCAGTCCCTACCGTATCTGGTAATAACATCCGATTCAGCCAGGAGTGAATAATACCATCTCCTGGACGCAATGCAACTCCGCCCCTGGTGGAGAAGAAATCTGGTAATTCTTTATGTGTCTTAATATCCACTGGTTTGGGATAGGCTGCTGTGTGACAGAAACTCTGCATGACTAAATCAGCGTTGAAACCCAGACAGGCTAATTCTTTTAATTCATCCCTGGTCATGGGACCTGTTGTATCTTGAGAACCTACTGTTGTCATAATGGGTTCGCAGGATGTACCTGGGCGCACACCTTCCAAACCACAGGCTTTCCCCACCATTTTTTGCGCCAGGGTAAAACCTTTACCACTGTCTGCTGGTATTTGGGGACGTACAAACAGGGGACTAATGTCTAAACCTAATGCTTCGCGGGTTTTATCTGTGAGGGTTCTGCCAATTAATAAAGGAATGCGTCCCCCCGCCCTGACTTCATCTAAAATGGTTTCAGGTTTTAAACTAAAGGTGGATATTACTTCTCCTGCTTCATTGGTTATTTCTCCTTGATAGGGATGAATGGTTATTACCATTCCTGTTTCTAATTTGCTAACATCGCATTCAATGGGAAATGCCCCTGAGTCTTCTGCTGTGTTGAAGAAAATTGGTGCAATTTTCCCCCCTAAAATATATCCTCCAGCTCTTTTGTTGGGAATGTAGGGAATGTCTGAGCCTATATGCCACAGCATGGAGTTAATTGCCGATTTGCGAGAAGAACCTGTTCCTACTACATCCCCCACATAAGCTACGGGATGTCCTTTTTGCTTTAATTCGGCGATGGTTTTTAAACCTTCTGGCATCCTTGACTCTAACATCGCTAGCGCGTGTAGAGGAATGTCTGGGCGGGTGGTAGCGTGGGGTGCTGGAGATAAGTCGTCGGTGTTGGTTTCCCGGGGTACTTTAAATACAGTAACAGTTATGGCTTTTGCTACTTTTGGTTTGGATATAAACCAGGCAGCATTTGCCCAAGCATCTATTACTTGTTTCCCGTAGGGGTTGGTGTCGGAAAGGGCTAAGACATCATTAAAAGCATCAAATGCTAGTAGGATTTTGGAAAGAGCGGATGCTGCTTGGGCGGCAATGTTGCTATCCAGGGATTTGAGTAATTCTACTAGGGATTGGACGTTGTAACCTCCTACCATTGTCCCTAATAAGTTTACTGCACCCTGGGGGGAAATTAGGGGACATTTGATTTCTCCTTTGGCTACTGCTGTTAAAAACCCCGCTTTCACATAAGCTGCTTCATCCACTCCAGGGGGAATGCGATCGCGTAACAGCATCATTAATTCTTCTTTTTCCTCCTCTCGGGGGTTTTTCAGCAGTTCACATAATTCTGAAGTCTGCTGGGCATTCAGGGGTAATGGGGGTATGCCTAATGCTGCTCTGGCGGCTGTGTGTTTACGATATTCTTCTAGCATTCTCGCTGTTCTCCTCTTCGTGCAGGAATTTCTTAACTTTTAGTTTACTCTGGATCTCATTTTGACATTGCAACTGTTGTAACCGAGAGCTTTGTTAGGGTTTGTCACAGTTGAGCAGAAATATAGACATTTCTAGAGATTTATTAACTTTTCTCCTCGTCTTCTTTTGGTAATTGTTTAACAAAATCTCTAACAGTTTCTGATATGGTCATTCTTTTCCTTGCAGCGTAACTTAATAATCTGTCATGTTCTTCAAGGGTTAATCAAACATAAATCTTTTTTTCTCTTGCCATTTGCCTAATAAATGAGCTATAATAATTATAGCTGAGTGAAAAAAAAATAAAATGTACTTAAATGTACTTTGTTGAACGTCATGTAATCAAACAAAATCATACTTGTTGGCAGGAGATAGATAAGCTGGCTTTCTTGTCTAAGAATCTCTATAACTATGCTAACTATTTCTGTCGTCAAAAATTTTTTGAAACTGGTCAACAATATAGTTTAACGGGACTTTATAAATTAGTTAAAGATGGTGTAGATTATCGTTCCTTACCCACGAAGGTTAGTAAACAGATAATTAGAATGCTTTTTAAAAATTGGTCAAGTTATTTTCAAGCTTTAAAAGCTTGGAGTCAAAATCAATCAAAATTTTTAGGCAAACCTAAACCACCTGGCTATAAACACAAAACTAAAGGAAGAAACATTCTGATTTATACCCATGAATCTGTTTATAAACCACCCTTAAAAAAGGGAATATGTCATTTATCCATGAGTGATATAAAAATACCAACTAAACAGAATCAAATAGTAGAAGTAAGAATAACTCCTCAAACTAATTGTTATGTATTAGAAGTTGTTTATGAGCAGAAAATACCCGAATTAAATAAAAATGAAGCTGTTGCAGGTATTGACTTAGGATTAAATAATTTAGTGGCGTTAACTTCAAATCAAACAGGTTTTCGACCTATTTTGATTAATGGACGACCATTAAAAGCGGCAAATCAATTCTTTAATAAACAGAAAGCCTTGTGACAAAGCTTGTTACCTAATAATCAATTTACCAGTAAAAAAATTGCCTCTATTACTTGCAATAGAAATCAATATGTAGAGAACTATCTTCATCAAACAAGTAGAATAGTTGTTGAGCTGCTAAATAAGTATCAAATAGGGACTTTAATTATTGGTAAAAATGATAACTGGAAACAAAATCTTAACATAGGAAAAAGAAACAACCAATCATTTACTCAGATTCCCCATGCTAAATTGATTGAAAAAATAACATATAAATGTCAATTAGAAGGGATAAAAGTAATAATTACTGAAGAATCTTACACTTCCAAAACATCTGCATTAGATTTAGAAACTCCTGTTAAGCATAGCAAATATAAAGGAAGACGTGTAAAGCGTGGATTATTTAAGTCTTCTAATGGTACTTGGTTGAATGCAGATATTAATGGAGCGACTCAAATAATTAGAAAAGTATTCCCAAATGTGTATTCAAATGGGATAGAGCGTATTGCCGTAACGCCTACATTGATTAATCCAATGTTAAAAAACAAACCTACCAGATTTGTGTAGGTTTGTTTGAACGGTTAGATGACAATTTTCCCTTACCATGTGACGACTAGCATAACTGCAATTAAATACTAAATTCGTAGATACTTAATGTTAAGTTACAATTTTACTTATTTGGCTCACAAATAGGGTTGACAAGAAAAAAATAAACGAAAACCAGGGAGACAACTTGATAAAATCAGAAGCGGTAATTGTAAGATCGATTATAAATTAATAATGAGTAACTTTTGAGATTATTGTATGTTAATTATTAAAGAGACATTACCAACAGATTTAGAAAAAATTTTAGCAGTAGAAACCCTAGCTTTTAATCGTTGTGATGAAGCAGATTTAGTCAAAAAATTGCTTCATGATCAAACTGCTAAACCTTTTCTTTCTCTTCTTGCCATGAGAGAAAATGAAGCCATTGGACATTTATTATTCACAAAAGCATATTTGGAAAACTCAAAAGATTTAGTTTCTATCGCCTTATTAGCACCCTTAGCTGTTATTCCAAATTATCAAAAACAAGGAGTTGGCAGTTTACTTGTCAAAGAAGGCTTAAAACGTCTTCACCAACAAAATTTTAATTTAGTGTTTGTTCTTGGTTACCCTGAATATTATCAACGTTTTGGCTTTCAATCTGCTCAAAAATTAGGTTTTTTTTCACCTTTTCCTATCCCGCCACAACATTCTGATGCTTGGATGGTATTAGCTTTAACAAAAAACATTCTTGGCCTTGTTTCAGGAACAGTCAAATGTGCTAATAGTTTAAATCAACCAGAATATTGGCGTGAATAAAATCAGCATCTATGTTTGTTCTTTCATTTCTCTTAATCTGGCGGCAGCTTTTCTCATTTTTTGACCTTGTTGCTTAGATTTTGAGCATGAAATTTTAGACATTAATTTATCTAGGTGTTGACATAATCTTGTTATTCTTCTCAGCTCTCCACCGTTTCCCCTAAAACTGTTCAGATTTTTTTTTCTTATGAAAAGCCCCCATTGCTTTAATTAGCTGGGGACAAATGGCGATCGCCCAAGGGGCAAGGCCTGCGGCCATCGCTTGGGTAATTAGCTGACAAGCAATTTGTTACAATAAATCCGATCTGAAAGAATAGCACTAGCCATCATTCCTGTATGAATTTCTAGTTGACATTCTGGGGGTGCTTCAAATAATAATCTTTGTCCTGGAAAAACTACGCGCTCAAAGTAACCATTGGGTAAATTAGCAATGCGAGCTACTTGTACTTTGCTGGTGGCATTTACATAGCAACAGAGAACAGGAGCGGAATAATTGGTAAGTAATGCTGACATAATTTAAACAGGTAATTTTTTGTTAAATTTGATTTGGTAATTTTCTGGGCGAACTAGATCACTTGGGTCTGCTCTAGTATATGAATCATTTTAACATCTTGTCATTAAAACTTTTTATTTTTGCCAATTTTTAGTAAAACTTATTTTTTGGGCGTTGCTGAATTGAGTTGTGAATTATATTACTACATAAAATACTAACCAAACTCAAACCCGCTCCCCTCTCCCTACTTGAAGGTTTCATCCTTCAATTCAGCAACGCCATTTTTTGCTCCCCTTTTTGTGATATATCTAAGAACTTGATGCTAATTAATGAAGGAGGTATTATGGCTGGTAGCGAGGTGAAGGCTGATTTGTGGGTGAGTGAATATATCACTCCCTGGGATATCTATGTTCATGGTGTAACAAGGATACTGGCATACAAAAAGACTGCTTATCAAGAAATGTATGTTGTGGAAACTGGGGCTTATGGTAAAGCTCTTGTATTAGATGGGAAGTGGCAATCTTGTACTGGGGATGAATTTCTTTATCACGAACCCCTGGTACACCCAGCAATGATCGCCCAGGGGTCGCCGAAAACAGCGCTTATTCTTGGTGGGGGGGAAGGAGCAACTATTCGGGAGGTTTTGCGCTGGAAAACTATGGAAAAAGTGATGATGGTGGATATTGATGGGGAGGTGGTAGATGCTTGTCGCGAATACCTGCCAGAAATGCACCAAAATGCTTTTGATGATCCTCGTTTAGAGTTGGTTATTGGTGATGCTTTAGAGGTTTTAGATACAACAGAAGAGAGGTGGGATATTATTATCTCGGATCTTTCTGACCCCATTGAAGAAGGGCCTTCTTTTCAATTATTTACGAAAGAGTATTTTGAGAAGTTAAAACGAGTGCTTGCTCCTGGGGGTTTTGTGGTTATTCAAGCGGGTCCTGTTGCTCCTGCTAATCTTAGACTTCATGCTGGTTTAGTTAATACCCTGAAGGCGGTTTTTCCTCATGTTCATTCTTTTACTTCCCATACCTCTACTTATGGTAGTCCTTGGGGTTTTGCTCTGGCTTCTAATGAGACTATTTCTACTCAACCTGACCCAGCAACAATTGATGCCCTCCTAGCAGAAAAAACTACTGGGGGTTTAAAATTAATTGATGGGATTTCTCTGTTGGGAATTTTACAAACTCCTGCCCATATTAGACGGGCGATCGCCGAAAATACTCAGGTTTATACTATCAATGAACCGCCCAAGTTTTTTGGTAAAGGTGTCATTAGTCCTTAGCTCACCGTGGGAATGACTCTTTTAAAGCCCTCAACCCCTCTCCCCGAGGGAGAGGGGAGTTAAATCAAACTCAGCTGTACCAATGACCAATGACTAATGACTATTCCCCAACTAAATAAGTATATTTGTTTAAACTATTTTCATAGTTTTGCAGCAATTTTTGGGCTTCTTCTAAGGTAATGCGGTTTTCTTGTAATGCTTTTTCGGTACGACGACGGATGGTTTCGATTAAGTCTTCTGCATTATACTGCACATAACCTAAAACTTCTGTCACTGTGTCTCCTTTTACCACATGTTGAATTTGATATCCTTTTGGATTCATTTTAATATGGACAACGTTGGTATCCCCAAATAAGTTGTGTAAGTTCCCCATAATTTCTTGATATGCACCGACTAAAAACATCCCTAAATAGTAAGGTTGAGCTGGCTGCAATGGATGTAATTCTAATACATCTTTGACATCTAAAAGGTCAATGAATTGGTCAATTTTGCCATCGCTATCACAAGTTAAATCTGCTATAATTCCTCTTTGAGTTGGTGCTTCATTGAGGCGATGAATGGGCATAATGGGGAAAAGTTGGTCAATAGCCCAGGAGTCTGGGGCTGATTGAAAGACGGAAAGATTGGCATAATAAATGGATGCCATAATCTTTTCTAGGTCTTCTAAATCATCGGGAACATATTCTTGTTTTCTGCTAATTTCTAGGATTTTAGCACAGCAAGCCCAGTATAATTGTTCTGCTCTGGCTCTTTCTTTTAAACTCAAATAACCAAAGCCAAATAAACTGATAGCTTCTTCTTTAAATTGAATGGCATCGTGATAGGCTTCTTGGTAATTATTTTCGTTGAGGGAGTTGTAAGTGTCCCAGAGGTTGCGAATAATTAAATGTTCTTTTTCCCCTAAGGGTTGGGGGGGTTGGGAGGACACATTACTTGTCCCCAGAATGTCAAAAATTAGTACGGAATGATGGGAAGCGATCGCTCTCCCACTTTCACTTACTAATATTGGTACACCAACATTTCCTTCTTCACAAGCTTCTTTGACTTCTGCCACAATATCGTTAGCGTAGTTTTGCATACTATAGTTTTTAGAAGCGTGAAAGTTGGTTTGAGAACCATCATAATCAACTGCTAAACCACCCCCCACATCTAAATATTGCATCTTCGCTCCCATTTTGGCTAATTGTACATAAATTTGACTGGCTTCTCTGATGGCATCTTTGATGGTACTAATGGAAGAAATTTGTGAGCCAATATGGAAATGAAGCAGTTGTAAAGAGTTTAACATGGCGGCTGTTTCTAGCTGGTTGACTACTGCTAAAATTTCAGGAATAGTTAGCCCAAATTTAGCGCGATCGCCTGTTGAATTTCCCCATCTTCCCGACCCTTTGCTATTTAATTTTGCCCTGACTCCTAATATTGGTTCCAGGTTTAATTTCCTGCTAATTTCTATTACTTGATATACTTCTTCTACCTGTTCGATTACAATGACGGTTTTATATCCCAAACCCGTGGCTAATAGGGCTGTTTCAATGTATTCCCGATCCTTATAACCATTACAAATAAGTAAAGCATTAGTCTGAGGTTCTAAACAAGCTAAAGCAATGGTTAATTCAGGTTTTGACCCTGCTTCCAAGCCAAAGTTATAGGGTTTACCATACTTAACCAACGCCTCAACTAAATGACGATGTTGATTACATTTAACTGGATAAACACCCTGATAAGTATGGGGATATTGATAACGGGCGATCGCTCTGGAAAAACAAGCATTTAATCGCTCAATTCTATCAGCTAAAATATCAGAAAACCGAATCAATAAAGGGAGTCCAATATTTCTTTGGCGCAAACCTGCCACTAATTCTAATAAATCTAAAGAACCACCCCTTTCTCCCTGGGGAGAAACAATAACATGACCTGCGGCATTAATAGAAAAATAAGGCTCTCCCCAGCCCTGAATGCGATATAATTTTTCACTCTCCTCAATTGTCCAGGACGGCTGAAGTTTCAACGCTGGAGAAACTTCCCCCACTGTCTTGATTTGACTCTGATCCAATGTTACTTTCATTTAATGCCCCATTGCCCAATTTACTGCTCTATCTATGTTAATATAAATTAAACCCTCACTGATGAAGTTAAAATGGAATTAATAAGTAATCTTAGTAAATCCAAAGATTTAAACAAATTGGTCTGGCAATTAATTAGCCATAACCCCATTTTCTTAGTCGGGGGAATATGGTTATCCATAATAGCAAGTGGTGCTGTAGCCTGGAATAAATTGACAGACCCAGGAAAAGAAACAGGAGCATATCCACCACTACCTCACTCAGTTTTACCGACTAAGTTAGCAGAACCAGAACCTGTAGAACCAGCTTCCCCAGTCTGGGGGTTAGGGACCCTGATGTTCGGGAGTTTTGTGGCATCATTGTTAATGCAGAAGTCACAAAAGAAAAATCATCGATCATTTCCCATCAGCAAACCAAAACCCCTGCCGAAACCATCTGCGCAGCATTTACAAAACAAAGGTATTCCCCCTTTTGTCCCCCAAATTCCCTCTTTTGCTAATGGGGTAACTCTTCCCCCCAAAACCGAAACCCAGGAAATTATTTTGCCGCCCAAACTTTCAGTTTCTTGACAAAAGGCAACAACAAGCTGGATAGAATTGATAGATTTGCCTTATTAAGTACCCAGCGGACATAACACTGTGATAACTTAGAGCAGGGCTAAACCCGCCCCGTCAGAAATTATGGGCGTTGCTAAATTGAAGTACGAAACCTGAAAGTAGGGAGAAGGGAGTAGCCAGAGGGTTTGGGTTGGGTTAGTATTTTTTGTAACTATATAATTCATAACTCAATTCAGCAACGCCGAAATTATGCAATTAATCTTTGAAAATGATGAAAATTCTAGACTCTAAAGGTCGTTTATTTGGCAAAGTAAGTGTTTTAGACTTGGGTGCAGGGTGTGTAATACTATTAGTTTTAATAGGTATATTTATTGTACCTGGCCCGAGGGGTTCTGTAGCGCAAGTGGGAAGTAGCAGCACACAAGCCCTGGAAATAGATTTGCTGGTGCGAGGTTTAAGTGTGAGAAACCCGCAAACCTTTTTACAAGAATTACAGGAAAATAACAAAACCGATATTATTATCCGTAACCAACCAGCAGGTCAAGTAGAGATTAAATCCACTCAAGAATTACCTAGAACTATTCCTGTGCCTCAACCCAATGGGACTGTTATAGCTCTAAGCGATCCGCGTCCCGAAGCAATTTATAGTACTGATATGATTATAACCCTGGTGGGAGAGGGACAAGTGACAGACAAGGGGGCAGTTTTGGCAAACCAGAAGGTGAAAATTGGCACCTCAGTTGAATTAGATGGCCCTAATTACAATTTTCGCGGGAGCATTATTGATGTACGCTGAGGGCCTGACATTGGGCTAAGGCGGCGACTAATTTCTCTAAACGCAGAGGCTTACTTATATAGTCATCCATGCCTGCGTCAAGACAGCGATCGCGATCGCCATCCATCACATTGGCAGTCATGGCAATAATGCGGGGTTTGCGCCCAGGTTGCAAATTGTGACAAATCCACTGGGTAGCTTCTAAACCATCCATTTCTGGCATTTGCACATCCATAAAAACCACATCGTAAGGTTGGCGACGCAGGGCAGAGATTACTTCCAAGCCATTAGCTGCTACATCTGCCCGATAGCCCATTTTTTCCAGGGTACGCAATGCTACTTTTTGATTTACAAGATTATCTTCTGCTAAAAGAATGCGCAAAGGATGCTGTTTTCCCTGTTGGTGGTTTATTTTTGGCGAACTTTCTGCTTTAACTTTTTTTGGTTGTTGGTTAATGATCTGAGTTAGGGCATCTTGCAACTTGGAATGTTTAATAGGTTTATTTAAAACTGCTGCAAACTCAATATTTTTTGTCCGAGGGTATCCCATAGAAGTTAGTAGCACTAAGGGCAAATTATGATAATTTGGTAATTTTTTGATCGCCTCTGCTAACATCAAACCGTCCATATTTGGCATTTGCAAATCGAGAATTGCTAAATCAAAACTATCCTGTTTGTGGAGTAATGCTAGAGCGTTTTCCCCAGAATCAACTGCTTGAGGTGACATTTCCCAAGACTGGGTTTGTTTGGTCAAAATTTTCCGATTTACAGCATTATCATCCACAATTAGCACCTCTTTCCCCTTGAGCGCGTCGGCAATTGTTACTTCTGTTTGTTGTGGTGGTAAGGCAGGAGCAACAATTGTAAAGTAGAAAGTAGAACCCACTCCAAATTCACTTTCCATCCACATTTCTCCCTCCATCATCTCACTTAAATGCTTACTAATGACTAAACCCAATCCAGTCCCGCCATAATTTTTAGTAGTAGAGTTATCCACCTGACTAAAGGGTTTAAATAATTTATAAAGGCGAGCGGTCGGAATACCAATTCCCGTATCTTTGACTGCAAATTTAAGTTGATAATTATGGGAATTTTCTAATTCACGAGCTGTTACCGATACCACTACTTCTCCTTCTTTAGTAAACTTAACTCCATTGCTCAATAAGTTCACCAAAATTTGCCGCAATCTTGTGGCATCACCAATTATTTTTTGAGGTACAGCCCCATCGTACAAATAAGCTAATTCCAGTCCTTTTTGCGCTGCTTTCGGAGCGAGTAAATCTAAGGAACTTTCGATACATTCTTGTAAATCAAAAGGTTGTTCTTCTAAGTCTAATTTCCCTGATTCAATTTTTGAGAAATCCAAAATATCATTAATAATAGTAAGCAGAGCATCTCCACTGTTACGAATAGTTTCTACACAGTCTTGTTGTTCTGTACTTAAATCTGTATCTAATAGTAACCCAGTCATGCCAATTACCCCATTCATGGGGGTACGAATTTCATGGCTCATCATTGCCAAAAATTCACTTTTTGCCTGGTTTGCTGCTTGGGCTGTTTGGGTAGCTTTTCTTTCTTTTTCTAACAGTTGAGCTTGAGCGAGAGCAATGCCCATTTGCGCTGCTACTGCTTTAATTAATTCAATTTCAGCCTCTGTCCAGGAGTGAAGCTCCTCACAATGATGCAAACAAATTGCCCCATTTGGTTCACCTTGATAAGCTGTTCTCATTAATAAAAGAGATTTAATCTCGCTTGCTTCATTTTTTTCAGTGCCAGGATATTCTAATAAAGTATTTATTGGTACGTTAGTGATTTTAATTACTTCGTCTTGGGCGAGCATTTCTGCGAGATAAGCATTGTCAACCCGAGACATTTCTAACCCCATCATTGATTCATAACCTGGCTCTAAATATTCAGCTACCACAGGCATTTCTGTTGGTAATTCTAGGGGCGATTCCTTAAGGGACTCCCTCAAGGGATTACTACTAACATAACTGTGAATTAAACAACGATTGACTCCTAAAGCACTTCCCACCTGTTCCGCTGTGGTTTGAAAAATATCTTCAATCTTTAAACTTTGACGAATTTGTTCGGTAATTTGCCTTAATAATAAAGCTTGCTTAATTTGTTTTTTTAGTTCTTCCTGTGCTTCCTTAATTTTAGTAATATCAAAACGAATTGCTAAATATTGGCAGGGTTTTCCTTCCTGATCTAAAAAGGGAACGATGGTGGTATCTACCCAATAATCAAAGCCATACTTGGTTCGATTTTTAATTTCTCCTTGCCAGATTTTTCCTGAACTAATAGTTGCCCACATAGCTTCAAAAAAGGCTGGAGGATGATAGTCTGACTTAACTAGACGATGAGTTTTTCCGAGTAATTCTTGCCGCGAATATTGGGAAATTTCGCAAAATTTATCATTAACATAAGTGATTACCCCTTGTTGATCAGTTACTGCCACAATTGCCGCTTTTTCTACTGCCAGCTTTTGAAATTCCAACTCCCGCAAAGTTGCTTGTAAAGCTGCCACAGCAGAAGAGCGATCGCTTATTTCTTTTTCCAGTTCTCGACTCCGTTTAAGAGCCGTATTTGCTAACATAATTACCAAGGCTAAAATCCAACCAATACTTAATCCTCCCAGCAACACCGCCGTCGGGAGAATTGTTTGATGACTCTCAATAAACTGAGCCGAGGGAATAATAACTACCCGCCATTTTTTGTTATAAAGCTCAATTGTTGTTTCCTGACCCCATTTTTTTTGCTGTTCGCTCACGGCTCTTGTGTTATATATCGCTTCTGAGCCATCAAAGATAATAATTCCATATCCCTGAATTAGCTCTTCCCTTAAAACCGTGTCAAATAATGGCGCTACTTTAAAAACCCCCAAAATAAACCCATGAAATTTTTCCTCCAGATACAAAGGAACATAGGTTAAAAAACCTTTACCTCCTTGAACTAATTCTACCGTATCAGTTATGGTAATTTTCCGATTATTTTTAGCAGTTTCCAGAGCGGTTCTTCTTTTTGCCTCAACACTTAAATTGCGATTAACTATGCCTTCGTTTCCCTCGAGGGGAACTACCCACCGCACATAATAATTAGAGTCCAGCCATTCGAGCGCCTGGTATCCTTGGTAGTCCCGCAGATAAGCTTGAGCATCAGCTTCCCATTCTCCCTGGGGTGTACCCCCCCGCACCTCCCAACGCTTTGCCATGCGCTCAAGGGCAGCTATTCGATTATTAATTTCCTGTGTCAGTTGGTTTTCGACAACTGTAACTTGTGCGCTTACCAACTGCTTGATTTGGTTGTTTTCCCGTTGCACCAATAACCGATAAGTTATCAGGGTTATTCCTGAAATCAACAGGCCCATGAAGAGAGCAACCCAGGTATTTCCTTTGAATAAATTCTGCTTAATCAAATTCTTAACCACCACAAGATTTTACAGATAATTTTTTCTTTCTTCTATCCTAGCTGATCATCTTCTGCAACCGAAACTGTGGTTGTTTTGATTTTGTCCAAAAGAGCAAATGTGACTTTTATTATTTGGGGGAGAAAACCAGGTAGCGATCGCCTTCTCTCAAGGCTTTAATGTAGTAAAAATTCTGGCTGGAGATACTCTGGAGCAATTTTACCTTCACGAGGTAAATAAATAGCTACATTTATGCCAATATCATACAAATAACGACACATCAAGGGACCAACTTCTAACCAAGTTAATTTTCCTAATCCACAACCCAAAGCTGGCAGGGCTAAAGAAGTAATTCCTTGTGCTTTAAAATTGCGTTTAATCCAGTCTAACCCGCCTTCAAGATCTTCTAAACGGGAATTTTCCCGCCATTTCCTTTTCGTCGCCAACAACAAAAACCATTTCACAGAATTGGGAGTATTTAAAGGTAAACTTAAGTCAGCCAATTCTTGATCTAAAGAAACTTCCCGCCGATAAAGAAATGGTTGAGTAGCTGTGATATTTTTAGCTTTACAAGCATCTTGATAAACCACATAAACATCAGGAAATTGATATTTAGCACGAGAAGCTAATCCCTTGCCCATTATTCCTTCAAGATTGACGCTAACAGTTAAAGTTTGCATCTGAGAAAAGAACATATCACCATTAATTAGTGATATATTTCCGATTCGACTAGTAGAATTAGGTTGAAAGAAAAGATTAGGCTCAGGAATAATAGGTAACGGTGAAGGCTCAATTATTTTTTTTACCTGCTCTTGTGTTTGAGTATCTGTCACAAAAATCGCCTCGATCAAGCTGGGATTTACTTTTTTCGGGATTAAACACTCAGCCATAATTTTGCGTTTTGAACCATCTTCCCCTTTCCACCAATCCTTCTGGATGATTTGCCAATTTTTGCTTAAAACCTCCATTCCTTCATCCAAAGGATAAAACCTTGTTTCATTACTGGCAGCATTACCGTCAGTAATTACTACTCCCGATTCAGATAAAACCTGATTTCTAATCGCGATTATCGCCAGATTTCGCTTACCTTCTTCCTGAATAACCCTATACATCATCGGATTCCGAGGCTGAAAGTATAGATTTGCATATTCCCATAAACTTTTTTGTTCTGGGGTGTTTTTTCTTTGGCGATTACTCACAATTTCCTGATCATAAATTCGTGTAACCTCAAGGTGCTGATTCTTAATTTCATCAGGGGATAAAATTCCTTTTTCTAGAATAGAAGGAAGATTATTAATCTGGGTAATATAATAAAGGTTCTTAATCTCAAATCTCGGCATAATTCGTCATTTCCCCCCTTTCACTCATTGATAACTGATAATTACAAAGGTGAAAGCTTCTTAAGATTAATGTTAGCATTGGCTAAAGGAGGACGGAAACACAAATAAGCTAATGGTCCAATGAGAGGCAGGAAAGTAATCACCCAAAAAATCCCATCATTTTTAACCCCTCTCCTGCTTAAATCATCCCCTAAAAGTGCAGGAAATAACCCACACAACAGGCAAAAATCCCAACTCATTACATGAATAAATCTACTACTCTGCCATTCCCGTACAAACTCTCCCCAGTTACCCTGCCAAAAACCAAAAACCAGCAAACTAATCGCCCCCAAACTTAACATAATTCCTATGATTCTGGAGTCCACAACTTTGAGTAGCCAGTCTTTTTCTCCAGTAAACTGAGGGTTAGGTTGACGCAATGCTAAATAGGGTAATAAACCAAATGCTCCCACCCCAAAAGATAAAATTACAAATGGCCATGCTGGTATTTTTTGCCCTCTTCCATCAATCAATAACAAACAAGCATAAATTAATGGCCAGATCCCCATTAAATTAAACAGGGCAATAATTAGGGGATTAATTCCTGTCCAATTCCCCGTAGAAAGATTGATAATTAACCCCAAAGTTGCAGGATTATCTGGTGGTGCAAGGAAAAAAGCATAACCAATAAACCCCAGCCAAAGTAAACCAAAACCTATTTTGTTCATCATTATTCCTTCAACAACTTTAAAAACTTCTGTATTAAGCCAATTGTTACCCCAGGTAATTCTAACTGGGGAGTCAAACCCACATCTTCTATTTCTTGGAAGATTTTAATCGCATTAGGGTTCATGGCTGCCAATCTTTTCCCAATTTCTGGCCCTGTAAAAGCTGATTTTTTCCCCCAAATTATTGCTGTGGGCGTTGTTAATTGGGTGATATATTTAGACAGGTCAAAACATAAATCTCCCCGCACAAAAGATAAGGCTGCATATTCTGCATTGGGTTGTTGAGCTGATTCTAAATATGCTTGGACAATTTCAGAATACACTCTTTCTGGTTTAGCAAACTGTCTGGTTTGTAAGAAATTCATAATCCCCCCAGCCGTTGCTATCCCCGTAGAATACAAGATTCTATCCAGAATCGGGGTGCTAACTAACTGCACAAAAAAGCTTTTCGTGTAGTCTTCCCCAAAGTCTGATAAACCCGCTGGAGTGGTGAGTATAAGACATTGAAATAATTCGGGGCGCTCGATGGCCGCGCGGATGGTAAAAGCTGCTGTAAGAGAAGATGCTACCACAGGCACAGGGCCAACACAAGTAGCCTCAATAAATTCAATAATTGTCTTAATATAGTCTTCAGGGCAATAATTTTTTTCTGGATGTTCTGAGCGCCCCCAACCAATTAAATCAGGTGCTAAAATTCGATAATCACTCGCAAAAGCTGGATAAACTTTTGACCATTCATAAGCAGAAGAACCACCCCCAAAACCATGGAAAAAGACCATAGTTGGTAATGCTTCTTTGTTTTCAGTTTCACTTTCTTGCCAAGGTTTTTTTGTGGGTGTATAATAAACCATTCTGCCGAGAGATGTTACTATTGATTTTTTTTCTACACCAATTGGTTCAATCATGTTCTCGCCCTCTTCTTTTTTTTCCAGTTTAGCTTAATTTCTTTTTTTTGGGATTGTTTGTTTTTTACTATACTTGATCAGGTTAATTCTAACGTAATAGTGTACCATAACTTCATCATAGTCCTCATTTAATCATGAGTATCACAGTAAGCATTTGATTTTTTTTATTGATTCTAACTTTGGGATTTAATCGAGTTTTAAGTTCTTCTTAGATAGCATGACAATAATTTAATCCTAGTC
>JADQBC010000037.1 GCA_016903655.1 Gomphosphaeria aponina SAG 52.96 = DSM 107014
TTTATCTAAATTTCTTAATGCCTCTTGGGGAGCGCATTTTGATACCTCATAGTACCATTGATGAACTGATTTTACTTCTTTTACTAATTTCTTATGCAAGTCAATAGAAGTAGGTATTTTTTCCTGATTTTCCATCGCTTCTAAGCAAACATTTAGACCCCAATTATAAGCATGGCGAGCCGTACCTGCGTGTTTCAATGCTAAAGTTTTTTGCTTATTATTGAGTCTTAAACTCGTTTTAAAGCTTACTAGAGACATTTTTCAACTCCTCAATCAGTTGTCTATTATGTCATACCGTCAATGACCATTTGCGGTGCGGGTAGGGGTAATCTTTCCCTCATCTTCCCATCGTCTTCATGTAGCTTGAATTACACTCAATATTTTGGATACTTCTGAGAGCGGTACTTTTTTACTCATTTCCTTGATTGCTTTGCTCACGTATCTATTATAGCTTAGAAAAAAAATAAATTCAAGGAAATTTGAGTAAAAATGTAAGTGCAGTTTTTACCCCTTGATAAGCGCGGAGCAGATGGAGATGATGGTATCTCGAGGGTGTGAGCTGCTTGCGGTGATCGAGCAGTCGAAGTGCAGAGTAAACAAGATGCACTAATTTATTTAAATCACAGAGCCCAAACCCATTCAGCAACGCCGAGAAATTAGGGGCCAAAAGTTATCACTCGCCGAATTTCGTTGTTTTTAAACCCGTAAGCCATTGGCCGCTTTTTTCCTGGTAAAATTGCTACATCATATAACTCGGCAAAAACTCCTTCTATTCTCAGCCAATGAACAATATCCCCACTGCGCAAATCAATAACCAGCAAACCACAACGGGGTTCTGTATTTTTTTGTAGCAACTTTTCACTCAAAGGCAGACCAGAAAAGGTTTTATTATCTCTCGACTGGGATATTCCCACCACAGCAAAATCCCCATACATCCCAAAACCCCTTAAATAACCTGGACAAAATGTCATTGGTTCAAAAGTTCCTCCTTTTAAGTCTATATAACCAAACTCCCCCTCCCCAGAATTTAATACCCACAGTTGATTATTTCCCCAACGGGGGGAATGGGGCATAGAAAGACCAGTTGCTACTATCTCATTACTAAGAACATGGATTAAACAACCCCCACCCACTCTTTTATCTCGCCAACCATCAGCTACATCACTCTGACTGACCACAGTTACATAGCCAGGTAGCCCATCTTTCATGGCTAACCCATTTAAATGACACCGATCTTCTGCTGCGAGTTTGGAAATAAAAGGAGGTTTCCACAGGGGAGTAAAACTATATTCTTCACTTACTGTAGCCAAACAGCTAAATAAGG
Organism: Gomphosphaeria aponina SAG 52.96 = DSM 107014; assembly: GCA_016903655.1. Lineage (GTDB taxonomy): Bacteria > Cyanobacteriota > Cyanobacteriia > Cyanobacteriales > Gomphosphaeriaceae > Gomphosphaeria > Gomphosphaeria aponina. The sequence continues at coordinate 1,325 of JADQBC010000037.1, forward strand.
TATTAACAAAATAAAGTTTCTCATCTTTTCCCACTGCAACGTCGTGAACATCTAAGTCTCCCGTGACATAACCTACTTGGGGCAAGAAAATACAATCATAACCGTTATAAGTTTGATTCTTTTCCAGAGTGTTTTCCAAACGCCAAATTTGATAGAGGGAACTGAGATAGAGGGTATTTCCCCCAGCGTATAAACCCATACACCGCTCAAATTTGCGCTGAAACACAGAGAGTTGACCATCCTGTTGTAGCCCAATGAGGAAAACCATTCCCCCTTGATAAGTGGTAAAGGCTAGGCTCAGTTTTTGTTCGTATAACCAAGCTGTAAAGTGTCGGGAAGAGTTGATTTCTAAGACTGGTTTGGAATTAGAGCTATTATTATTTTGAGTCATGGAGTTGAACATAGTTAAATCTAAAAGGATTTTGAACAGAAACTTAGTTTAGGTATTCTAAGCCTCTTTTTCTCAAGTACATTTCAAAGATAAATCTCCTGGCTCTGTTTGTCAAACCCTTGATGATCTCTCTTCCTCTTTTCTTTAGCTTGATTTTCGGTTTTTCCCCACAAAAAAAGTTATCAAAATTAACAATTATTTACCTTTTGTCTCTCAACCCCACCTATGGTGCTAATCGCTTTTTTGCCATCTAAACCTTTAAATAACTATATATATAGTGGCGCATCTTTTCCCATTATCAGGCTAACATACAATGGTTATCATTGTCAACCCCCAGGGGGGAAAAATTCTGGGGGAATAAAAGAGGGCAGAAAGTTAACGGGAAACAGCGAGAGATTTATCTAAATTTGGCTGGGTAAACTCCTGAACAAGCTGACGAAACTTCTCCCCATCAATGGTTTCGAGGTCAATTAGAATGTCTGCTAGGCGATCCATCGTAGTGCGATTTTCTGCAATAATCTGTTTAGCTTGTTGATAGCAATGGGAAATAATATTGCGGACTTGAGCATCAATGCGAGCAGAAATTTCCTCTGAATACTCCGCTCGCCTCATTTCCGTATTCCCCAAAAATACTGGATCATCTTGCCCCTCCAGTGCCAAAGGCCCCAGATCAGACATCCCGAAACGAGTTACCATATTTCTAGCCAGAGCTGTCACTTTCTCCAAATCATTACTCGCCCCAGTAGTCACTTCCCCATCCCCAAAGATAATATCTTCCGCGGCTCGCCCCCCTAAAATACCAGTAATGCGCGCCAAAAGTTCTGATCTCGAAGGCAGACCCTGCTCATCATCAGGGCTAAACCAAGTCAAACCTTTTGCTTGTCCCCTGGGAATTAAAGTAACTTTTTCCACCTGATCATGTCCAGGGGAGAGAGTACCCACCAAAGCATGGCCTAATTCGTGATAAGCAATCAACCGCTTACTCTTACTATCAATTAAGGGAGTACCTTCCATCCCTGCTACTACCCTGTCAATCGCATCGTTAATTTCAGCCATAGTCATGGCTTCCTTGCGTCGCCTCGCAGTGAGAATAGCAGCTTCATTGAGGAGGTTGGCTAAGTCAGCCCCTGTAAAACCAGGAGTGCGACGGGCGATCGCCTTCAGAGTCACTTCTGGGTCAATTTTCTTGTTCCGTGCATGAACATCTAATATTCCCAAACGCCCCTCCAAGTCTGGGTAGTCCACCATCACCTGACGGTCAAAACGTCCTGGACGTAACAATGCCAAATCTAGCACATCGGGGCGGTTAGTCGCTGCAATTACAATCACACCACTATTCCCTTCAAACCCATCCATTTCTGTTAAAAGCTGGTTAAGAGTTTGCTCTCTCTCATCATTCCCCCCACCAATACCTACGCCCCTTTGCCGCCCTACTGCGTCTATTTCATCTATAAATATGAGACAGGGAGCATTTTCCTTTGCCTTTCTAAATAAATCCCGCACTCTCGAAGCGCCTACGCCCACAAACATTTCCACAAATTCCGAGCCTGACATACTAAAAAAGGGAACACCTGCTTCACCTGCGATCGCTTTAGCGAGGAGAGTTTTCCCTGTCCCTGGTGGCCCTACCAACAATACTCCCCGAGGTATTTTCGCCCCCACAGTAGTAAATTTTTCTGGCTCTTTCAGGAAAGTCACCACCTCTTGCAACTCTTCTTTCGCTTCTTCTATCCCCGCCACATCATCAAAAACTACCCCTGTTTTCGCTTCCATTTGAAACCTTGCTCTCGACTTCCCAAAGCTCAAAGCTTGATTTGCAGAATTTGCCGAGCGACGCACCAGCAGCGCTAACCCCCCCAGCAACAAGAACAGAAAAAGTAAATGAGTGGCTATTCCCACTGCTGCTGTGGCATTTGTATCCCGCACTTCTAATTCCACCTTTTTTTGAATTATTTTAGAAATTAACTCTGAATTACCCTGGTCAAATAACTTAACTTCTTGTGGCAGATCGTCTGCTGCTTGACCCTTAAGAGTCACCCTTGCCATATTATTTGAGGTATCTAATTCTACTTTAGTTACTTCCCCTGCTTCTAGCTTAGTGAGAAACCTACTATAACTTAAATTTTCCTCTTCTCCATTTGCCCAAGCTGGCGGTGTGAACAGGAGGAGCAAAGAGAAAAGCAACCCTGTTAGTTTTCCTTGTGTTTTAATCATAACTTATATCCTCAAGATTATTCCTTTCTTTTACCTTAACTAAAAGTGAGGGGACTTAACTCCCTATTTGCTTCTTTCACTGTTTTTGCGCATTCTAGTCTCTTGTAAACTATTGCCTATTCCCTGGATAATGCCTTTACCTATTAAGCCTATACCTCTGCCAATCACTTCTGTGAGAATATAGACCAACCCTTTCCCCAAAAAATCTACTACTGAGCGCAGACGCGGGGCGATCGCATCTCTTGTTTCCAGTGCCATCGTTACCCCCCAAGGCAAACCTTCTAGTTGTTCTAATTCTTTTTTCCGATCAGCATAGATATAAGTTTTTTTTATTTTATTCCCATCTAAAAACAGCATCTGATACTTATCTTCAAAAATATTTTTCGGTTCTTCCCAGTATTTTTCTTGCCGATATTTCCAAACAAAACTATTTCTAAATTTCGCTATTTCCCGCGATGATTTATACTGCTCCTGATACAATTTCTTCTGAAATATCTCTGACTCTGCATAATTATTTAAAACTACCTGCATTACGCCGTTACTCACTTTGATAATTAAATTTTGGACTAATATTTCTGCTCTTGCCTTAGCTTCTGGAGTGTCATAACTATATATTACCTGCTCTACTAATAAACCCGTTTCCCAAACCAAATAACCTAATATTTCTGTAACTAAACCCACTTGAGCCAGTATTTCTTTTTCTACTATTATACCTTCTGCCATCACCTGATTAACCAGATTTAAATCTTTTTCTGCTTGCAAATATTTGCTCAAAAAATCAATACTTGCTCCTTGCCAAATATCCCGTAAAATTTGTAATTCATTTTCCCTGACCGCCTTGAGATTTAAATCCCGTAATTCTTGTACTTCTTGTCTCAGTTGTTTCAGCACTAAATAAAGTAACTCTTGTTTTTTTTCTAATAGGAGAATGTCAATTTCTAATGGCTGCTCTGTCCGATTCTCTAAACCTGATTTTATTTTTAATAAAGTTGAATTAAAAATATCAGATGATTCTGGGGAATTAATAGTAACAGGAAGTTCTGAAAAAGAAGAGTTGGGCATAATTGTACCCGACTCATCTGTTGACGGGTAATTTTCCTGCACCACAATAACTTCAGCAGGTACGAGCTGATTCACTAACCAGCGAGCGCATTCAAGTTCTCGTTGACGACCACTCCAAAATAACCAATCAAAGAGAGGTAATTGAGCATTTTTTAACTTATTTTCTACCCCAGCCAGACTGGCTTCTATTTGTTGCAAACCTGACCAACTTTGAGTCGCCAGCCAAGAAACTTTACTGCGTAAAATAGGTAGAGAAGACCAAGTTTGTTTTCTTGATGCAACTTGACGGATAGCAGTTACAATTTCTGTAATCGGAGTGCCTTTAGCACAATAACCTAATACACCTAAAGACTTTGCAGCGCGCAACTGTTCCATTGGCACTTTAGCACTCAGGAGTAAAATGGGTAAAGAAGGATATTCTTGTAAAAGGCGATCGCATAATTGGACACCAGCAAGTTTTTGCTTCCCCCATGTAGGTAAAAATAAATCAAACACTACCACATCAGGAATTTGTTGACTAAGAGTTGTTAAAACTCCTTGGGTAACTCTCTCTTGGGCGATAACTTGTAAGTCCGCAAATTCGGCTAACGCAGCACTCAAACCCAGTCTGAAAATTGGGTCATCATCAATTATAAATATTTTGAGCGGGTTATTGTTCATGGTTGATAGTTGATTGTTTATTATTCATTCTCCATTCTTTTTGTAGCCATAAAAATCTATACGATAATCAGTAATTTTTACTCCTGTTTTGGCTTCAATTTCTTGCAGTAAATCTGCTGGAAGTTTTACATAGATATCAATAATCTGGTCAGTGTCGAGACAATTAACATGGCTATGAGTGTCACTTATATTACCATATAATCTGCCATCGCTTCGCTCCACACATTCAATAATACCCTGATTCGCTAGCGCCTCTAAATTTTGATACACTGATGTATGACCAATGCTTTTACCTTGTTGATTCAAACGGTCATATATTTCTCTAGCTGACAAGTGTTCTTGTGCTTCCCATAGTAATTCTAGGATGAAGCGGCGCTGACGACTAACACGCATTCCCTGACCTTGACAGCGAGTTAAAGCATCCTCCAAGGAGCGAATTGGTTGTTTTTTTGTTGCTCCTTTATCATTCATAATTCAACTTATTGCTGGGTTCTCCATTATCCATAGTCATTTCCACTTTAACTTAGATTTATGCTCAATGTCCACTGGAGCTTTTTAGCCTGTGATGGAAATGATTAAATGAGGTTTTAGATTATAAAAAATATAAAAAAGAATACAAAAAACAATGTAATGGTTGAGTTTATAGGTTATTAAAATTACAAACAGCTTAGAATGTAACCTGGCTTGAAGAAGAAACTTCCCGTAAAATAAGAATCGACCAGCACGTACTAAAATAATTGTGACAATCTCAATTTCTCTCAATTCTAACCAGTTACATTCTTTAGACTTATCACCTGCTCAAAAAGTGATTGAAACATTAATTCAGGAGCAGGAAAAAGGTGCATTGGAGCAACAATTGCGCTTTGAAATTGACTATCCCAGAGAGCCAAATGATCCCAGAGAATTATCAGAAATTCCCGAAGTCAGACTATGGTTTGTGCGTTTAGATACTGTATATCCTTGGTTACCATTGTTGCTAGATTGGAAATCAGGAGAATTAGCCCGTTATGCAGCCATGTTAGTCCCACATCAATTTAGCCGTAGTGAAGGGATTCAGTATAACCCAGAAGCGTTGGAAATTTTCGTGATGCAGAAAGTATTTGTGATGAGCCAGTGGTTAGAAACAAGAGGAATTAAAAGTCAATTTCGAGTCAAGTCTATGGCCCAAATTTTTGGTTATGAATTAAGTGATGCTTTTTTTGATTTGCTTAACGGTTAAGTAGGTGGACAAAATTATTTACAGAATTTCTGTAGGGGCGGGTTTAGGGATAACCTATGTTGCACAACAAAAATTGATTGTTCAAAACCCGCCCTCACCCCTGTAATTAATTTTGTCTAATTACTTAATTGTTGATGGTTAATTGTTGATGGTTAATCTTTTATGGAAGACTATCAACTATCAACCATCAACTATCAACCATCAACTATCAACTATCAACCATCAACCATCAACCAAATCAGGAAAAACATCCCTGACTGCGGGATGGATCAGACAGTGATTTTTAACATTCAAACCTTTAGCTAAAGCTTCATCTATTTCCAAAGCTTGAATACCATAATTAGCTAATTTGAGGACATAGGGTAAAGTACTATTATTCAAAGCTTGGGTAGCAGTCCAGGGAACCGCTCCTGGCATATTAGGAACACCAAAATGAACCACTTCTTCCTCAACATAGACTGGATTACTATGGGAAGTGGGGCGTAGAGTTTCAATACAACCCCCCTGATCCACTGCCACATCAACAATTACCGAACCAGGACGCATTTTTTTGACCAAACCGCGAGAAACTAAAATAGGAGAACGTCGCCCTGGGACTAAAACCGCCCCAATGAGCAAATCAGCCTGTGGTACCATAGCTTCAATTTGGGCAGAACTACTGTAAAGAAGTTCAACTCGAGAACCAAATAGACTTTCAAGGTAGGCCAAGCGCTCCACATTAAGATCGATAATTTGGACTTTAGCGCCCATGCCTATAGCAATCTTAGCAGCTTCTGTACCAACTACACCACCGCCAAGAATCACCACATTTCCAGGCGCGACTCCAGGAAAACCCCCGAGAAGCACTCCCCTTCCACCTTGCTGCTTTTCGAGATACCTAGCCCCAAATTGTACCGCTAAACGACCAGCAATGATACTCATGGGCGTAAGCAGAGGAAGTTTACCATCAACTTCAACAGTTTCATAAGCAATAGCGATCGCCCCTGAATACATAAGCTGTTCTGTTAACTGGCGAGTTGCTGCCAAATGAAGATAAGTAAACAGAAGTTGATTTTTTTGCAGATATTGATATTCTCGAGGCAAAGGTTCTTTGACCTTAACCACCATTTCTCTACTCCAAGCCAGCTCGGTTGTGACTATTTTTGCCCCCGAATTTTGATAATCTTCATCAGTAAAACCAGCACCTACTCCTGCATTGGTTTCCACCAAAACTGTATGATTCTGTTCACACAGTACCCGCACGCTACTGGGAGTCAAACCCACGCGAAATTCTTGGTCTTTAATTTCCTTGGGAACGCCTACTTCCATTTGAATATCTTAATCTCCCGTTACCTTATCTGAGATTATAAGTTAAAAAATATTAAGGAAGAGTTAGCAGCGAATAATGGAAAAGAGACAACTAGGCAACAATTTTAAGGGGAACATGGCAAGCGGGTAAATGGATGTGGGTGAGGATTTCTGATGAATTGCCAGGCCACAGACACAGGCCATCGCCCGAGCGCGTAATGCAGAACAAGTATTAGCCAATGCCGTAGCTGTTGATGTTCAGCTTTCACACGAAGAAATCAAAGCCATTTAGGTCGCCACCTCACCAATCATTTAGATGACAATCCAGTTATGTGGGAGTTTTAATTGTGAAGTACTTTTTCTTATCCAAGGGATGGCAAGTGGGGCGAGTTTGGGAGTTGGGCGGACTCTGGAACGAAAACCGTTGGCAACGCAAACCCATTATTAAGTGTTTGTATATTGGCATAGTAGAGCAGGGTGAAACTTTGTTGTTATACGCGGTTGAAGATCAAGTCCTGATGGTAGAAGTTTTCCCTGATGCACAGACAAACTCCTTCCCCACCATTGGGCAGGTAGTTCTCAAACGCCTCATGGGACCAGAACAAGTCATTGAAAGCTTAAGCAGCGCCTCCGAACTGATCAGAGCCCGAGTGGCTGAATTGGAACATGACGCACTTTAGGAAGGAGTAGGGAGTGGTTTTGAGTTTGATTAGTAACTTTTTCAAGTATATAATTCATAATTCAATTGAGCCACGTCTCAGAGCTTAACAAAACTTTACTATTTCTCCAGAGAATGTAAAGAACTCTTGCCATAAGCTCAAATAATAGTTAAACTTTTTTTAACAAACAAAATAAGAATTGGTTGGAGAAGATCTTGTAAGAAGAAAATTTTCAACTATATATCTAAAAAAACAAGTCGTACAGGACACATAAATAGGAGGGGCGTAGTCAATGGGGCTACCTTGGTATCGAGTACATACAGTCGTTCTTAACGATCCAGGACGGCTAATTTCTGTCCATTTAATGCACACAGCTCTAGTAGCTGGCTGGGCAGGTTCAATGGCTCTTTATGAGTTAGCTATTTTTGATCCAAGCGATCCAGTTTTAAACCCCATGTGGCGACAAGGAATGTTCGTCATGCCTTTCATGGCTCGTTTAGGAGTCACAAGCTCTTGGGGTGGTTGGAGCATCACAGGAGAAAGCGGTTTAAATCCAGGTTTTTGGTCATTTGAAGGAGTAGCAGCCGCTCACATCATTCTTTCAGGTCTATTATTCCTAGCAGCTTGCTGGCACTGGGTATATTGGGATCTAGAATTGTTTACAGATCCAAGGACTGGGGAATCTGCTCTAGACTTGCCAAAAATGTTTGGCATTCACTTATTCTTGTCTGGTCTTCTGTGCTTCGGGTTTGGAGCTTTTCACTTGACTGGTCTTTGGGGCCCAGGAATGTGGATCTCAGATCCCTACGGACTTACAGGGCATATAGAACCTGTGGCACCAGAATGGGGACCTGCGGGTTTTAATCCCTTTAACCCAGGAGGAGTGGTGGCTCACCATATTGCTGCAGGAATTGTTGGTATTATAGCTGGACTATTCCATCTCAGTGTTCGTCCGCCAGAAAGACTTTACAAAGCCTTAAGAATGGGGAACATTGAAACTGTACTGTCTAGCAGTATCGCCGCTGTGTTTTTTGCCGCTTTTGTGGTAGCAGGAACAATGTGGTATGGAAATGCAACAACTCCAGTGGAGCTGTTTGGACCGACCCGTTATCAATGGGACCAAGGCTATTACCAGCAGGAAATTCAAAACCGAGTTCAAGCTAGCCTCGCGGCAGGAGATACTCTTGAGGAAGCTTGGGGGAAAATTCCTGAAAAACTGGCTTTCTTCGACTATATCGGCAATAGCCCAGCTAAAGGTGGTTTATTCCGCGCAGGCCCAATGAACAAAGGGGATGGTCTGGCTCAAGCATGGCTGGGGCATCCCGTGTTTAAAGATCAAGAGGGTCGGGAACTGACAGTACGTCGGATGCCTAACTTCTTTGAAACTTTCCCTGTGGTCTTGACAGACTCAGAAGGGGTGGTTCGGGCTGATATTCCCTTCCGTCGGGCAGAATCAAGGTATAGTTTTGAGCAAAATGGCGTGAGTGTCACCTTCTATGGCGGTGCTTTAAATGGACAAACTATTACCGATCCACAAGAGGTGAAAAAATATGCGCGTAAGGCGCAATTGGGTCAACCTTTTGAATTTGATCGGGAAACCTTGGGATCTGATGGGGTGTTCCGCACCAGCACTAGGGGGTGGTTCACTTTCGGTCATGCTGTATTTGCATTACTTTTCTTCTTCGGTCACATCTGGCATGGTTCTCGGACTCTGTATCGGGATGTGTTTGCTGGGGTAGATCCAGATCTCGAAGAGCAAGTGGAGTTTGGTCTGTTCCAGAAAGTGGGTGACTTGAGTACCCGCAAGCAGGAAACTATCTAGGCTTTGATTTTTGATAAGTTCTCTGGCTATCTGCCAGAGAACTTATCTCAAATATGTTTAATGTTAAATTTCGACACCTGAGTTTAATACACAGGCTCAAAAAATCAAGCTGAAATTTAACTAATGAAGAAATACTTGAATTTAACTGCATCCCTTTTTTGGTTGACAATTGAAAAATAATAAGCTAGAATAAGAATATCTCCAATTAGGGAGGGATACTGAGAGTAACTCAGAAAGTTACGCGCACTCCAGAAATAACTGGAGGTACTTAAAAAAGTACGGATATGTCAGGGTCGTTAGACGTTGAGCCTGGGTACAAAAATAAAAAATTGCAGTTATTATTACTTTTGCAGTAAAAAATAATAATAACAGAATCCCCCGTTTGAATCTTTGATTTAACGGTGGGTTGATCAATGAAGGCATAATTAGGAATTTAAAAGATGGAAAGCGTAGCTTACATTCTGGTATTGACTTTAGCCCTTGGAGTGATATTTTTCGCGATCGCTTTTCGGGAGCCACCAAGAATTCAAAAATAGCATTGGTTGTACTAAAAACTAAATATAAGCAAACTTCTGAGCCGCTATTCTGTGTTTTCTATTGGGAAGACACCTCAACGGCTCGGATTTTTGCTTAACTTAGTTGAAATCATCGTTAGTATAAACCTAACAAAAGAAAAAAACGGAATAATTTGATTATGCAATGTCCTTATTGCCAGCATACCAGCAGCAGAGTTCTCGAGTCTCGTTGTACTGAGGGAGGACAAAGCATTCGCCGCCGCCGAGAATGTTTAGAGTGCAGACACCGATTTACAACTTATGAAAGAATCGAGTTTGTACCGATAACTGTAATTAAAAGAGATGGCAGTCGGGAATCTTTTGATCGATCTAAACTCCTACGAGGCATTGTACGTGCTTGTGAAAAAACAGACATTTCTTCAGGGCGACTCGAAACTTTAGTAGATGAGATAGAAGCTCAACTGATGGTGAGTTCACAGCGTGAAGTAAACAGCCAGGAAATCGGCGAGCTGGTGCTAAATTATCTGCGCTATGAAAGTGAAGTAGCCTATGTGCGGTTTGCCTCAGTGTATAAAAAGTTTCAAGGAATTAAGGATTTTGTGGCTACCCTTAACCAGCTTCAGGAGTCAACAGGGGAACAATTAGATCTTAGGGCAGCAACTTTGCCTCCAAATTCTCCCTTTTCCATAACTCCATCATAAAATATTACTTTTTCGGCTTCAGTGACTAAGAAGACTTTACTGTTGAACAGCTTATGATATAATGGGAACTAAAAATTGAACTCATCACAGTTAATTGAGTATAATTGTTTTCTGAAATACTGGGATAAATTAAGTATTAAAAATGGCTACAAGAAACACATCGGCGGTGAATTGCTTGAGCAAGAGACGGCTAGAGGATGGTAAGATAAAGAAGCGGTGGTTGGCTCAACAAAAACACCAATTTCTGGTGTTAGAGCCAAGTGTATAAAAAACTTTTTCCTCTGTCAAGAGGATTGACAGGAGAAAGGGAAAAAGGCGGTGTAGGCTTCACCCTGCAAAGTGAGTGTACATCAACAGGAGGAAAAATAACTACGGAGAAACTAGGAAACGAAACACAAATGGTCAGTCAGAAAAAGGAAGTAACACAAAACATTGGCTTTACACACGAAGATTTTGCCGCCCTTCTCGACAAATATGATTATCACTTCAATCCTGGTGATATTGTTGCAGGGACTGTATTTAGTATGGAACCAAGGGGGGCGCTAATTGACATTGGGGCAAAAACAGCTGCATATATCCCCATTCAGGAAATGTCAATCAACCGCGTGGATGACCCAGATGAGGTGTTACAGTCAAATGAGACAAGAGAATTTTTCATTCTGACTGACGAAAATGAAGACGGACAGTTAACCCTTTCTATCCGTCGCATTGAATATATGCGGGCTTGGGAAAGAGTGCGTCAGCTACAAGCAGAAGATGCAACAGTACGTTCTAATGTTTTTGCAACCAATCGGGGTGGGGCTTTGGTGCGCATTGAAGGTTTAAGGGGCTTTATCCCTGGTTCTCACATTAGTGTTAAGGAAACTAAGGAAGATTTGGTGGGGGAAGACCTACCATTGAAATTTTTAGAAGTGGATGAAGACCGTAATCGTTTAGTTCTGAGCCATCGTCGTGCGTTGGTAGAACGCAAGATGAATCGTTTGGAAGTGGGACAGGTGGTGACAGGTTCTGTGCGGGGGATTAAGCCTTATGGAGCTTTCATCGATATTGGCGGCGTAAGTGGATTACTGCATATCTCAGAAATTTCCCACGACCATATCGATACGCCTCACAGTGTATTTGGTGTTAATGATGACTTAAAAGTAATGATCATTGACTTGGATGCAGAACGGGGTCGTATTTCTCTCTCGACTAAGCAATTAGAACCAGAACCTGGTGATATGCTGAAAAATCGGGATTTGGTATTTGAGAAGGCTGAGGAAATGGCTGAGAAATATCGCCAGAAACTCGCGGCTGAAGCAGAAGGGAGAAGTCCTGAAGCAGTGCCAGAAGTACCACCAGCTACTGAAGAAGTTGCTCCAGCGGAAGCAGTAACTGAGGAAGTGGCGACTGAGGAAGTTGCTCAAGCGGAAGTGGCGACTGAGGAAGTTGCTCAAGCGGAAGTGGCGACTGAGGAAGTGGCGACTGAAGAAGTGGCTCAAGCGGAAGCAGTAACTGAAGAAGTGGCGACTGAAGAAGTGGCTCAAGCGGAAGCAGTAACTGAAGAAGTGGCGACTGAGGAAGTTGCTCAAGCGGAAGCAGTAACTGAGGAAGTGGCGACTGAGGAAGTTGCTCAAGCGGAAGCAGTAACTGAAGAAGTGGCGACTGAGGAAGTGGCTCAAGCGGAAGCAGTAACTGAAGAAGTGGCGACTGAAGAAGTGGCGACTGAAGAAGTGGCTCGTGCGGAAGCAGTAACTGAAGAAGTGGCGACTGAAGAAGTGGCGACTGAAGAAGTGGCTCGAGCGGAAGCAGTAACTGAAGAAGTTGCTCGTGCGGAAGCAGTAACTGAAGAAGTGGCGACTGAAGAAGTGGCTCAAGCGGAAGCAGTAACTGAAGAAGTGGCGACTGAGGAAGTTGCTACTGAAGAAGTGGCTCGTGCGGAAGCAGTAACTGAAGCAGTAACTGAGGAAGTTGCTACTGAAGAAGTGGCGACTGAGGAAGTGGCGACTGAGGAAGTTGCTCGTGCGGAAGCAGTAACTGAAGCAGTAACTGAAGAAGTGGCGACTGAAGCAGTAACTGAAGAAGTGGCGACTGAAGCAGTAACTGAAGAAGTGGCGACTGAGGAAGTAACTGAAGAAGTGGCGACTGAGGAAGTGAAAGAAATGGTGGTAGCAAGAGAAGAATAAACCTAAAATAAATTGAGTGAGAGTTAGCCACGCCTTTAAAGGCGTGGGCGTGGAGCGAAAAAAGGTTTTAACGTTTTGCTCGATTTATGCTATAATAGACCTAAGAGCGAAACCGTAAAAAAAACCCCCCAACCCCCCCGCAGGTTCGGGGGGGAGATGACCGAAAAAATAAGCATTTTCCCTGCCTGGGGTGGGGGGGGTTAACACTACTTTCGCTCAATAGACATCTCCAATAATTATGCTAGAACCCTTATGCTACCGTGTAAAAATAGGGGTTTCTGGAGAGGTCTATTGGTCGAATCTAGAAAAATCAGCGACACGTTGATGCGCTTTAGATGGTGTAACTCCTGCTTCATATTGAAACAACGGATTTTTGAAATCGTCAGTATGACAATTCAATCTTTATGAGTAAGACTATGGACGGGTGAGCCAAAAAAATTCTACTTAGTCACCGAGGAAGTAGGTTTCTAGAGATATGTCTATATATGTCTAGGAAAATAGTAGGTGGTAAGGGACAACCTTTGAGAATCCGCGTCTTTTTAAAGCGCAGAGAAATCAATCTTGTGGTAAAACTTAAAGAAGAGGGAATTTCCCTCTTTTTTTGTGAATAAAAAAGGGAAGAAACTGTGGTAACAATTAGCTGTGGGGGGAAATTTTTTCCCAATATTCAAGCCGTGATTTTTGATAAAGATGGTACATTGGAAGACTCACAAAATTTTGAGCGGGAACTGGGGATAAAACGGGCGAGAATGATTGATGCTCAAATACCAGGAATTGGTGAGCCTTTGCTCATGGCTTTTGGCATTGAGGATAATAATATTGACCCAGCAGGATTAATGGCGGTGGGTAGTCGTTGGGAAAATGAAATTGCTGCGGCTGCTTATATTGCGGAAACGGGACGCAGTTGGTTTGAAGCACAAAAAATTGCGAAGAAGGCTTTTGCTGAAGCAGATAAATATCTAGAAAAAAGCGTTGATAATTGTCCGCTGTTTGCGGGCGGTTTAGAAGTAATCAAAATGTTGTCAGAAGCTGGGGTAAAACTGGGGATACTTTCTGCGGATACAACAGATGGGGTGAAGGAGTTTGTGGGAAGACACCAGCTTGGGGAGTATTTTCAATTGACAATGGGAGGCGATCGCGGTATAAGTAAACCAGATCCCGCACTGTTTCTTCAAGCTTGTGCAGCTTTAGGGGTTCTACCAGCAGAAACTTTGATGGTGGGAGACTCTCAAGGGGATCTGGAAATGGCACGGGGGGCGGGTGCAGCGGGGGTAATTGGGATTTGTCAGGGAAAGGCGGCGAAGCATCTGAAGGAAGCAGATGTGGCTTGCGATCGCTTAGATGAAATCAAAATTGTTCACTCTGATGACTTAAGTGGTCGCACAAAATTAATTACCGCAGGTTCGGGCGGGTTTTGATTTAAAGATAACGTTGCTCACAAAGATCAAGGCTAAACCCGCCCCTACAGAAATTGTGTAAATAATTTTGCTTATCTACTTATATAAAATCACTAGCATCAATGGTGCTGGCATCAATGTTAAGTAAAATAGCCAAGACTTGATTATTACTAGCTCTGGTAATCTGAGTATTGTTGTTAACTTGTTTGATATTTAATAGTTCAAAAGTGAGACTTGCTGTTAATTGAAACTTGTCTTGACCATCTTGGAAGTCAGTAATATTATCTGCCCCTCGGTTTGGTTGCAACAAAAAGACATCATTCCCCAGGCCGCCATTAAGAAAATCCCTACCTTGTTCGCCATTGAGAAAATCATTACCATTACTTCCCCATAATTGATCATTACCAGAACCACCGATCAAACTATCATTACCTCCATTGCCAGCCAGATAATCATTTCCTGTTTCACCTGTAAGAGTATCATTACTTCCATTTCCAGAAATAATATCATTGCTAATCCCACCCATAATGTTATCTTTGCTACTCCCCCCTGGCTCTATTACTCGAACAAGTTGATCTGCTGGAATATTTTTAACAAGTAGTGTTCTTCCACTGGGGAAATTAACAACTAATTGCTCAACATTGACATTATTTCCTAGGCCAAAATGGAGCCGCTGGTGATTTTGACTTTGATGATTAATCCCACTAGATTGCTCTCGAAGTTGAGTAATACCACCAGCAGTAGCAAAAACTCGCGCCCCAATTCCATCTCGATTAGAAACTAACCCTTGCAAATCAACTTGCAGCCAATGGTTGCTATTACCTTGATTCTGGAAAAGTTGGTAGGGAGCATTGTTATTTAATGGTGTTCTAGGCCCGCCACCGTTAGCAACAAACAAGTCAAGAAAACCATCTAAATCATAATCAGCAGTCATCACAAAATCCCCTTGTCCAATATCAGTTCCCGCCGCACCGCCTGCGTTTGGTACTAAAATAAAAGTTCCATCTCCTTGATTTTCATAAAGAATATTTGGGGTGTTACCCAGTGAACTGGTTGTCACTATATAAATGTCCTGATCCATATCATTATCAAAGTCACCAGCCACCACACTATACCCATTAATGGGAATAGTATTAATTCCCGCTTCCTCACTTTTATCAATGAGTCCTTGAGCAGTATTAATTAATAGTTGGTCTCCTGGCGGTTGAGAATTTGCTTGAAAACCAATCGCTCTTGTATTAACAATAGTTTGATTAGTATCAATGAAAGCAATTAACATATTTGGATTTTCCAGCTCTTCATCAGTCATACTTTGAGCGGGATTGGACAACAGCAAATCCCAGCGCTGTAAATTAGGATTGTAGCCAATATAAATTCCCCGATCAACTCCAGGAGTATGGGGAAAAATACCAACTACGTCAGGGTCTTTTGGTGATAAAGTAAACTCCCATGCAGTTGGATTTATTCCTTCTGTTCCAATATAAACTTGATTGAGAGGTACAGAAGAATAACCTTGGGCAATAAGATCAAAGGTTATTTCTCCGCTAGTATTAAGGGAGATCCCTTTTTCATTTTTTTCAGCTTGTAAGATAGATAAAATCTTATTCTTTCCTGCTTGTTCAAAATCGCTATCTCCTTCTACCTTTTTTGTTAAGTAAATGTCTGGCAGTAGATCATTGTTAAAATCAGCAGTAGCTAAATTAAAAGTGAGCACGGAACTGGGGATTGTCTGAGAAGTAATATCTATAAATGGAATTGATTTGATATCATAAACCCTAAAAATATCACTTTTAGCGGTTAAATCTAAATTGCCATCCCTAGATAAATCTGAAAGAAAAGAGATTGGTGCAGAGTCTAATTCAAAACCTGTAATTGCTGAAGCATCTTCAAAAGTACCATCACTATTCTGTTGAAAAATCTTGGGTGGTGCTTCTAAATTATCCTGTCTCGGAATAGCTCCCACAATCAGATCCAATAAACCATCATTGTTAAAATCTAACCAGAGAGGACTTCTTCCCCGTGCTAGGGGATAATCAACCCCTAGAGAATTAGCTAGCTCTTCTAATTTTCCTCCATTATTCACATATAACCGATTAGCAAACTCTGGACCTACACGCAAACCTTTCCCGCCGCCTACAATTTGAATTAAATCCTGATCTCCATCGTTATCAAAATCAATCCATGCTGTTCCATGTTCGTCTCCTGTTGGCTTTTTGACAAAAACTTGATTAGTGACATTTTTAAAAGTTCCGTCACCATTGTTCAAATATAAAACACCTGGTTGACCGTGATTATTCACCCAAAGATCGGGATAGTTATCCCCATTAAAGTCTCCCCAAGCTCCACCATAAGTTCGGTTTCCCTTTCCCTTAATACCTGATTGTGTTCTAGGTACTTCTTGAAAATTAATAGTCATAATTTTTCCTCAAACAATGTTACTTTTATTACACCACAAAAATCCTAGCCATTGAAATATTTTTTAATTCTCAAACCCAACTTACCTTAGCATATTATCTTAATAATACTTAATGTAAATTAATGATTATCGTTGTCAAGCTTTGAGAGAAAAAGTTTTTTGAGCGTTGATGAATGGGTTTGGGCAATTACTGTTTTGGTTGTTAATTAATCAAATTGTCAATCATAACCATATAGCAACGGGTTGAAACCCGATGTCGCTGAAACCATCTCTCTACCCACAATATTGCTTTTTTGGATTGTACCTCAAAACTCATAAATAAAAAGTGAAAGTATTGGGGTTTGTTGAGACATAAACTAATAATTGTCATTTTCTGGCCATTTTGCCGAGGACTCAGCCGCTTTCACTGTAGTACTTCGTTTAGTATCATAGGGAGAAGAAATAACTTCTATCTTGGGTTTGGCGGGAGGTTTGGGTTGAGACTCACCGCGACGACGTTGAGAAGTGCTTTCTTCAGAGGTATTTTCTGCCACCACTTCATACAGGATAGCTAATTTATTTTGCTCCTTGCCCTTGCGCAAAATCCTACCCAGTCGCTGGACATATTCCCTCATAGAACCAGTACCTGATAAAATAATTGCTACCCGCGCCTCAGGAACATCTACTCCTTCATTGAGAACATGGGAAGCCACCAGAGTTTTATATTCTCCTTCCCGAAAACATTGCAGAATATGATGACGTTCCTTAACTGGTGTTTGATGGGTAATAGCAGGAATGAGAAACTCCTCGGAGATGCGATAAACAGTAGCATTATCGTTGGTAAAAATGAGTATGGCTTCTGGGTAATGTTGACAGATTAATTCTGTAAGGAGGCGTAATTTACCATCAGTACCAGAAGCAATTTCCTTTGCTTCCCGATGGGCTAACATTGCCCGCCGACCTGCAGAAGAACTGGCGCTAGCTTTAACAAAGTGTTCCCAACCCTTGAGACTATTCAAGGAAATCTTCGCGCTGGCTAAAAAATCATTGCGGAGTTTGATGGCTTTTTCGTAGCGTTCCCGCTCTTTTTGGGAGAGTTTAACCTTAATTTGGACAACTTTATGTTCTGCGAGTGCCTGACCTGAAAGTGCTGCAGGAGTTTGGTGATAAACTATTTTACCAATGAGGGTATCTAACTCCTTGTGACTCCCGTCAGTGCGGTTCACAGTAGCAGTAAGTCCGAGACGATAGGGAGCGATCGCATATTCTGCTATTACCCGAAAAAAATCTGTAGGTAAATGATGACATTCATCAAAAATAAGTAAGGCGTATTTATTTCCCAGAGTTTCCCCATGGATGGCAGCACTATGATAAGTAGCAATCAAAATAGGAGAGCGATCGCGTGCCCCACCCCCGAGTAACCCCACTTCTATATCTGGGAAAGCAGCATTCATCTGGGCATACCACTGGTGCATTAAATCCAAAGTTGGCACAACGATCAAGGTAGTTCTTGGTGTTTTCTCCATACACAATTGCGCCAAATAAGTTTTTCCCGCCGCAGTTGGCAATACCACCACCCCACAGCGTCCTGCTTTTTTCCAAGCAGACAGAGCTTCTGCTTGATGGGGGTAAGGTTCCATCTCGAAACTGGGAATTAATTCCAAAGGCGTAAATTCTTTTGCTTCATCTGTAAAACTAATCCCATTTGCTTGTAAAGTTTCCACCAGTGGGCGATAATCAATCCCGCGGATACGAAACTTTTCGATCCTGTCATCCCAACTGGCAAAATCGAGCCAAGCCTTTCCCTTCGGTGGTGGATGCAGGATTAAAGTCCCTCGATCATATTTTAACGTCGGAATGCGAGCCATGTCAGTTATCAGTTTTCAATGATCATTGCTGCAATTTAAAGCAAAGAAAGACTTGCTTGGCATATTACTTATTTTTTTTTACATCAGACAAGGGACTTAAGCCTCTTGTCTTATGTCTCAACTATCCCTTTCTTTGTTGGAAAAAAAAGTAACAATTTATACAGAAAAAAAAAATTTTCTGTGCAGGCAGGCCAAGCCAAAAGTTTTTGGATATATTAGCAATGGAGTGGCAGAAGGAGTAAAATGAAAGTTGGGGAGAAAATTTAACCTAAATTTAACAATTGTTGTCCCAAAAAATTGAGAGGTGGGTATTCTAGAATACTAAAGTTGGGTGAACAGAAAGACATTGAGAAAGTTAGGGAGAAAAAAGGGGAAAAAATAAGTGATTATGCTCATGGCAAAAAGAAAAAGAGTTGCTATTAAAGCGGAGTTTTTTTTTTGCAACAAAAGTGGATGTAATTGACCAATGGTATCCAAGCAGTAAAGGTTGTAGCAATTGTGGAGCAATCAAAGCAGATTTAACTTGATCTGACCGCATTTTTAGGTGTAATGAATGTGGTTTGATAATTGATAGAGATTTAAATGCTTCAGTGCGATTAGAAAAAGCACCAAATGAAGTAGTAGTGGATAGGGTGGGCTACACCCCAATTAACGCCTGTGGACAGTAGCGAGCCGACTCGTCTGGATGAAGCAGGAAATAAACTCTCAAGGCAGTAGCCTTGTTAAAGAATAAACCTGATTATTCAAGGAAAGTTCAGTTTTATATAGCAGGTATTTGAGGGAAAATGGGGAAGTAAAAAAAAATCTTCAGCGACCACAAAAAAAAACAAGCAAGAGGAATAGTTTTGTGTCACTATAGGTAATTAAAGAAATGCAGCAACTAATCAGGAAATAAGTAGAAGTGACAGAAACAAACTTAGAATTACTAGCGCAAACAGATCCAGCAGTAGCTGAGATCATCAACTTAGAATTAAGAAGACAAAGAGAACATCTCGAATTAATCGCCAGTGAAAACTTCACCTCCCCCGCAGTGTTAGCAGCCCAAGGCTCAGTATTAACCAATAAATACGCAGAAGGACTGCCAGGAAAGCGTTATTACGGCGGCTGTGAATATATAGATCAAGTAGAACAACTAGCAATAGACAGAGGGAAAAAGCTATTTGGGGCAGAACACGTAAATGTACAACCCCATTCAGGGGCTCAAGCCAACTTTGCCGTATTCCTGGCACTACTAGAACCAGGAGATACAATTATGGGGATGGACTTAGCACACGGAGGACATTTAACCCATGGCTCACCCGTAAATGTATCAGGAAAATGGTTCAAAGTTTGCCATTACGGAGTAGAACAGCAAACAGAACGACTAGATTATAACAAGATTCGGGAGCTAGCACTCAAAGAACGACCAAAACTAATCATATGTGGGTATTCGGCCTATCCCAGAGTGATAGAATTTGACAAATTCAGAGCGATCGCCGCTGAAATAGGAGCCTACCTTTTAGCAGATATAGCTCACATCGCAGGTTTAGTAGCCACAGGACATCATCCCAACCCCGTTCCCCATTGCGATGTAGTAACAACAACAACACACAAAACCTTACGCGGGCCAAGAGGCGGTTTAATTATGACCAAAGATGCAGAATTAGGGAAAAAATTAGATAAAGCAGTTTTCCCAGGAACACAAGGAGGCCCACTAGAACACGTTATTGCAGGCAAAGCTGTAGCCTTTGGGGAAGCACTCAAACCAGAATTTAAAGAATATTCAGCTCAAGTAATAGCAAATGCTCAGGCACTAGCCGAGCAGCTAATTAAAAGAGGCTTTAAACTGGTTTCAGACGGCACAGATAACCATTTAAACCTAGTAGATCTACGTTCCATTGGGATGACAGGAAAACGAGCAGATCAGTTGGTAAGCCAGGTAAATATTACTGCCAATAAAAATACAGTACCCTTTGATCCAGAATCACCTTTTGTAACAAGTGGATTAAGAATAGGATCCCCAGCAATGACCACCAGAGGAATGGGAGTAGAAGAGTTTACAGAAATTGCTAATATCATAGCAGACCGACTGTTGAATCCAGAAGACGAGGTAGTGCAGCGAGATTGTCAATTGCGCGTAGCCCAATTATGCGATCGCTTCAGTCTCTATCCCCATCTCAACATTCCCGTTCCCGCCCTCGCTTAAATCATCAACCATCAACCATCAACCATCAACTGAAATGCCAGGAGAGCTTTACCATCTGATTGCCTTTCTAGTGTCGCTTACAGTAGTTTTATGGATTACACCAGTAGTAAAAACCATTGGACTGAAAAATGGCTATGTAGATCGACCAAATGAAAGGAAAATACACAAACGACCCATAGTGCGTCTCGGAGGAGTATCAATTTTTACTGGGACTTTAACAGCGTGGATGGTTGTTTGGTGGTTAGGGGGATTTGGTTTTCTGTCCATCAACAAAGAATGGGAAGTATGGGGAGTAACATTAGGAGGGCTAGCCTTCTTTTTGATCGGTTTAGCAGACGATTTATTCAATCTTAGCCCCACTTCCCGCCTGATAATGCAAGGATTAGTAGCTACTTTAGCCTGGTGGGTAGGGGTGAGAATAGAATTTCTCTCCATACCCTTCAGTGGTTTAGTACATATAGGTTGGTTAAGCCTACCCATTACTGTAATGTGGTTAGTAGGCATGGCAAACGCCATTAACTGGATTGACGGCTTAGATGGATTAGCAGCAGGAGTATCAGGCATAGCAGCAGTAGTAATGCTAATAGTTAGCCTCTTCATGGAACAACCAGCAGCAGCCCTCATCGCAGCAGCCCTCGCAGGGGGAGCATTAGGCTTTCTGCGCTACAACTTTAACCCAGCGCAGATATTTATGGGAGATGGAGGAGCTTACTTTATGGGGTTTACCCTAGCAGGAGTAGGGGTAATTGGGTTAGTAAAAACCACAGTTGTGACAGCGGTTTTATTACCGTATTTAATTTTAGCAGTACCAATTTTAGATATGTCAGTAGTGATATTATCCCGCATTAGCCAAGGAAAATCACCGTTTCTCGCCGATAAACGCCATTTACATCACCGTTTATTAAAAGCAGGAATATCGCAACGTCTGACAGTATTGTTTATCTACGCCCTCACCCTGTGGGTGGGAAGTTTAGCCCTGGGATTTTCTAATATTCCCAGTGGTTGGGGCTATGCCATTGGAGCAACAATGTTGTTAACATATGTAGGGTGGCAAGTATTACAAAAGAAGCGAAAAGAATAGTAGAAGAGTTGACAGAAATTGCTAATATCATAGCAGACCGACTGTTGAATCCAGAAGAAGAGGTAGTGCATTATTCCCATTCCCGCCCTCGCTTAAATCATCAACCATCAAAGGCGGCAGAAGGCTTTTAGGCAACCATGAACCATGAACCATCAACCATCAAAAGAATGAGTGCAGAAATAATTTGTGTAGGAACAGAACTGCTGTTAGGGGAGATACTCAATAGTAATGTGCAGTTTTTAGCGCGAGAGTTAGCAAAATTGGGGATACCGCACTATTATGAAAGCGTGGTAGGAGATAATATTGGGCGAGTGCAAAAAGTATTGGAAATGGCAAGTAAACGCTCAGAGATCATAATTTTTACAGGGGGACTAGGGCCAACACCAGATGATTTGACAACAGAAGCGATCGCGGATTTTTGGCAAACTTCTTTGGCAGAAAGACAAGAAGTTGTAGCAGACATCGCCCTGAAATTCGCCAAACGGGGGAGAAAAATGACCCCAAGCAACAGAAAACAAGCCTTATTGCCAGTAGGAGCAGAAATATTACCAAATCCCACAGGCACAGCACCAGGAATGATTTGGCAGCCGAGAGAAGGATTAACAATTCTAACCTTTCCTGGAGTACCCTCAGAAATGGAGCGGATGTGGGAAGAAACAGCCATACCCTATCTGAAAAGTCAAGGCTGGGGCAAAGAAATTATTTATAGTAGAATGTTAAGATTTCGTGGTATAGGGGAGTCAGCATTGGCAGAAAAAGTAACTGCATTGTTAGAATTGAAAAATCCAACAGTAGCACCTTATGCCTCATTAGGAGAAGTGAGAGTGCGAGTAGCAGCAAAAGCAAAAACAGAAAAAGAGGCGATCGCCCTGATAGATCCAGTAGCCCAAAAAATAATTGACAGAGCAGGATTAGACTATTTTGGCTCAGATAATGAGACTCTCAGCTCAGTAGTGGGGGAATTATTAAAAAAAAGGGGGGAAACTCTGAGTGTAGCTGAGTCTTGTACTGGGGGAGGTTTAGGGGAAATGTTAACCAGAGTTGCGGGAAGTTCAGCCTATTTTCAGGGAGGGGTCATTGCTTACCATAACCAGGTAAAAATATCTCTGTTAGGAGTAAAACCAGAAGATTTAGCTCAAGCAGGAGCTGTAAGTGCCACAGTAGCCAAACAAATGGCATTAGGCATTAAAGAAAAACTAAAAACCAGTTGGGGGTTGAGTATCACAGGAATAGCAGGGCCAGGAGGTGGCACCGGGAGTAAACCAGTGGGACTTGTTTATCTGGGTTTAGCAGCACCTGATGGTCAGGTAGAAAGTTTTGAAGAGCTTTTAGGTGAAGAAAGAGAAAGAGAGACAATTCGCTACATCAGTGCCTGCAATGCCTTAGACTTACTGCGACGCCAGCTTTTAAACTGAGAAAGTTCCTTTCTCTTCAAAAGCTATGTTAAACTAAAAATAAGTATAAATATAGATTGAATCTTGTTGGATTCTGAAAACTGAAAAAGTTAGGCAAAACAAAGTTTTGAGCGACTAGAAGGTTTTAGATACATAAAGATTTAGAAATCTAGGTAGATTATAACATAAACTGTCTCAGAGGAGCGGTCTGTTCGATGGACTATTTAGAAAAAATGTTGGAAAAGTTGAAAGAATGGGCGCAAAAGCTCATAGAAACCTTGTTGGGGCCAGAAGTAGAGCCAGAACCAGAGCTAATTCCCATTCCTTTAAATGAGCGACTTCCCCGCCGAAACCGTTAAATCATATTAAGTAACTTTTGTTCAATGCCATCAGAAGTTTTGAGTCAATTAAGCATTCTGGTACTGCACGGACCGAATTTAAACCTGCTCGGACGGCGAGAACCAGAAATATATGGTTCGGTGACACTTGATGATATTAACCTCTTGATCACCCTTGAGGCGAAAAATCTGCAAGCAAAAGTAGAGCTTTTGCAGTCAAACCATGAAGGAGTCTTAGTTGAGGCAATTCATCAGGCATTAGGAGAACATCAGGGAATCTTGATTAATGCTGGGGCATATACCCATACAAGTGTGGCAATCCGAGATGCTCTCTCAGCAGTCAAGATTCCTACGGTGGAGGTACATTTGAGTAATATTTATCAGCGCGAAAATTTTCGTCATCACTCTTATATTGCTCCAGTGGCTGTGGGACAAATTAGTGGTTTTGGAGCGGAGAGTTATCGGCTAGGACTCCTGGCTTTAGTCAACTATCTTAGAAAGTAGAACTCAGAACTAAAATGCTTAAACCAAGAGCTATGGCTCCTGATGAGCGCATTGAGCTAATAGTTCTGAGTTTTACTTTCTGAGTTCTTTTTTTTCTTCCAATTGAAAATTTTTCTAGAAAAGTACCTTTTGGGATAAAATTACAGAGAGGATAAGTAGAAAAATGCCAGGAAAAGAAAAAGAAAAAAAAAAAAAATTTGCTTGTCAAACAGGGTAAATTAATGATACACTATATCTACAAAGTTGTCTAGTACTTGGAGAAAAACAACATTATGCATACTCGTAGTTCCTTGGGACGAACCTCAACAACGGAAATGGAAGTAACCAGCATCCGCTTAGAACGGAAGCTGAAAGAAAAGCTAAAAAGTCTGTGTGGCAATCAAGGATATCAAGCGCTGATTCGGGATATTCTCTGGAACTATGTCCAGCAGAAATCTGGGGATTATCGCCCCCAGTTTTCCCGTGCTGATATTCGCGCCACGATTGAAGCAGTAGCTCGCAAAGATGAAAGCTGCGTGCTAACAGGTAAGTTGATCCAAGAAGGTCAAGCAATGTTATTGGCTTTGACAATTTATGGTGACTTCGTACCCATGAGCACTGAAAGCTTGGAAGAATAGTGAAACAAAAGGCAAGAGTGGTTCTCGCGATTGCGTGTTAGGGCAGATTCAGAGCTAAAATTAGCTTAGATCAGTTTCTTTTTCGAGAGATGATGGAGTGAAAGTCTGCCCTAAAGTTCATTACTAGGAAAAGACTTACGCAAAAGCTAGAAAATTGCTATCCTTGCAGCCATGTCTGTTGTTGGCTGCCCTCTGGAGAAAAAAATAAGCGACTGCGTAAGTCTATTGGATGAAGGATATAAATAAAAAGTTAGGTATGAAGATGGCACAAGCAACTCAGCAAAAAGGAATCGTGCTTACAGAAACGGCTCTGAAGCACGTAAAAATGCTAAGGGAGCAACAAGGAAAAGACCTCTGCCTGCGAGTGGGTGTACGTCAGGGAGGTTGTTCGGGAATGTCCTATATGATGGATTTTGAAGATATCAGTCAGATAACTGAGCATGATGAGGTGTATGATTACGAGGGGTTTAAAATAGTGTGCGATCGCAAAAGCATTCTCTATCTCTATGGTCTAATGCTAGACTACAGCAATGCAATGATTGGCGGGGGTTTCCAGTTTACTAACCCTAATGCGAGCCAAACCTGCGGCTGTGGGAAGTCTTTTGCAGCTTAAAGAAAATACAGTAGGAAAAAGGCAGGCTGAATAGCTTGCCTTGGTTATTTGAAGAAATTAAGCAAAAATGACAGAATCGATAACAACATTATTTGAAAGTAGCTTAAAACGCTATCAAGCAGGAGAAAAAGCAGAAACCTTAATTCCTGTGTTTGCGAAAATTTGCGCTCGTCTGCCCAAAAATGCTATGGCTTGGAATTGTTTGGCTTGGCTTTATCTGTTGGTGGATAAACCAAACCAGGCATTAAAAGCGGCAAAAAAAAGCGTTAAACTAGATGGCAAGTCGGCCGGGGGGAGAATAAATTTAGCACTGGCGATGTTGGATGTAGGTGAGACGGGAGTTCGCCCCCACATTCAAGCAGCGCAACAAATGATGAGACTAGACTCTGAGGTGAGGAGTTCTGTAACAGAAAATATAGAAGACGGATTGACAAGAAAACCTGAGTGGGATAGCTTACGTCGGGTGAAAAATTGGTTAACAAATTGAGTATTTTTATTGTTTGAACTTATGGAATTTGCCAAAACACTACTATTGGGTCTGAAAGCAGATGATTTTCGTCATCCTCTTGACCTCGAAGCAACTAAAACTTTAAAACAATTGCCAGGTTTAGATGTGGCAATACGGACTCTTTTGGGTCCTGTGGCAGAACAATTTTTTTATCTCAATAATATTGCCAATAGTGTTCTGGTGGGGAAAAATCAGCTAGCACATCTGTATGAGTTGTTGATGGAAGCTTGTAAAATTCTGGACTTGGAACCACCGCAGTTGTATATTCAGCAAAATCCTGTGCCGAATGCTTATACATTTGCGATGCGGGGAAAACAGCCTTTTATGGTGATTCATACTTCTTTAATTGAGATGTTGACAGCAGAAGAAATTCAGGCGGTGATGGCCCATGAATTAGGACATTTGAAATGTGAGCATAGTACTTATTTAACTTTGGTAAATATTATGGTACTGGCGGCAGGGTTGGTGCCAAGTTGGGGAAGTGTGATTGCGCAATCGCTGCAAACGCAAATGTTAGAATGGGTACGCTGTGCAGAATTTAGCTGCGATCGCGCTGCTTTATTAGCCAGTCAAGACCCAAAAGTGGTGATGTCAGTGCTGATGAAATTGGCGGGGGGTTCGCCAACTATTGCTCCTCAGTTAAATTTGGGGGCTTTTATTGAGCAAGCTAGAGCTTATGATGAGATTAGTTTCACAGAACTCGGAGAAATGCTAAAATCTGTTCAGACTGCTCAGTTGACTCATCCAGTTCCTGTGCTGCGGGCCAGAGAAATAGATCGCTGGGCAAGTTCACAAGAATATCAAAAATTGTTGCAAAATGGAAAAATAGGTTATAATAATGGGAGTGAGGTCAAGGGCGGATGGCGAAATTGGTAGACGCACCACACTCAAAATGTGGCGGCTTCGGTCATGAGAGTTCGAGTCTCTCTCTGCCCACTCTCTAAAATAACAAGCAAATTAAATTTGTTTCCATCTGAAAAAGGTCTGCGTTGGCAGACTTTTTTTTTGCTCAAGATGTATTTGATGAAGATGGTTAAAAATATCGGCGTTGGCGAGAGAGAAGGTTAAAGTGCCATACCTGCGACTGGGGTAGCGACTGAAGTTAAATTTTTCTCAGCTAAAAAGCCAATTTTCCCCTAAAATCATAAGAGTGTTCTTGATTACAAAAGATGACGGAGCGAGAAAAAATTATTAATTTGGGTTGAAAGCTCAAACTCTTCCCGTCAAAAAAGTCTTAAAATTGGAAACAGCAAATAAAAACCAGAGTTTGATGATCCTACCTTGATCAATAAACCATCAACCATCAACCATCAACCAGATTAAGGATTTAAAAGATATGAATGCAACTTCTATTTCTAGGTTAATGACTCAACTTGGAAAAATAGAACGAAAAGAATTAGAGATAAAAATGCCTAGAGCTTTAGCCATAGCTTTAGGCGTTACTGTATTAATTTACATTCTGTTGTTACCTGTGCGCAATTCAGCAGTTGGTCAGTTAATTTACGCAAGAGGTTTTACACAATATTTGGTAATTTTATTGACCAGTATTGTGGGGGTTGTGGTGATAAATAAGTACATAAAAATCAATCAAGAATTGAAAGCTTTTAGAAAATTTAGTTTATATGCTAATCTTGATTGGTACAATCCCATGTCCCCCCAATTATACAATTATCAACAAAGTTTAGCCAAACATAAAAGTTTGATTGCTGTTCGTTGCAGTTGGATTCTAGCAGTGTACATTAATGCTGGAAATCGTCAAACTGCCATTGATTTTGCTGAGGAAGATTCTGCTTTCTATAATAATGCTTCTGAATCTTCTTACACGATTGCTCGCATTCTGATTTGGGCCATTCCTTTGCTAGGATTTATTGGGACAGTAGTTGGTATTAGTCAGGGGGTAAGTGGATTTTCTGAGTTTCTTGAACAAGCGGGAGATATTGAACAAATAAAGGAAGGGATTGGAGTTGTTACCAGTGGCTTGGCAGTGGCATTTGACACTACTTTTTTAGCTTTATTATTAAGTGTGTTGATAATGATTCCTTTAGTGTTGGTAGAACAATTAGAGTCAGGGTTATTATTAGAGATAGATATGTTCATTAATGATCAACTGTTTCCTTTTCTGAAAGCTCCAGAAAATCTAGATAAAAAAGAGTTGAAAATAGCAGTAAATCAAGCATTTCAAGAATATCTACCTGACGCAAAAGCTCTAATTGAACCAGCTCAGGAATATGCGCAACAAGCAGCGTCACTTTTAGCTCAAGGTTTTGTAGCTGAAATCGAAAAGATCCAAAAAATTCATGGTCAATTGATTGAGGAAATGGTTCAAGGAAATAAAATGACGATGGAGGATCGGCAGACTTTTGTTAAATCCATCCAACGACAACAACAAACGAGCCAAGAGATAGTAGCTGAAATAGCAAAAACAGTAGCTGAAATTAAGGAAAATAATACTGTTGCTTCTCAAGGAATAGGAGAACAAGCTGAAAGGTTTACTCAGGAACTGTTTAAAGCTACACAGTCTCTAGAAACAAGAATAAATGCTTTAACTGATTGTGCTAATCAAGTTGCTGAAATTGTTAAACTTCAGCAAAGTTTAGATCTAAGTCTTCAGAAATTGGAACAAACGGCAAAATTGGAAGAAGTGCTGGTAGAACTGAAAGAGAGTATAGTTTTACTGCAACCTGGATTACAGCAACTGAGTCAACCCCGTCGAATTACCCTGGTTGAAGAAAACAATAGTAAGGAAATTGAAAATTATGAGAAGGCGTAGCCAAGTTATTGAGATGGATTTGTTTCCTTTTCTTTCTGTTCTCGTTTGTACCATTGGCACTCTAATTTTGCTAATTGTGGCGATGATGTCTCAAACTTTGAGTGATGAAAAAGAAATCAATATTATCGCTAGCTCAGATGAAGGTGGAGTTAATCAAAGTAAGATTCCCCGTTATATAGAATGTCTTAAAAATGGAGTGATTATTTACCCTAGTGAGGTATTTGTTCCGCTTGCAGATTTGAGTAAGCCAAACGGTGCTTTAGACCAGTTATTACAAGAAATAAGTAGCAAAAAACATCAAGAATATCTGATTGTCGCGATTAAACCTGATGGAATTGAAGTTTTTCAGGAGGTGCGCTATTTGGTAGAGAAACTTGGTATTGATCTAGGGTATGAACCTATTGATGAGGGATGGAAATTGAAAATTCAGGAGCAAGCAGAATGAAAAGAAAACGCTTTCGTAAATCTCTGCGTCCCATTACTAACTTAGATTCATTTTTAGATGTGATGACAAATCTGGTTGGGTTTTTGATGTTTCTTAGTTTATTTGTTTCTCTATTGGCAGTTGAAGGAGGAACGATTATTCGGACTCCTTTGGTTTCAAGTAGTAATAAAAACCCGCGTTTTTTTGAAGTGCGAGAAAATCAAGTTTCCTATATAGATTATGAATTAATTGACTATCAGGTGGAAAAGTTTTTTGCGTCTCTGCCTGGTTGTGAGCAACCTCAAAGGAAAGAAAGCAGTTTTAATAATGCTTATTCTAATTATTATGAGCAAGAGTTAGAATTGTTTCAGCAATGTTTAAAGCAAAAATCAGATTTAATTAAAACATTTCGTGCGAGAACTAATTATTATCAAGTCAGCTTTGTAGATAATGATGCTTTGCTCTATGAACCTTTAGAAACTGTTGAAGGAGAATCTTTGGCTGAAGTCGAGAAAAATTATTCTCAATTTAATCAACAATTGAATGAATTTGACCCTGAAATTGATTATCTGGCATTTGTCGTACGTCCTGATAGTTTTGAAACTTTTAGAAAAGTAAGAGATCTTGCTAGGCGGGCTGGTTTTGATGTGGGTTGGGAACCTTCAAATTCTGATACTCCTATTGTTTTTGGTGCGGGTGGGAGAACTATTGGTGTGCAGTAAGTTTTTATCTTTTGGGAGAAAAATAAAAAGAAATGGGTGATATAGCAAAGAGGTCTTATTCGAGGGCCTTGCCCACCCTACAAAGAAAAATTGTCTGATTTTAAAATTTGTAACTTGATAAATAATCAACACTCCAGCGCCCATCCCATTGTCTCACCATAACCTATTTAGGAATGCTATAGTATAGCAGAAGCGCGATCGGCAGAAGCGCGATCGGCAGAAGGAAAACCCTTACTATTATTAAGTTTTAGATTTTGATAATGTCAATACTATTCCCCTCTTTGCTGTATTACTCCAGATAAACAACTTTGAGAAGTTTTTTAACTTAAGTTCAAGAAAAATGTATTGGCTGTTGTCCATAACTTTGTATTAAACTAAAAAACAGAAACCTACAGGATAAAATAATATGAGTGCAATCCAACCTAGAAAAGCATTAAACAAAGCATACCTAAAAGTTAAACTCAATGGACAAGACCTAGAAAAATTTCAACAGAATCTGAGTCAACTCTTCCACCAAATCAATGAAGCAGAATCAGAAGAATTTCAGAAAAATTTAGTG
>JADQBC010000086.1 GCA_016903655.1 Gomphosphaeria aponina SAG 52.96 = DSM 107014
TTAAATTCTTCAGAGTAGCTTGAGTTTTTAAATGTGCCATTACTACTATAGCAAACGGATTATTATGTTGTTCTAATTCCTCCCATTTATAATCTATGAGTTTCACACTCTTAAATTGTAATCTCATTTGACTTTCTCCAAACCCATACTCATAAGCATCCACTCGCCAAGATTTGCTTTCATCTCCCAGTACAGCTAAACTAATCACAGGTCTTCTATAAAGGTCAAATGCTCGATAATTATAAATAAACATCCTTTGGGGAAATTCTCTATCATATTGACTCTGTACTTCTATATGAATCAAAATCCATACTTCTCCCTCATCTAATAACCAAACCTGGAATAATTTATCAGCAAATCTTGTTTCTGTTGTAGCGGCAGCGGTAATTTGTTTTAATTCTTTATCCAGGGATATTGGTGTTTTTTCCCAGTTGATTTTCTCGTGTAATTCGGGAAAAAAGAAGCTTAAGAATGACTCAAAATATTCCCCGATAGCTTCTTTCCAGGGTTCATCATAATTAGCATTAGTTTCACTCATGTTTATCTCCCTTGTCCATAGTTGAAGTTGAGGAAACCCAACAGCTTTGGGGTTCACTACTTTTAATTATAAATAACTTACTATGCTTCTGAGCGAGAGCAGGTTGGGGAAATGATTTTGGGGATTAGCAGCATTTGTAAGAAAGAAGCTAAATTCCCGTAATTTAGGCAAGAGATATTGCTGTATAACCAGACTGGATAGAAAAGATTACCATAGATTTAGATGGCATTGATCCGGGCCAGGGGTTGGCACTTCAGAACCAGCAGGGTTAAACTCGTAGATAAATTAGTGGGTTATCAAGGTTGGTAAGCTAGGAATAAGTAGATGATAAAGTGCAGAAATCTGTTATGGTAATTGAGGAAAATCAAGCAAAAATAAATACAAGCCCTATTGAGAGATGAGTTACCATCGGGTTTTACTAAAGTTGAGCGGTGAAGCATTAATGGGTGAGAAGGGCTACGGGATTGATCCCAAAATAGTCGCTGACATTGCTCAGGAAATATCAGAAGTAGTAAAAAGTGGAGTCCAGCTAGTCATAGTAGTTGGTGGGGGAAACATCTTTCGCGGCGTAAAAGCAGCCGCTGGGGGCATGGATCGCGCAACTGCTGACTATATTGGTATGATTGCAACAGTAATGAATGCCATGACCTTGCAAGATGCCCTAGAACGCATAGGTATTCCAACAAGAGTACAAACAGCGATCGCCATGCAGGAAGTGGCAGAACCATATATTAGGCGTAGAGCAATTCGTCATCTGGAAAAGGGACGAGTGGTAATTTTTGGGGCAGGGTCAGGTAATCCATTTTTTACCACTGATACAACAGCGGCCCTCAGAGCCGCGGAAGTAGATGCAGAAGTAATTTTAAAGGCTACTAAAGTGGATGGAATATATGATTGTGATCCAAAAGAAAATCCAAATGCGCATCGCTATGAGAGTTTGAATTACGCCCACGTAATCACGAATGATTTGAGGGTAATGGATCAGACAGCGATCGCTTTATGTAAAGAAAATAATATACCGCTCGTAATTTTTGACCTTTCGGTGCGAGGTAATATTATTCGAGCAGCCAAAGGAGAACCTGTTGGAACTATTGTGGGAGGTTTCTGTGAAGTTAAATGAAATAAAACAACATATGCAAAAGACAGTTGAAGCGACACAAAAAGCGCTCAATACGATCCGTACTGGTCGTGCTAATTCGTCTTTGTTAGATAAAGTGATAGTAGAATACTATGGAACTGAAACAGCATTAAATTCTTTAGCCAATATTAGCACACCAGATTCAACAACCATTATCATTCAACCCTATGATAAGGGGAGTATGGGGGCGATCGAAAAGGCAATTTCTCTGTCAGATATTGGTTTAACTCCCAATAACGACGGTAGAGTAATTCGATTAAATATACCACCTCTAACTACTGATCGGCGGCAAGAATTAGTGAAAATAGCTAGTAAATATGGGGAAGAAGGTAAAGTTGGCATTCGCAATATTCGTCGAGATGCAGTAGAAGCAGTACGGAAACAAGAGAAAAACAGCGAAATTTCCAAAGATGAATCACAAAATCTTCAAGATGAAATTCAGGACATAACTAACAATTACACCAAAAAAATTGACGAGTTATTAGCCATAAAAGAGAAAGATATTACCACCGTTTAAAAATTAGTTCGTAGTAATCGCCAAGGGCAATTCTAGAGAATCACTCTTCGTGATTACTACAAGCCGTTAAAATTCACGGACAAAAGGTTTATTATCTTTTACTTCACCCACTAAAATCAAGTCAGCTACATTAACAAATAAGCCATTTTCCAGCACACCAGGAATGTTATTAATAGTTTTTTCCAAGGCAGCAGGGTCATCAATAGAATCGAATTTCACATCAATTACTAAATTCCCCTGATCGGTCACGACAGGGCCTGCTTTTCTAATACCCATCCGCAGTTCTGGTTTACCGCCAAGTTGTTCCAATTTGCGCATGACAGGTGAAATTGCCATGGGAATAACCTCTACGGGAAGCAGAAAAGAAGAGCCAAGTTTATCAACAAGTTTGCCACTATCGACAACAACAATAAATTGATCTGCGAGACTATCCACAATTTTTTCACGGGTATGAGCAGCACCGCCGCCTTTAATTAAATTCTTTTGTGGATCAACTTCATCAGCCCCATCAATTGCCAGATCAATATGATCGACTGCATCGAGAGTAGTTAAAGGAATTCCATATTTTTTAGCCAGGACTTCAGCTTGAAAAGAAGTAGGAATACCAACAATATTTTTTAAGTCACCTTGAGCGAGAAGAATGCCTAAATATTCAATCGCATAAGCAGTAGTAGAGCCTGTTCCCAACCCAACAATAGAATCAGATTTTACCCGAGAAGCAGCAACTCGCCCAACTTCTTGTTTCATTAGCAAAACGGGATCTAGATTATCTGACATTTAAACCTCCTTGATTTGTTGATTTTTTTGCAGAAGAGAATTATAGGTTATGGACAAAAAAACCTCTAACCTATAACATAAAAACGATGAAAAAGAGTAGAAAATGAAGAAGTTGATTAACCTTTGCTCTGAGGGACAGTAAAAAGTTATTTTCCATCCACTGCCATCCCAGAATAGCCAAAAGAGTAATTTTTCTTTTAACTATTCTGGGAAGAAATTTAAGAATTAGTAGTTTGAGCTGCAAGCATTTCCTTGAGTTGGGATAATTTATCAGCCCAACGAGGATCAGGTTGAATATCTTCAGAGTTGGAACTACTGCCACTATTCTGACGGCGGGAGCTACTTTTAGCAGCTTTGCTTTTGCGAGAAGGAGTTGGTGGTGGTGTATCTGAATTAGCTTCTGGTTTAGCTGGGGCTTCATCCTTACCCTTCGCCTTCGCTCGCGGTTGTGCTTTTTCAAGTTTCAAGGGCAAGCCCATAAAATCCTGACCATTAAACTTATCGATAAATGCTTGAGCTATTTCATCATTTTCTACAGTGATAAAGGCAAACCCACGACATTCGCCCGTTTTGCGGTCTTTAATCAGTTTAGTAGTTACCGATTCACCAGCATCTGCAAAATAAGTTTGCAGCTCTTCACGCTCCATAGGTTTTTTGGGCAAGTTACCTACATAAATACGAACGGTCATAAAAGATACCTCCTGATTGAGATTGAACTAAAAACTTGGATTTTGGTACAGCAGCAGGTGCGAAAGTCTTAAAAAATAATCAATCAAACAAGTTGTTATGCAATACCCAAAAAAGCCATGAGAAAAGGCACCCCTTTCCACCAGATTGGCTGGGCGCTTTAACACATACTTGTTTAGAGAAATAATGCCTGATGAGTTCTGCAATATGAAGACTTGCCTAGATGCGCTAATTCCTAAATTTTGCTTAGATTCCCTGTTTTAATTATTACAGAATGTTTACAAATTTGACAAAAAATTTGATTTTTATGTTTCCACCAAGCCAGCAAGCATAATCAAATATTGGTTGTGGATACCAGGGCTATTTGTTCATTCTAAGCAATTGATCAAATTAAAGCTTGCTAAAACTAAATTTAACCATTGGGACAGGCTTTTTGTCCAGTGGGGTTTCATGGGGAAGCCCCCCTGGCCAGCAGAAGTTACACTGTGATGGCAATGATTAAATGAGGACATGAGATTATGGGTATAGCAAGTCCTATGATTCCAGACTGCTTTACCCAAGGATAAACCCATCATTGATTATAACTGTTAAAACCCTGATCCCAAATTTAAAATAATACGATATTGCTTCAAGCTAACTTTATACTAATTTTTGTTACAAATTTTAGTATAAAGGGGCAGAAAATTTTCCTAGAGGAAAATAGACATTTTGTCAAATAATTGTTACAATAGTTTATATAAGGGAAAATCAAGTACTGTTCAGTCCCTTATGGCAAAAAGTTACTGATTGAGAGGAGTCAATGATGTCTAATCCGATTGAACTATCTATGGAACAACAATTCAGCATCCGCTCATTTGCCACTCAGGTGGAAAAAATGAGCCCAGAGCAAGCCCAGGAGTTTTTGGTAAAACTCTACGAACAAATGATTGTGCGGGAAAATATGTATAAGGAGTTTATTAAGCACCAATGGGGGTTAGAGCAAGGTTCTTGGTCTCAATAGCCCAATTTACTGCTATGTAAGACCTCCTTCTCTTGCTTGGTTCCAGTTTGAGAAAAAAGCTGGGGATGTTGGGGCCTGAATAAACTGGCAGAGATGTGGAAACAACTGGCAACTTTTAAGAGCGCAGAGATGTTAATCTTAAAAAAACAGTAATCATGTTAATATATGTTTCAACGAGCTTTAATTTGTACCAACTTTGAAGACGGCTTGAACCGTCTTGTAGATTTTGTTCCCTTTCTGGCAAAGGGGGGGCTGAAAAAAATCGTTTTTTTGCACTGCGTATCTTTATGGGCAGAAGGAACAATCCCCAGAGAAGACTCAGCAAAAATTACCGAGGGGAAAAAACGCCTGCATAATGCTTTAAAGAACGTTCCTGAAGGAGTAGAGGTATTTGTGGAAGTGGTTTCAGGAGCGCCACTGGAGATTATTCCCAGAATTTTGAATAATTTCCAAATCGACGTAATTTTACTCGGGGCGCATATCCGTAGCTCATTAGAGGACAAAATTTTTGGGAGCACTAGCACAGGATTGGCAAAATTAACAGAATTGCCCCTCATGGTTTTTCGGCCAGAATTAATTTCTACTTATACTGAAGAAGAATTAGCACTACGCTGTCAGCATCTTTGGCGTGAAATATTAATTCCCTATAATGATAGCTCTACAGCTCACTATCTCATCGCCAGAATTAAGGAATATGCCATGCACAAACCATTTAATTCTTTTGAGCGTTGTCGGCTAATTTGGGTAATAGAAGAAAAAGGAGGAAGAGAGGCGATCGCTGATTATTTTGTTGATGATGCGCACAAGAAATTAGTAGCAGTACAAAAAGAATTAGAACAATTAAATTTACAGGTGGATGTGGAAGTAAGACGGGGAGATTCTTTGCCAGAAATTATTGCTGCCGCTACCGATTTCGATACCAGTGCGATCGCTATTGCTAGCGAGACCAGAAAAAATTTACTTGAGTTGACACTGAAAAGCTTTTCCTTTGAGTTGCTCCACAAAAGTTGGTTTCCCCTGTTGTTTTTCTCCCCTAAAAAATAAAGTTGATGATTGATGGTTGATTGAGAATTGATAACTCAGCCTGAAATATCAATAGAAGTAGAAGTGTGAGCTTGTTCAAGTTTAAATAAAATTTTAGGTTTAAGGTTTTCAAACTCTTGTTTCAACCTTTTTTTACTCGCTTGTGGCGTACTTGGATGCTTATCAACCTCACTAATCTTAATCCAATCCTTAAGGATTTTACACTGCTTGGGAGCGATAGTTGAAACCATCACGTGCTTACATTGATCTGGTTCGTGAAGGGCAAAAAATAAGATGCGGTAAGTACCAGATTCTGCCAAAATGCGAGCAACTCGCAGACCATGATCTGTTTTGAGATCGAGATAACATGGTAGCCAGCGACTTACATCGGCTCTATTGTAGAGAACAGTAATCCACAAAACCATCGGATGAGGAGAACCGAGAAACAGAAATTGATTGTAACGAGTTGATCGCATTCGTTTCAGAATGTCCTCATATTCCAACATAACCCAGAGACTAGCAATCATTCTATCTGGAGCATGAATCAAACGAGGAAAAACAATTTTTTTCTGTGGTTTATCTTCTGGCCAAGAAGCTTGCAGACAAATTTCCTCAACCGAAGTAATATTTAGCGTTTGGTTAGAGTAATTAAATTTTCTTTTTGGGGCAACTTTTTTCTGATGCTTTGAGATTAAGTTTTTTTCTAAACTTTCTAAGACTTGCAAAATTTTCCCAATATTTTGGGGGCGATCCTTGGGAGACTTAGCTAAACATCCCATGATCAGCTTTTCTAAGTCTGCTGGTAAATTTAAGTTAGACTCAAAGGGTTGTGGTGGAAACTCGTGATGAGCTTTATACCAACCGCCAAAAGAAGAAGTTTCTGGGAGAATTGGCATTTCATTTGTTATCATCTCGTACATCATTACGCCCAAACTATAAATATCAGAGCGATTGTCGAGTTCTTTTCCTTCCATTTGTTCAGGGGAACAATAAGCGAGAGTCCCCATAAAAGAGTGAGTTTGAGAGTCACTAGATTGGCTCAATTTAGCGATCCCAAAATCAAGCAGTTTCACCAATTCTCCCAGGGTTGAGTCTTTGACAACAAAAATATTACTTGGCTTAATATCTCGATGAACGATGGGACAGAGTTCCCCTTTAAAAATAATCCCATTATGAGCGCATTCCATGCCCAAACATATTTGACGAGTTACAGTTAAAAATCGAGGTAAAGACAATGGTGTATTTTTAATAATTTCACTTAACCCATCTCCTTGAAGAAATTCCATCACGTAAAATGGTATTTCATTCTCATCTATTCCATAATCTCTCACTTTA
Organism: Gomphosphaeria aponina SAG 52.96 = DSM 107014; assembly: GCA_016903655.1. GTDB lineage: Bacteria > Cyanobacteriota > Cyanobacteriia > Cyanobacteriales > Gomphosphaeriaceae > Gomphosphaeria > Gomphosphaeria aponina. The sequence continues at coordinate 7,016 of JADQBC010000086.1, forward strand.
ACAATGTGAATACTTTTTTCACCTAAGAGTGCGCTGATAGTTGCTTCCCGCTCAAACCGTTCGCGCATTTTCTTGTTCAGCAGAGTCTGGGAGAGAAATTTAACTGCCACAATAACACCACCAAGCAATGTATCTTCAGCACGATAAACTTGACCCATAGCACCTGTACCCACCAACTCTATGAGTTGATAACGGTTAGCAAGTAAGCGGCCAGAGTAAGGGTCTTTCGTCATAGATCGTTAATTGTTAATTGTTAATCGTTAATTATTAATCGTTAATGGTTAATTGTTCATGGCATCACAAGTTCAACCATCAACCATCAACCATTAACCATATTGTTAATTGTTAATTGTTTAGAGCAGACCATCACAAGTTCAACAAGTTCAACCATCAACCATCAACCATCAACCATTAAGTTTGACGTTTTAAAATAGCTTCCATAGTGCTCGCGAGGTACTGACCCGCCATAATTCCACTAGCAAAATGATAAGTGTTTTCGTCTATAATATAAAAGGTTTCAAAACCATGTCGTCGTTGTTTATCACTTAACAGCCAGTAACGGTGAACAATGGACTGGGGTGCAATCCAGCCTTCACCTTCAATGCGTCCCAAAAGGCTTTGTTTAAGGACGTAGGTGTATGGTTGTTGGTCGCTGCGGAGGTGTCCTCGATACTCAAAATTGATATCATGGCGATCGCTTCGAGGGAAAACTAAATTGGTCACCATTGTGAACCAGTTTTCTTCATTCCAATTAATAATTGTGCCGCCTTTTACAGGAATAGGTTTTTGATTGCGTTCGAGCCAATTTCCTTCAAGGAGCCAACGTCCAGCATCGATTAAAAACGTATGAGTCAAAATATTACTCCTATGATGGTTTTCATTACTGCCTTAATTAGGTTGATGAATGAAGCCAAGTAACATTGGTTTTTTTGCCCCAGTGACTTGAGGTAAGTTTCCCGTAATTTTACCGTTCAACCGCCAGTAAGCCAAAATTGCAAAAGCATAGGCCTCTTTAAAATCGCCATTTACTCCCACCTCTGAGGTAGTTAAAACTGGAATTGGTGCTAAGGACTCTTGTAGCCGTTGTTTTAAATACAGATTTTTACTACCTCCTCCACATAATAGCACTTCAGCTGGCATCTCAGGTAAAAAATGCTGGTAACTGTGTACAATTGAAGCCACTGTTAATTCTGTCAAGCTGGCCATCAAGTCGGCCGCGGCTAGTCCTCTTGCCGTCGCATCTAAAGAGCATTGCTCCAAAAAAGCTAACCCAAACAACTCACGTCCAGTTGATTTTGGCGGTGGTTGTTGAAAGAAATCTAGCTGCAACCACTTATTTACCAATGCTGTACAAGGAGTTCCTGAGCGCGCAAATTGCCCATCTCGGTCATAACTTTGTCCACCATCAGTTAATTTGGAAATGGCTAAATCCAGGAGAGCATTACCAGGGCCAGTATCCCAAGCGAGCACGTCCCGATCCCAGTTTAACTCTTTAGTGGCTCGCAGGTAAGTTACATTAGCAATGCCACCAATGTTCTGGATACAGCGAGAAAGCTCAGGATGACTAAGTAAATAAGCATCAACTTTGGGGACAAGAGGAGCGCCATGTCCAAAAGCTGCGATATCAGCAGCGCGGAAATTACTAACAACAGGAATACCTGTAAAAGAAGCGATCGCCTCTCCTCTTCCGAGTTGCACACTATAACCTAATTTCTGCGGTAGGGGGGGACGATGGAAAACCGTTTGACCGTGAGAACCAATTAACTGAGCTGCCACATTAGCTCTTTGTATCTTTTTTGCAGCATCTGCAAATTGTTCGGCGATCGCATCATCTAATGCTGCTAATTCTGCCATTGTCAGTGGTTTCCCCCCACAAACAGCCAGAATTTGTTCTCGCAACTCACGGGGATAGGGAAAAGTTTCTCCTGCCAAGAGTTTTACTTGCTTCCCCACATCTATCCTACTAAATTGCTGATCTTTGTTTCTCTCTTGGTCAATTATTTCTATTAAAGCTGCATCAATTCCATCTACGGAAGTACCGCTTATTAAGCCAATTACAATCATTTATTCGTTGTTAGTTGATAGTTCATGGTTGATGGTTGATAGTTGATTGTTAATGTTTCCGAAGATCAAAGACCATTAACCATTAACCATCAACTGATTAGTCCATATTTAAAGGATCAATATCAATAGTCATACTAACTGAGTGAGGGCATTGAGAACGTAAATTAGTTAAATTTGGGATTGCAGCAGCAGAAGGTAACTTGAGCAAAATTTGCCAGCGGTAGCGACGCGCCACACGCATAACACGGTTCGGAGCCGGCCCTAAAATTTCCCCCTCTTCTCCGACCAACTTTTGACAAGACTCTGCGAGCATTTCCGCCACCTCTTGTACTATACGATCGTCCATGCCACTAAGACGAAGGAGAATTAAACGACCAGCGGGGGGATAGTTCAGAGCAAATCTTTGTTGTAATTCTGTCTCGGTAAAAGAGAGATAATCATAGTTTTTCACCGCCTCTATGACTGGATGTTCTGGCGAGTAAGTTTGAATAATCACTCTTCCTGGTTCATCCCCCCGACCTGCACGACCTGCCACCTGTGTTAAAGTTTGAAAAGCTCGCTCTGAGGCACGATAGTCTGAGTGATGAAGTAAGCCATCTGCCGCTACCACCCCAACCAGAGTCACTCGAGCAAGATCAAGTCCTTTGGTGATCATTTGAGTTCCTACTAACACATCAGCTTCTTTATTTGCAAAACGTTGAAGCAGCATTCGGTGGGCTCCCTTTGTCCGAGTAGTATCGCTATCATAACGTATCAGCCGTAAGTTGGGAAACTGTTGGTTTAACTCCTGTGTTACCCGCTGAGTACCACTGCCAAAGCATTTTAAATAAGGAGAACCACATTCAGGACAGTTTGTTGGGTGCAAAGCACTATGATTGCAGTAATGACAACGCAATAATTCAGTTGCTCCTTCGTGGGTATAGTGATAGGAGAGAGAAACATCGCAATGGGGACAACCAATGACATAGCCACAACTTCTACAAGAAACAAAAGTGCTATGACCGCGACGGGAAATAAAAAGAATAGCCTGTTGATCATTATTTTGGAGATTTTCCAGGGCTTCCCCCAGTGATAAGCTAAAAATGGAGCGATTTCCCCTTTGTAATTCAAGCCGCATATCCACTATTTCTATAGGGGGTAAGGGGCGAGATTGTATTCTTTCGGGTAAGGAGAGGTAATGATGGTTGGGGGCGATATTGCTTTTAACCTGTAGCCAACTTTCTAGAGAAGGAGTTGCAGAACCCAAAATCAAGGGGAAGTTTTCTAACTGTGCGCGAAAAGTAGCAACAGTGCGAGCGTGGTAAGTTGGAGCCTGTTGGTCTTGTTTAAAACTGGAGTCGTGTTCTTCATCTAAGATAATTAAACCTAAATTCGGCAGAGGAGCAAATACCGCTGACCGAGTACCAATTATTACTCGTGGTTCACCCCGTTGAATTTCTCTCCAAGTATCATAACGTTCACCTTCTGAGAGGGCGCTATGATAAACAAACACTTTGTTCCCAAAACGAGCGCGAAAACGGTCAGTGAGTTGGGGAGTTAAACCAATTTCAGGAACTAAGACTAAAGCTCCTTGACCCTGTTGTAAAATCGGGGCGATCGCTTGTAAATAAACTTCTGTTTTTCCTGAACCTGTGACTCCATGTAAGAGTATTTGAGCATATCCCTCAGTCCCTGTAATTTGCTGCAAGGCTGATTTTTGGTAAGCAGTAAGTTCTTTAACTCTGTCTCCCTCTAATGAATGTTGTTCATTTAAAAACCGAAGAACTTCTCTGGCTTCGCTCACTACACAGCCTTTTTCTTCGAGCTTCGTCACAATTGAGCTACTAGCGTTACAAATTTTGAGTAATTCACTTAACCAGAGTTCGCCCCCTCGCTGTTTGAGTACTTCTAAAACTTCTCTTTGTTTCTCAGTTAAGTCGAACGGGAAATTATTAGTCACTAAAGTAACAGCTTTTTGTACTTTCGGGCGGGTAGTTTTCGGTGGAGCGAGATAACTTTCCACCCAACCGCGACGTAATAATTCCCGTAGTCCCGAAGCTGCCCTTTTAAATTTCTGTTGGAGATACCCGGCGCTATAATCCCCTTCTTTTTGGGCTTGAAGTGTTTGTAATATTTCTTGGGCTTGAATACTTAAAAAAGATGCTGCTCCTGGAGGCATGGCATCTCGTAGTAAACGAATCCTACGCTGCGATCGCCTTAAAATTCCTGGTGGGAGTGCCACCCGCACCACTGTCATTATATCAGTACAATAATATTCTGCTACTTGAAGTAATAATTGCCAATAATATGGGGGAAAAAATCCTACTGCAATTATTCCCTCAACCTCACGAATTTTGTTGATTTCTATTGATACTTGGGACTCCTGAAGAAGACGAATTGCAATGGCGCCTACCATCTGTCCCCCAAATGGCAAACTCAAAATATCTCCTGGTTGCACTGCTAAATCTCCTGGCAACCGATAAGTATATAATCCCTCTACACCTGGACAATCAATTAATACCTCAATGTAATCTAAGGCGGGGGAATGTAATTGATAAGATGATTTGGGTTCGGCTAATACTAGAGCAGAATGTTGATTGTACATCATTACTGTTATTTTTGTTACAATTAATTTAACGGACTTTCTTCCCACTGAAATCAAATTTTTTCAGCTTCCTCTTAGATTACCATGATACAAGAAACTTTGTAGATTAAATTAGTCAACAGTTATGGTCAAAGAGGGTTGATGGGAGACTTAAACTCTAGAAAAGGAGCAGCATAACTGATTTTTGGGTAAAATCGACTCAACCCTACCCCTGATCAATGTTAATTAATAATTAAGGTTTTGTACTTTTCCTTCGGAGGGGCAATTTATGTATAAAGTGTTACCGAACCTGGTTACTTTTTTAACTGTAACTAGAAAAAGGTTAAATTCTGAGTAAATTTTATTTCAAAAGTAGCATAAAATCAGTGCTATAACTAGAAAAAAAACTATATTTTCTCTAGTTAACAACTAATTTAACTGGATTTAATGCAGAAAAATTCAAATAACATATTTAATCAATTTGAATTATATGAACTCCAGAAATTTAAAAAAAATTAACTATTAAGGAGGAAAACTTTGAGAGAGAAAAAATCTTAACCTGAGCAGAGAAAATAGCGCTAAATTAAAATCAAATAGAAGCTTATGAAACAGAAAAAAAACACAGCGGCAAAAGAAAGAGATTCAAACAGCCTCATCAGTGAAGCTGATTTAAAATTAGTTGAAGTGGCATTTTCAGAGTTAGCAAATAATCATGGAGAAAAAGGCTCATCTCCGAAAGGGAATTTAAATGACACAGTGGGAGCTTTTTTCAAAGAAATGGCGCGTTATCCATTACTCAAAGCTGAAGAAGAGATTGAATTGGCAAATTGCGTCAAGTTAATGCTTGAAATTGAAAAAAAAGCCAGCGAATTATTATTGGATTTACAACGCCCTCCTACTAAGTCTGAATTAGCGACTGAGATGGGTTTAACTAGCGAAAAAGAATTAGAAAATTATCTCCATCGTGGTCGAGCGGCGAAAAGCAGAATGATTCGTTCTAATTTAAGGTTAGTTGTTTCCATTGCGAAACGTTATCTGAACAGAGGAGTTCCTTTTCTGGATTTGATTCAAGAAGGTTCAATTGGTTTAAATAGAGCTACTGAAAAATTTGATCCCAATAAAGGATACAAATTTTCTACTTATGCTTATTGGTGGATTCGTCAAGCAATTACAAGAACGATTGCTAATGATGCGAGAACTATTCGCTTACCGATCCACATAGTCGAAAAACTCAATAAACTGAAAAAAGCTCAGAGTAACTTGAAACAAAAACTACAACGATATCCCAGTGAAGAAGAACTGGCAGAGGAATTGCAGATTACTTGTTCAAGTTTGCGCCAATTGCTACAATTAAGACGACAAGCTCTTTCTCTCAACCATCGCGTGGGGAAAGGAGAAGATACGGAATTGGTGGATTTGCTCGAAGACCATGGACTTCAATTACCAGAAGAGCATATGAACGAACAGATGATGCGTCAAGATATCTCAGAGGTTTTGAGTGATGTCCTCACAGAAAAAGAAAAAGATGTAATTAGTTTGCGCTATGGATTGTATAGTAGCAAACCTTACACCCTTGATGAAGTAGGGGTGATTTTTAATCTTTCCCGTGAGCGAGTCCGTCAAATTCAAACCTTAGCTATGCGTAAATTGCGCCGTCCCCAGGTTGCTCGTCGTCTTAAAGGTTGGTTGAAGTAATTAGTGGTTGATAGTTGATGGTTGATGGTTGATAGTTGATGGTTGATGGTTGATAGTTGATGGTTGATAGTTGATGGTTGATGGTTGATGGTCTTCTATTAACAATTAACAATTAACAATTAACAATTAACCATCAACTGGTTATTTATATCGTGTGAGTTGAATGCGGTAACGTTCTTTTTTAGTGACAGAAACTTCGCCAACTTCTAAACGGCCTTTACCGCTTACAGAAATTAAATCTCCAGGGTTGACATGATAACTAGCTTGAGTGATTTCTTTCCAGTTAACGCGGACATCACCAGCAGAGATAGAGTCGGCCATTTTGCTACGGGATACCCCAAAACCCGCAGAAGCGATCGCATCTAAACGTAATGAAGCTTCAACAGTCTGCATTTCTTTCTTTTTGGGGGGGCTGACTTTTAACTCACTTAATTCAATGGGCCGACATTGGACAGGGACAGAACGCACTTGTATTAAAGATCCTGTCAAGAAATCCACTATTTCTGGGGCGGCGATCGCTTGAGCACCTCTTTCTCCTAATACAATAATGTCGCCAATTTTTTCCCTGACTAACCCAGTCCCTAACATAGCACCTAAAAAATCCCGATGTGTGGCATGATCAAAGAGAAAATTACCTGTAATATCCAAAGGGCAGACTGAAATTTGAGTGAGATCAGTTGGGATCTCCCGACGTGAAATTCCTATTCTTTGGCGTTCGGCTCCTGGATATCCTCCCCAAGCTAATAATTCCACTTCTGTCAAGCGCCCAAAAATTTGCTGTACTTCGGCGATCACGGGTGGTGAGAGAAAATCAGTTAAGACTACCTCCCAGGTTTTTAACGCTAGCTCCGCTTGATCAATTACTCTAGCAACAGCATCTCGATTCTCAACTCCTTTTAACAGTTCTTCTCTTGGGAGCATTTTTCATTCTTGAGTAAGTTACAATAATGTTGGCAGAAAAAATTAAAAAATTCAGCACTTCAGATCTTATCCTGTTATCTTAGCCATAGAATAGGCAGAGCAGTAGCTTGAAGAAAAAAGTGGTTGATGGTTGATGGTCTTCCATGAACAATTAACGATTAACGATTAAAAATTAACTGATAATTCATAATTGATAATTATGGCAAAGGTTCTTGTATCTGACACGATTGACGAAGCGGGAATAAAAATTCTCTCTCAAGTAGCTCAAGTAGATGTGAAAACTGGGCTACCAACAGCAGAAATTGTGAAAATTATTCCCGAATATGATGCCTTGATGCTGCGCTCTAGCACTAAGGTTACCAAAGAAATTATCGAGGCGGGGGTGGGACTGAAAATTATTGGTCGTGCTGGGGTAGGGGTAGATAATATAGATGTACCTGCGGCGACTCGTCAAGGGATTGTTGTGGTAAACTCCCCAGAAGGTAATACTATTGCCGCTGCTGAACACGCTTTAGCGATGATGCTTTCTCTCTCCCGTTATATCCCTGATGCTAATCAGTCGGTAAAAAATAAGCAATGGAACCGCAACAGTTTTGTGGGAGCAGAAGTTTATAAGAAAACTTTGGGCGTAATCGGGTTGGGCAAAATTGGTTCCCATGTGGCTAATGTGGCTCGCGCTTTGGGGATGAAAGTACTAGCTTATGACCCATTTATCTCTAAGGAAAGGGCAGATCAAATGGGTTGTACGCTGGTAGATTTGGATTTGCTGTTTACGGAATCTGATTATATAACGCTGCATGTTCCTAAAACCAAGGAAACTACCCATCTCATTAATGCTGAAGTTCTGACAAAAATGAAACCGACAGCAAGAATTATTAACTGCTCTCGCGGGGGCATAATTGATGAAGATGCTTTAGTAGCAGCTCTGGAAACAGGAAAAATAGCAGGTGCAGCATTAGATGTTTTTGAAACAGAACCTCTCGGCGAATCAAAATTGCGTGATTTGGGGTCAAAAGTGATTCTCACACCTCACTTGGGAGCTTCTACGGCGGAAGCACAAGTGAATGTGGCGATCGATGTGGCTGAACAAATTCGGGATGTGTTGCTTGGACTGCAAGCCAGATCGGCTGTGAATATCCCAGGATTGAATCCAGATGTGATGGAGAAGCTAAGACCATATCTGAAATTGGCAGAAACTCTGGGGAATTTGGTAGGTCAATTGGCTGGGGGTAGAATTGATTTATTAAAGGTTAATCTTCAAGGAGAGTTGGCAAATAATGACAGTCAACCTTTGGTGGTTGCATCTATTAAAGGACTACTTTCTAATGCTTTACGTGAGCGAGTAAATTATGTCAATGCTGGCATTGAGGCAAAAGAGCGTGGGATTCGTGTAATTGAAACCAGGGATGCCTCACTTGGGGATTATTCTGGTTCTCTCCATTTGGAAGCACGGGGAACTATGGGAGAACATTCGGTGATGGGGGCTTTATTGAGTAATGGGGAAATTCGCATTACTAATCTGAATGATTTTCCTGTTAATGTGCCGCCAAGTAATTATATGTTGTTTACTCTCCATCGCGATATGCCAGGTATTATTGGGCAAATTGGCTCTTTATTAGGGAGTTTTAATGTCAATATTGCTAGTATGCAGGTGGGTAGGAAAATTGTTCGCGGTGATGCTGTCATGGTACTTAGTCTGGATGATCCTTTGCCTGAAGGTATTTTATCTGAAATCACAAAGGTTGCGGGGGTGCGTGATGCTTATACGGTAAACCTTTAATTGGTTGAGTAAATGGTCATTGATTCCCCTATTATCTGTTTAAGATAGGTAAAAAAAAATACTGATTAGTGGCGAATAATTGGGGGTGCGCTACGGCGGTAACAGTCCTGGGTCATTAGTCCTTGGTTAAACATCATTGGTGGGTAAGATATACTACTAAGGACTACTGATTAGGGACTAATGAGAAAGCAGTAAGGACTAAGAATTAATGTTAAGTAGCTGGTGGGAAATAAAAATTATCTGTGTGCCAGAGCTTGAAGATTCAATCTTTTGGCGGCTGGAAAAGTTTGGTTGTCGGGGAACGGCAACGGAAGAAAAAAAACCAAGTGAGAATTGTGCACAGACGAAAAACTTTGAAGAAAATGTATTGACAAGAGAAGGGGAAACACTGAATTTTAGGGGAGAAGGGGAGGGAATTAAAGAGCGACGGCTATTGATTCGTGGTTATGTGCCGCAAATAGAGGTGGATGTGTTGGATCTGGGGGCTTTGGCTTTGTGGTTGCGTCAAGATGCTTATGTGTTGGGTGTGCAGGAACCAAGGACAAGCTGGGGTTTGATAGATGAACAAGACTGGTCAAAAGCTTGGAAGGAAAATTGGGAACCGATGGCAATAGGCGATCGCTTTTTGATCTATCCCGCTTGGTTGGAACCGCCAGGGGAGTCGGAAAGAATAGTTTTACGCCTCGATCCTGGGATGGCTTTTGGCACAGGGGTACATTATACAACTCAGTTGTGTCTGGAATCTTTGGAAATGCGCTTAGATGATGAGAAATCAAATGCAATCATTGCAGATATTGGCTGTGGTTCGGGTATTCTTTCTATTGGTGCTATTTTATTGGGGGCAAAAAAAGTATATGCAGTGGATGTTGACCCCCTGGCTGTAGATGCGACTCGTAGTAATTGCAATCTCAATGGGATTGATCCTGCTAATTTAGTGGTGGAAAAAGGTAGTGTGGCAGAGTTAAAAAATTTATCTCATGAAGGGTTTGATGGCATAGTCTGTAATATTTTGGCGGAGACGATTTTGGATTTAATGCCTGAAATAACGGCGATCGCTAAACCGAAAAGCTGGGGTATTCTGAGTGGCATTATTATAGATCAAACTATGTCAATTTCTCAAAGTCTTGAGCAAAATGGTTGGACTGTGGCTGCACTCTGGAAGCGCAAAGAATGGTGTTGTTTTAATATTCGCCGCTGAATTGTTGATGAACAAGATTTGTGGTAGGGTTTTTCCCGAATTGCCACGGATGCTAAAATAAAATATCGGGTGAATATTCACGGTTAGGAGGGATTTCTGTGTATGCCATAAAGGGATGATGGCAAACCATAAGTTAGCTGGAGCTATAGCTGATTTAGGTGCGTATAAATTTAAACGTCAATTACTCTATAAAGCCGAATGTTTTGGGACAAAAGTAGATGTAATTGACCAATGGTATCCAAGCAGTCGAAGCGTTGTAGCAATTGCGGGGCAATTAAATCCAGTTTAACTTTGTCCGAGCGCATATTTAAATGTGATAAGTGTGCTTTTATTCAAGTTTATTCAGTTTTATCTAGCAGCAGGTGGAAATTTATCGACAGGTAAAGGAAAAGAAGTTCAAACTCTCCCTACAGAGTTGTTGGGGGAAGATGTGATACCAAGATTTACTTTAAAAGTACAAAGATTTGAAGAATAAAAAGATAACAAAAAAAGATAGTTAGGAAATGGAATTTAGGGACAAAAAACTTGTAAATTGGTCAAGTTTATGATCTGAAGAGTTGCTAAAAATTCTACCACAAATTGGGGAAAGCTCAAGAAGCAATGGGAGAAATAGAAGCGGCTATTGCTAATTATGAAAAGGCAATCAAATTCAATCGGAAATCATCTCGTTTATATAGAATTTTGGGAGATGGTTTCAGACAAATAGGTGCAGTGGAAAAAGCTGTAAATGCTTATGAGCAAGGAATTGAATTGGGTAGCAAGCCATTATCTCAAAACAAAAGGAGTAGTCGATAACTTTTAGCCAGTTTATCCATTATTTAGCGAAAACAGATGATTTTGATTTGAATCGACACTGGCGATTGCCCTACGGGCAAGGCCTGCGGCCATCGCAGTATTTATTTTTAGGGGAAGATTTATTTAATTTTGACTATTATGGGCAGTTTGAAAAGTTAGATGAAGCGATCGCATATTTAGAAAATAAATTTGGCTATCAAATAGAAACCGATGTATAGCAAAGAGGGGAATAGTTAGGACATTATCAAAATCTAAAACTTAATAATAGTAAGGGTTTTCCTTCTGCCTTCTGCCCTCTGCCTTCTGCCTTCTGCTATAGAAAAACACAGTGGCACTAAAAATAAAATTACAGCATATCAAGAGTTTGATGAACAAGAAAAATTTCATAATAAGTATCCTATGGAGTTAAGAAAATTACCTGCTTTTCCGAAATCAAATCACTTTTACACCCCAGAGTTAGAAGCCTTAGTGCGGCAAAGATATGCAAAGGATATAACATTATATGAACAAAAATTTTGCCCTTTAACTGAGTAATACCAACCAAGGGCGCAATCGAAGGGTTTTAAAATAGTAATTAACCCTGTGTTTAAGGAGCAAAAAAGATGTTTATTAGTCCCAAAAACGATTATGCTTTTAAAAAAATATTTGGCTCGGAAGATAGTAAAGAGATATTAATTAGTTTTCTCAATGCCATTATTTATCAAGAGCGCCCGCTTATTCAAGATTTAACTATTGCTAATCCTTATATTCCTGGGAAAATAGTTACCTTGAAAGATACCTATTTAGATATTAAGGCAATTTTAGACAATAAGACCACGGTTTTAATTGAAATGCAGCTCCAGAATATGACTGCTTTTGATAAAAGGATTCAATATAATTTAGCTAAAACCTATAGCAATCAATTAGTAGTGGGAGAAAAATATTATGCCCTTACACCTGTAATATCTTTAAGAATAATGGATTTTATCCTGTTTGAGGAAACAGCAAAAGTGATTAATAGTTTTGTGTTTAAGGAAGAGGAGGAGTTATTTAATTATAAAGACAAAGACTTAAAAATGTTGTTTGTAGAGTTACCAAGGTTTCAGAAAAAATTAGAAGAGTTAGAAACTCTTACAGATAAATGGCTTTATTTTCTGAAAGAAGCGCCAATTTTACAAGAAATTCCTCAATCAATGGAAAACATACCTGCAATCAAATCAGCATTAAATTTAGCAAAAGAAGGAAATTTAACTAGGGAAGAATTAGAGCAATTTGAGGCAAGATTAACTTATATTAGGGATCAGGAAGCTACCTTAGATTTTCTGAAAAATGAAGTTAAAGCTAAAATTAAAGCTGAAGGAAAAGCTGAGGGGTTAGCACAAGGAGAAATTAAGGGAGAAATTAAATCAATTATACGTTTATTAAAGAAAAAATTTGGTGAGTTAGGAGAAATACCAGAAATGTTGTCAAACCTTTC
>JADQBC010000032.1 GCA_016903655.1 Gomphosphaeria aponina SAG 52.96 = DSM 107014
CAACTTTAACCAAGTAATTTAATACACTTTTTATCAGAAAAAGTTTGTAGTTGCGCTTTAGCGCAAAGGCTCTGGTGTGATCGCGCGTTGCGCCAAAAGACCTTTTGGCGCTAAAGCGCAACTACGAGCTTTTCCTCATAAAAAGTGTAGGGAATTTATTTTTTGTAATTAACCCAAAAATCAACACCCCAGTTTTAACCCGTTGCTATAACATAATTATTTCTGCTTATGGTCAAGAAATTGCCGAGTTATTCAATACCTCTGTTACTGATGCTAACTTTGTGTTTGCTTAAATCAATCAAGTAGGGGTTTGGTCACCAAATCCTTTTCTTCTGTCTCCAAACTCCCAAACCTAATAAACCTTTATTTCAAATATATAGTTATACTTGATAAGGTTTAGATTTGCGTTTTTCCTTTGATGTGTTTTGAGCAATAGACATAAATTGTATTTTTATTGAATTTTTAAGTGAAACCCAACCTACTTTTTTGTAATTAATCGAACTTAATATAAAAGCTTAATTTTAATCGTCATTGTCCATAGTCAGATACCCAGGGATCTAATTTAAATTCTTCAGCTAAAAAATCAATAAAACAGCTTACTTTGGCCTGATGGAAGCAACTGCGACGATAAATAGCATGAATGGGAAGGGTGGTGGGTTGATAATCTTGCAATACAACCTGAAGTTTTCCTCGATAAATATCTTCACCAAACATCCAGACGGGAGCTACAGCAATTCCCAAACCTGATAAAACTGCGGCGCGAATGGCTACTGAGCTATTGGTTTGAAAACAACCTTTTACTCGCACTTTCACTATGCCATCCGCTCCCTGAAAATGCCATTCATTTCCCGTTGAAAGGCGAGTATATACAATACAATTGTGGTTGATAAGTTCATCTGGGGTTTTTGGCTCACCTGCTTGTTCAAAATATGTAGTGGTTGCCACAGTGACGCGGCGTGTGGTACCCAGACGATGGAAAATTATGGAATTATCTTGTAAATTACCAATGCGAATGACTAGATCTAAGCCTTCTTCAACCAAATTCACAAAATGGTCAACCATCATTAGATCTACCTTGACATCGGGATAGCGATGCATAAAAGCTTTCAAGCGCGGTACTATCTGCATTTGCCCAAATAATACTGAACATCCCAGGCGCAAAATCCCAGAAGCCTTTTCTTTTCCCATCATACTGGTTTCAGCTTCAGCAACCGTTGCTAAAATTTGCTGACAGTATTGGTAATACCTTGTTCCTTCCTCCGTCAGAGTTAATTTGGTGGTGGAACGAATGAGTAATTGTACTCCTAGATATTTCTCGAGGGCGGCAATTTGCTTACTAATTGTCGGTTGGGTTGTCTGCATTTCCCGCGCTACCGCAGAAAAACTATTGGTTTCCACCGCCCTGACAAAAATCTGCATCCAAGCAATTCGATCCATAGGGCCTCCATTCCCATAAGGCATAGCACATATTCTATTTTGCCCCCTTCTCAAAAAAAGTGAAATAGACAATCATAGTCTTATCAATAGTTTTCACCTAAAAAATCAAGATGCTTCTCAATAAATCTCTCAGTTCTCTTTTCACCAGTCTTGCTCTAACTGGCTTTATTGGCGTAACTGATGTAGCCATTCATACATTTATTCCCCTATTCCAAAATACAGCGATCGCTGCTCCTGAAATGACTCCTCAAGAGCAAATTGATCTCATTGCTCAAAACAAAGGACAAATTGGCAGTGGCGATCAGTTGCGACGGTTTTTCTACGGTGACTTGCTCCCCTTGGCTGTACAACCTGGTGGAGCAGGAATGGTAGTTAATCTTTACAACCAAGCCAATGATGTGACTTTTTCTTACTGTGCCACTTATGATGTAGTTGTAGCTGTTCAAAAAGGTAAAGTGACAGCGTTTCCAGAGGCGGAAGTTAAATAATTTGTTGTTTCCCTTACTTGTTTCGAGTAGGGGAAAATTTTACGGGACTGGATACAAACTTGAATGAATTTACAACTAGAACTCTATAAGTTTCAAAGAGAATTTTTAGCCAGGTTGCCTCAGGAACAGGTTTTTATATTACAAGAAGCTACGGCAGAGTTAGTTAAGGAATTCCAAAACAGAAGAATGTTGAGAATTGATGACGAAGCTCCCAATTTTACTCTCCCTGACTCGACAGGTAAATTGGTTTGTTTGTCAGAACAATTGAAAAAAGGCGCGGTTATTCTCACTTTCTATCGGGGTGGTTGGTGTCCTTATTGCAACTTAGAATTACGGGCTTATCAAAAATTATTACCTAAAATTAAGGCATTAGGGGCTTGTGTTTTGGCTGTTTCGCCGCAAACACTTGCTGCGTCCAAAACTACTGTTGTCAAAAATGCGCTCCAGTTTGATGTCTTAAGTGATGTTGGTTCTTCAGTTGCCCGTGATTATGGTATTGTTTTTGAAATTCCAGACCCACTTAAGCAAGTTTATACTGAACTCGGTCATGCTCTGCCTGATTGCAACGGTACTAATGATTGGTTACTACCTGTTCCTGCCACATTTATTATCGATCGCTCTCAACACATTGCTCTAGCATATATTGATGTGGATTATAGCAAACGTTATGAACCTTTAGATGCGATCGCTATTCTACTTTCTCTTTTTGTAGCTACCTGATCTAAATTACCTCCTTAATTGTGTGGGGCTGGGTTTTGATTTATGAAAAGCAGGGGCGGGTTTTGACTTTAAATTCCTGTTTTGAACCATCAGTTGTCACGTTACCCGCCCCTACATCCGCCCTTACAAAAATTGTCCAATTAATGGCGACCACCTACTTATCCACACATTTTATCAATGAGTTAATAATATGAACCCTCAAGATTATTTTGCGTTATTACATCCAATAATTGCGGTGAGTTTGGTATTCCCTCTGATTGGTATTGTGGTTAATCGCGCTCTGCTTACTCGCGAACGTCGTCTGCAACTTAAGGCAAATCAAAAAAGTAAAATTCCCCCAGTAGTAGGTTCTGAACACGTTAATCTTGGTAAATGGTTGAGTAGCTCAGTAGTAGGAGTGGCATTGTTAGGAATGGCTTATCCCATTATTTCTAAAATGCTAGCCCATGAAGCTTTAACAAAAGAGCCTTTTCGGGTTGTTTTTGTGGCGGCTATTTTTGTTTTAACTATTGTCTCTCTCACCATGCTTTATCAAGCGAGAACAAAAATTTGGCGGGGTATTTTTGCCAGTTTAACAGGTATGGGCTTGATTATTTTGGGATTTCAACCAGAGGTTTTTCGCCGTGATAATGAATGGTTTTTTTCCCACTATTATTATGGCATTGCTGCCGCTTTTTTGATGATTTTTTCCTTGGCGATTGTGCAGGATATTTATCAAGATCGACAAAATCGCTGGCGTACAGTACATATTATTCTTAACTGTTTTGCTCTGTTACTTTTTCTCGGACAAGGGATGACAGGAACAAGAGATTTACTGGAAATTCCTCTTAGTTGGCAAGAACCCTATATATATCAGTGCGATTTTGCTAATCAAACCTGTCCCCAATTAAAATAAAATGGCGAGGCTAGAAAAACGGCACATTAACAACAGGTAAAAAGGCTTCAATGAATAATATACAAAGATTTTTTAACCGAGTTCCTAGTCCTATTTATCTGGGCATAGCTGTTTTGATTTTTGCCGCTGCTAATTCGGTGACTCGTAAAATTATTGAACTCGGTCAAAATAATTTGATTGATGGGAGAAATCCTATTTCTCCATGCAATCTTTTATTTGTTGGTAATATTTGCGCTTTGGGGTTAATGATAATAATCTTTTACAAAGATTGGCAAGTTAGCATCCTGAAAAAACTGACTCGTAATGATTGGATTACTTTAACGGTTATGGGGATTTTGTCAGGAGCGATCGCCCCTGGCTTAACTTTCACGGCACTGGAATTGACAAGTGTTACTAATATTGTTTTAATTGGGCGGATTGAACCGATTCTCACACTTGCTTTGAGTTTTTTGCTGTTGGGTTCACAGGTGAATTTTTGGACTATTTCAGGTTCGTTAGTTTCTTTTGTTGGTGTGGCTATCACTGCTTTTCTCGGCAGTTCTGGGAGTACTATGACGGGAGAAACGCAGATGATTACGGGAGAGGTTTTCGTGGCGATCGCAGCGGTTATTACTTCCGTCTCTACGATTATTGGTAAGTTAAAATTACAATCAATTCCATTAGGAATTTTTACAGTTTATCGGAATGTAGTAGGAACGGTTATATTTTTTATTTTGGCTAACTTACTCTACGGTTCACACCATTTTGCTGAAGTGCGATCGCCTTTTCTTTGGCAATGGGTGTTCATCTATGCAGCAGTTATTGTAGTTACAGGACAACTATGCTGGTTGATGGGCTTGAAAAAAGCGACTTTTACAGAACTCAATTTAGCCAGTTTATTAAATCCCATTGCTGCAATTTTTATGGCTTATCTAATTTTAGGCGAAGTGCCAACTATGGCTCAATATTTAGGCGGCAGTCTTTTATTAATCGGCTTGATTTTGAGTTTTGTTGGCAATTTATCTCAAAGAAATATAAAATTAGTTCACCCCCATCCTCGTGACGCAATGGAAACGACTATGGGTTTTAAAGGTTTTTAAATTGGAGTTTGAAGGGCGTTGCGACCTTTGAGTTACAAAAACTACTAACACTACTCATCAAGATCTCCCTGTATGCGTGGGTCATGCTCCAAAAAACGCAACGCCTAAATATTAACTATTTTGCTTTTAATATGTCATCTTCTACTACTATTACTAACTTTAATTCTGCGCCTAAAATCTGGATTTGGAAAGGGTTTCCCATCGAATATCAAACTGCTGGTACAGTTGGCCCTGCTGTAGTGTTAGTACATGGTTTTGGCGCTTCTTGGGGACATTGGCGCAAAAATATACCTGTCTTAGGGGAAACTTGTCGGTGTTATGCACTTGATTTAATCGGTTTTGGTGGGTCTGCTAAACCTACTCCTGGTGTAGAAATTGAATATACTTTTTCTACCTGGGGTCAACTTGTGGCTGATTTTTGTCGCGAGGTGGTTGGGAGTCCAGCTTTTTTAATCGGTAATTCCATTGGTTGTGTGGTTATTATGCAAGCTGTTGTAGATAATCCTGAGATTGGGCAAGGTGTAGCTTTAATTAATTGTTCCCTGCGTTTACTCCATGAGCGGAAACGAGCTGAATTGCCCTGGATAAACAGTTATGGTGCAACGGTAATGCAAAATTTATTAGCTTATAAGTGGTTTGGCAATTTCTTTTTTCAACAATTAGCTAAACCGAAAGTTGTCCGCAATATTCTGTTGCAAGCTTATAGCCGCCAGGCAGCAGTGACAGATGAATTAATTGAGATGATCATGAAACCTGCGGCAGAAAAGGGAGCGGCTGATGTATTTCTTGCTTTTTCTCGTTATTCTTCAGGGCCATTACCAGAAGACTTACTGCCAATTTTACCCTGTCGGGGAATTATTTTATGGGGGACAGAAGACCCCTGGGAACCAATAAAATTAGGCCGCGAGTTGGCTAATTTTCCTACTATAGAAAAGTTTATTCCCCTAGAAGGTTTGGGCCATTGTCCTCAAGATGAAGCCCCAGAAATGGTAAATCCCGTTTTGCTGGAGTGGATTAACACTTAAGTAGGTGGACAAAATTATTTACAGAATTTCTGTAGGGGCGGGTTTAGGGATAACCTATGTTGCACAATAAAAATTGATTGTTCAAAACCCGCCCTCACCCATGTAATTAATTTTGTCTAATTACTTAATCATGAGTATCACAGTCGATTTTTTCCATTGGTGCGACTCTGGGGTCAATTATTTTCCGTCCATCTCATCATAGTCCGTATTTAAACACGATTATAACATCTGGGGTCAATTATTTTCCGTCCATCTCATCATAGTCCGTATTTAATCATAAGTATAACATCTGGGGTCAATTATTAGACATGAGTGCGAAACTAAAACCAAAATCAATTTTTATATTTATTTCATGTAAAACTCTCCCTACTCCCCCCTCCCTACTCCCTACTAAAGATATGCATGCCAGAATGTCTATTTTCCGTCCATCTCATCATAGTCCTCATTTAATCATGAGTATCACAGTCGATTTTTTCCATTGGTGCGACTCTGGGGTCAATTATTTTCCGTCCTAATGAAAATTGAATGGCTAAATTTGTTTTGTTTCCCTCGCCTAAAATATGGGTCACTTCTCCTGCCCCAAAAAAATTGTGTAAAACCCGATCGCCTACTCGCCAGTTTTCCTCTTTCTTCTTCCCTTTAACTACTTTTTTCACCTGAGATGGTGCTGTTACTTTCTTCCCTTTACTACTTATTTTTAATTCCTGTAAAAATTGCGA
This sequence comes from Gomphosphaeria aponina SAG 52.96 = DSM 107014, assembly GCA_016903655.1. Classification (GTDB taxonomy): domain Bacteria; phylum Cyanobacteriota; class Cyanobacteriia; order Cyanobacteriales; family Gomphosphaeriaceae; genus Gomphosphaeria; species Gomphosphaeria aponina. The sequence continues at coordinate 6,364 of JADQBC010000032.1, forward strand.
GGGCAGGCAAGTTTCCTTATAACCCCAAAGACGACGTTCTCTTGCTGTAGTTAAAAATAATTGTTCTTGAGCGCGCGTTACCCCAACATAACACAAACGCCTTTCTTCTTCTAATTCTAAGGGGTCTTTTAAACTCCTGGTATGGGGAAATAACCCTTGTTCTAATCCTACTAAAAATACCACAGGAAATTCTAACCCTTTGGCTGAATGAAGAGTCATTAAAGATACTTTCTTGTCCCCTTCTTCTAAATTGTCTAAGTCTGAAGCAAGGGATGCACTCGCTAAAAATGCTTGTGTACTTTTATCTTCATTATCTTCTTCAAATTGGCTCACTGCATTATACAGTTCTAAAATATTCTCTAACCGATTTTCTGCTTCTTCTGTTCCTTGATTTCTTAAATCATCTATATATCCTGATTCTTCCATTACTTTATTTAACATTTCTCCAGCAGAAAATGTCTCTAATTCTCCCTGTAAATCTTTGATTATCTTTGCAAACCCATTTACTGTTTTTGCTGCTCTACCTGCCATACTATTTACTGAAGTTTCGTCTGCGAGTATTTCCCACAATGGTACGCCTAATTGTTGGGAAGCTGTGATTAACCCATTAATTGTTGTTTGTCCAATTCCCCGCCGCGGTGTATTGATTATCCTCAAAATACTAACAGTATCTGCTGGGTTGGCGATCGCCCTTAAATATGCTAATGCGTCTTTAATTTCTTTGCGGTCATAAAATTTCATTCCTCCTACTACATGATAGGGAATGTTCCCATTTAGTAATTTATCTTCAAAGGGACGAGATTGGGCATTTGTGCGGTAGAGAATTGCAAAACTATTCCAGTCTAATTCTGGGTTTTGCTGATTTAATAGCTGAATTTTATTAATTACAAAGTCTGCTTCATCTACTTCATCATCTGCTTTGTAACTAATAATCTGTTCTCCTTCCCCTCGAGTTGCTCTGAGTATTTTATCAATCCTTTCACTGTTATTTTCTATTAAATTATTAGCCGCGCGGAGAATATTTTCCCTTGAGCGATAATTCTCTTCTAATTTGACCATTGTGCGGGTAATTTCGTCGGCTAAACCATCCCCAAAATCTTGTTGAAAACCTAAAAGTATGGTAAAGTCTGCTAAACGAAATGAGTAGATTGACTGGTCTGCGTCTCCGACTACAAAAAGCGATCGCCTTTCCCATTTCCACTCACTTTTCCTGTTTTCTCCTTTAGTAGCTAATAGTCTGATTAATTCATATTGAATGCGGTTAGTATCTTGATATTCATCTACTAAAATATGCTTAAATTTATCATGCCAATAGCCTAATATTGATTCATTTTGCTGAAATATCCGCACTGGTACTAAAATTAAATCATCAAAGTCTAGGGCGTTATTTGCTGCCAACTGATTTTGATATTCTTGATAAATTTCTGCTATCACTCTGCCTTTATAATCCTTTTCCTCCTTCCCATATTCTTCTGGAGATAAACCCTTATTTTTCCCGTTACTAATGGCGTAACGTACTGTACGGGGGTTAAATTTTTTATCATCTAAGTTAAACTGTTTAGTTACTATATTTTTTACTAAACTCTGAACATCTGATTCATCAAAGATAGAAAAGTTTTTCTCCCATTTCCGTCCTTTTTCATCTTGATATTTATTGATATCATATCGTAATACTCGGGCAAACAGACTGTGGAAAGTCCCGATCCAGAGATGTTTGGTGGTAGTTTGATAGACAAGCGATCGCATTTTTTTCTGTTCATATTCTGGCAATACTTCCAACTTTTGCCCCTGAATATTTTCTGCCATTTCTTGAGCAAATAATTTCTCAATTCGCTCTTTCATTTCCCGAGCTGCTTTATTCGTAAAAGTCACGGCTAAGATATTTCCTGGCTCTACTTTCTGATTACGAATTAAATTAGCAATACGGAAAGTTAACGCTCTAGTTTTTCCCGAACCTGCACCTGCAACCACCAAAAGTGGGCCACAAAAATGTTCTACTGCTTGACGTTGAGCTGGGTTTAATTGGCTGAAAAAGTTATTCATATTTTGATTCTAAATTCATTTGCATTAACGATTGGGTTTCTAAGAGACTTTCTTGGTTGCTATCAGGGGCTGTTATTTTCATTTTTATGTCAGATTTCATTTCAATCGTAGCGCTAATGGGCATAATTTGAGCTAAATTCATTGTCACTTTCCCCTTACCTATTCCTGTCAAAGAAGTAAGACTCATCGAAGCATCTGGAGAGTTAATCTTTTGTTCTCCTGCTTGCTGTTCTATTTTAACATTTAAAGTGGCGATATTATCTTGAATATCTACTAACTCATAATTGGCTGTTTGCGTTAAATTAATCCCATTGGTAGAGAGTAAATTAGTTACTTCCCATTGCGCTCCTATTCCTACTGCTTCTGAGGGAAGTGGGGAAGATAATTGTTTTAAAGAAGTTACCATTGACTCAAGCATTTGTTTGTTGTTTCCGTCCATATTTGCTGGAAAAACTATCGTTGCATCTTTAGTATTTCCTTGTTTATCTAATAGAAAAGAACCATTTAAACCTACTAGCTTATTCATTTGCTCTTCCATGGCGCTAAGTAATTCTGTAGAAGTATTTGGCTCTGCAATTACTTCTACATCAGTATAAGTAAAATCTGCATTGATATCCCCATTTTCCGCCACATTAGTAACCTCTACTTCCATAGTTATGGTGGTTGTGGGACTAATTACCTGGGGGTAAGTTTGACCATCAACTAACATGGTCATTTCCGTATTCATGGTCATTGTGCTTGTTGCTTTAGTTGCTACTGTGGGCGTTAAACGTAGTTCCTGTTTTGGTTCATTTCCTGGGTTTAGCAATGTTATTTCTGACGGAGAATTTATGCTTTCTCCTTGCGCTATTTCTGCATAAGCAGGTGTTTTGTCAGTGTCTAAATTAACTGCTCCTAAACCTGTGAGCAAACAAAATGAGCCAAGTAATAAAGTTTTTTTCATGGTGGAAAAATAATATATTGATTTAATTTTTGTTGATTTTTTTGTCAAAATAGCTTTTGCTACCTATTTAACTTATTAGATGTTTCTAATGCCTAAACCTGGGGGTAACTCGTTTCCATAGTTTCAGCCTCACTCTACAGTAAGAACATTACTCATCCCAGCACAAATAGGTCTTTTTTTGATAATTTAAACTAAAATCATTGCTTAAATTATCTATATAAATAACTCCCTCAAATCGGGCGATCGCCTTTATACTCTTTTTAGGGTCAATCAATTTCTAAAACATTACATCTTTGTTTAATGTTGCTTTGCCATCAACTGAGCCCAGCTATGATTACAAATCACTAATTAACCTTTTTCCTGTAGAATCAGAAAAACTATCCCATTCAGTCCCCGCGTAAATATTATGTTAATCAACAGATTACTTTCAGTTTGCCTAGCAATTTTTGCTCTCAATATTTTAGGAGCTGAACCAGCAACTACTCAACCAAATAATGAACCACCAACTACTGAGTTTTCCCCAGAGCAGGAAGGTCAAATAACAGAAGCAGCAGTGCAAGAGTTAATCGATGGAATTAAGCTGGCGGGAGCAAATAAAAACGTTGATGAAATTATCCAGTACTTTGCTCCCTTTATCAACTCTCGAGTCACCATTAAAACCGACGCAGTTACAGAAACAATTGAGCTAAATGGCATAGAAGAACATCGCGCTTACATGGAAAATGCCTATCAGACAATCCAAAGTTCTGAAGCTTTATTTGATGATTTTCAAATCAACATCTTATCTGGTGGGGAAATGGCAAAAGTATATAGAACTAGAAGGGTTAACATAACCACAACTGAGGGCAAACGGCTACTTGTAGTATCAGATTCAGAATCTCGTTTAGCCTTAATAGATGGCAAGCTACAAATTGTCTCTATTGAAGAAACAGCCGAGGTTGATCTTCGTCCTTAATTCAGTCTTAATAGTTGATAGTTGATAGTTAATAGTTGATAGTTAATAGTTTATAACCTAACCATTAACTCTCAACACAGGTTAGTCACTAAAAGGGCTACTCCAGCCTTGACCTAAACGATGACCGCCCTCAGTGTATCCCTCGTCATATTCGTGAGAATTGCGAGGATTATCGTATCTTGCTCGATTGTAGCCATCTTCAAGCCCTCGATTGTATTCTTGTTCAGGGGATCTGTATTGATTTTGCGACTTATCGTTGCTAATAACTTGATTGATGACTACAGCTCCAGCAGCAACACCAACAGCTTCGCCAAAGGTTAGTGCTTTTGCAGATTGGGGTAAAGTAGTTAAAACAGCAGTTGAAGCTGCCAATGCGGTTAAACCTGTTGCCAATATTTTTTTCATCTTTTTTTCCTCCTCTCTTCAATAATAGACTATATTTATTTTGCTTATTGGTGCAAGCAAATAAAGGATACTGTTCTAATTTCTTGGGGTTCATGTTCTGGTACTTGATGTACTTCCATAGATACTTGTTTAATCTGAGAAGCAACATCATATGTCAAGCACGATAGTATGTTATATTTTTAAGTGAACATAGTGTTAACTTTTTTTTCCCAATTATTAAAAAGCCGAATTACTAGCCAAGTAAAATTACTAACTATTTTATGTTTAATTTGGATCACTACCTCTTTTCATTATAAGTCATAATCGATGCCCACTTTCAGATCTTATAAAGGTTGGAAAAACTGCTTATTTTTCCAATCTAGTCACATACCACTGCAAATATTCCCCAGCACCAACATCAAATTCACAGAAGTTTTCCATCAGATGTCTAGCTTGTTCTTCTACCGAAGTAAATTTGGTCAACTCTCGCGGTAAATTATCCTGGTAAGATAGTATCCTTTCCTTGAGCTTGGCTAATAATTCTTCGGGAGTGAGAAATTGCTCAGGCTGGTCGGTTTCGAGGACAACAAACCAGTCCTCTTGATACATAATTGAATCGGGCATGATAGTTTTGCTATGGTCAAGACAGTTTATTTTTAAGTATATGACTCAAACATCCCCCAATCCCTTCCTCACTCTCAATTATGAACCAGCCTTGGAAGGCTTGGGAGCAGACTATTTCGATGAAGTTGCAGCAGCGGAGTTTCCTACCCATATTTTGCGCTTCCGCAATGACCAGTTATTACCACTCCTCGGACTTAATCCCGAAACAGTGACAGATAATGATTTTATTGAAGCGTTTGGTAAGTTTCAGGGAGTGCGCCCCTTTTTGGCTTTACGCTATCATGGCTACCAGTTTGGGGAATATAATTCTTTTTTGGGTGATGGTCGGGGGTTTCTTTACGGACAGGTGCGCGGTACTGATGGTGCGCTCTATGACTTTGGTACTAAAGGCTCTGGGAGAACTCCCTATTCTCGTTCTGCTGATGGCCGACTCACTCTCAAAGGTGGGGTGCGGGAAGTTTTGGCTGCTGAAGCTTTGCATAATTTGGGAGTAAATACCTCCCGTTGTCTCAGTTTGATTGAAACTGGGGAGTCACTTTGGCGGGGTGATGAACCTTCCCCCACTCGCTCATCGGTGATGATCCGCTTTAGTCGTTCTCATATCCGTTTTGGTACTTTTGAACGGCTACATTATTTTAAACGCCCCGATTTGATTAAAAAGCTTTTAGACCATGTAATAAATATTTATTATCCCCAAATTGGGAAAGAAAGCGATCGCTATGTTCTATTTTACTCCTCCTTGGTGGAACGGGTGGCACTTCTAGCCGCTCAGTGGATGGGGGCGGGTTTTTGTCATGGTGTGCTAAACACTGATAATATGTCTATTACTGGGGAAAGTTTTGATTATGGGCCCTATGCTTTTATTCCTACTTATGACCCACAATTTACTGCTGCCTATTTTGACTATGGTGGACGTTATAGTTATGGTAATCAACCTTTTATTTGTCGGCTAAATTTGGAAATGCTTCAGACTGCTTTAGCAAGTGTGATTCCTTTTGCTGATAACATCGCAGGTTTGGAGCGATTTGATGAGCTTTATGAACTTAATTACCGTCAATTAATGCTCCAAAAGTTGGGTTTTGCATCATTAGAACCATCAGCAGCAGAAGAGTTATTATATCAGACTATTAAGTTACTGATGGAGAGTAAAATGGGTTATCATGGCTTTTTTGCTGAGTTGGCGATTCAGTTTAATTATGGTTGGCGTGAGGATAGTTCCACAATTTTGGAAAATACTTCTATTAACTATGCAGGCTGGAAAAATTGGCAAAATTTATATCATCAAATTCTGAATAATTTGCCCCAGGAGGAAATGGAAAAGGTGGGGAAAAGACTCAGTAAAAATAACCCGAAAACTGTATTATTTCGCCCCCTAATTGAATCGGTTTGGGAAGCTATTACTCAAGAGGATGATTGGTCGCCTTTTAAGGCACTTGTCAGCAAACTACAAGCTCAAGAATAGGGAAGGAGAAAGCAATGAGATTAGTAATGTTGGGCGGCCCTGGGGCAGGTAAGGGAACTCAGTCGCAAAAATTATCTCTTGATCTACAAATTACTGTGATTGCAACAGGAGATGTTTTGCGCAAAGCAATGACTTCTGCAAGTCCTTTAGGGGAAAAAGCGCGGGAATTTGTGGAAAAAGGGGAATTAGTGCCAGATGAAATGATGATTCAATTTATGCGCGATCGCCTCCTTCAATCTGATGTTAATTCTGGCTGGATTTTAGAAGGTTATCCTCGTACTTCATTTCAAGCTGAGGAATTAGATTTTTTATTAGATGATTTACAACAAGGTCTAGATTGGGCAATTTATTTACAAGTTAGTGATTCTTTAATGTTGGCACGTTCTTTAGGAAGGGGAAAAGTTGATGACCAACCTGAGATTATTCAGCGTCGTATTGAAATGTTCTACTCTCGCACTATTCCCATTTTAGAATATTATGAATATAAAAAACGACTTTTAACTGTTCAAGCTGAAGCTTCCCCAGAAGAAGTTGAACAGGAAATTTTCCAGAAACTCGGTTTATCAAGCTAACCTGAGATTGATAAAAGCAGCTTGAAATCTTTAATTGTTACTCTGCCTAAGAAATTGAAAATAATTCATAATTTAATTCCTTAAGGCTTTTATTAATCCTGAGCAATTGCTATATTTAATCAACTATTAAAAACACCCTGGTTTAGAGAAAAAACTTATTTTCGCAACTAAAACACCTATGCCTGATTTTCATCTCAACTACGTTCCAACCTTTACCCTGCTATCCAATGAAGCTCATCATGCTATGGAAGAGAGGCTTTCTCTGGCATCTCAGCGCATCCCAGTGGGAGTTATAATTCCTGCGCTCTACAGTGATCTGGCCAGCCCCGCAATGGCAAATATTATTCAAGAACTCTCAGCCATGGAGTTTATAGCACGGGTGTACATCAGCCTTGATCGCGCTACCTTGGAAGAGTATGAACAAGCTAAGTCAATTGTTGCTCCGCTGAAGGAAAAAGCTTGTCTGCTCTGGAATGATAGTGCGCAGGTGCAAGCGGTAATGAAAAAAATCGAGAGCTTGATCCCTTTAGGCCCTCGAGGAAAAGGACGGGCGGTTTGGACTGCTTTAGGCTATGTTTTAACCAAAGAGGAAGTCTCGGTGCTGGCGTTTCACGATGCGGATATCTTAACTTATAACCGTACTTTTATGGTGCGCTTGCTGTACGCAGTTGTGCAGCTTCGCTACCAATTTGTTAAAGGATTTTATGCACGCTATGGCGATCGCCTTTATGGTCGTGTCTTGCGTTTATTTTATTTCCCCTTTGTCCGTTCTCTGCGGGATATTCTCGGTAACATAGACTTCCTGGAATATATGGCAGACTTTCGCTATCCTCTCTCTGGGGAGTTTGCTACCTTTACCAGTCTGGCTCGGGAGATGCGATTTCCTTCCGACTGGGGAATTGAGGTGGGAATCCTCTCTGAAATTTATCGCTTAGTTAAAGTACCGCGTATTTGTCAAGTGGAACTGATCCATCGCTACGATCACAAGCATCAGCAAGTGGGCCTTGATGCAGGCGCTGGTCTCAAAAAAATGGTTGCTGATATTGCTCGCACTTTCTTTACCCAAATTTCTGCTCAAGGGATTGTCCTCAGCAATGAGTTTTTCCGCACCTTAAAACTAACCTATCTTACTCACGCCCGCAAAGCCATTGGGGTATATGAGGCATTTGCAGAGATGCACGATTTGACTCAGTATGATTTGCATGTGGAGTTATCAGCGGTTGAAGCGTTTGCACAAGCTCTAGATCAAGCTCTCAATGACTTTAACCAATATCCTTTTGGTTCCCCTTTGATACCAGACTGGCGGCGTGTGAAAGTGGCAATTGCTGGTATTATGGAGGAACTTACAGAGGCTTTAGATAACCCTATGTAATACTAATTGGCAGTTGTTGATAGTTTGCCGATGTAGGCGTTAGCCTTGCCGTAGGCTAGGACTGCGAAAGCCTGGATCTCCAGATGTAAGACCACGGAGGAGCGGACGAATATTGCAACTATGGGGCTGTCTGTTGAACAGGAAGCCCCGATTTCAGCCGCAGGCTAATCGGGGTAGTTCACATTTAACTCAATCAACTAAATATATAATCTTTCAGCAGATGCAATACATTAAACCCACCCACAAGAATGCCCAATACAACAACAGTAGCAATTAAACAAACTACTAAACCGCCAAGACTGATTAAACCATCATCTTCCTGCATCCCAAAAGCGGTAATAAAAATACCCATTGCTGGGAGGGTATTTGTACCAGGAATGGGAATCATCATAAATACAGACATGAGGGCGATCGCTACGCCAATAACTATTCTCCCTGACAAACTGGTACAAATATAACTCATACGGGGGCGAGTAATGGCCTCTATTCTCTCTAACCAAGGCATTCCCCCTTTCACAACACCCTGCACACTTTCCAATTTCATCGAACCATTCATCATCTTTGCTGGTAGCCAGGGCTGTTTTGCTCCCCCTAGGAGTTGAATTGCTAAGAGAAACATCAAAACTCCGAAGGGAATAGAATAACCTGGGGCGGGAATAGGTAAAGCCGAGGGCAGTGACAAAATAACGAACAAAAAGCCAAAAATTCTTTCTTCTGCCAATAACAATATATCTGCTAGTTTTACTTTTGCTTCTCGTTCTTCCTCAAAAAAATATCGCTTCAATTCTACAGACAGTCTAGCCATTATCAATTATCGGTTGTCAGTTATCAATTATTAGTTACTTGCACTCTCGATGAGGAAAGGTGTCAGTTGTCAAGATCGGGTTTTCTTTAGGTAAAATTTTTATCGCCAAGAAAGAGATGGTATGGACAATGGACAAAAAAAACATCATCTTGGCTATACCATAAAAAAAACCCGCTCTTAGCTACTAAAATTAGGAAAAGAACGGGTTGTTGCATTTCTTTTTTACCCTCGTAGAAATTATTCTAAGTGCCAGAAGTCCAGGAGTTCATATACTCAATCTGGTCTGGAGTCAGAGTATCGATCGCCATTCCCATGGCTTCTAACTTCAAGCGAGCAATTTCTTGGTCGATCGCTTCAGGAATAGAATAAATAGCTGGTTCTAACTTACCTTTATTCTTCACTAAATATTCACAAGCCATTGCCTGGTTAGCGAAACTCATATCCATCACTGCACTGGGGTGGCCTTCTGCCGCCGCCAGGTTAACTAAACGTCCTTCACCAATTACTACAATCGACTTGCCAGTGGGCAACTTGTATTCTTGGGTAAAGTTGCGCACTTCCCGCAGGCCTGTAGCTTTTGCTCCCAAAGACTTGAGGTCAATTTCTATGTCAAAGTGACCTGAGTTACATACCATTGCTCCGTCTTTCATCACCTCGAAATGTTCAGGGCGAATTACGTGCTTATTCCCCGTTACGGTAATAAACAAATCTCCTTGTGCTGCTGCTTCTGACATTGGCATTACTCGGAAGCCATCCATTGCTGCTTCAATGGCTCGTACTGCGTTAATTTCAGTGACAATTACGTTAGCACCCAGACCCTTTGCCCGCATTGCTACACCTTTACCACACCAGCCATAACCAGCAACGACAATAGTTTTTCCTGCTAGTAAAACATTAGTAGCTCGGATTACGCCATCTAGGGTAGATTGACCTGTCCCATAGCGGTTATCAAAGAAGTGCTTGGTTTCTGCATCATTGACATTCATGGCGGGGAAGGTGAGAACTCCCTCTTTCAGCATCGCTTTCAGCCGGACAATTCCTGTGGTCGTTTCTTCTGTAGTACCAATAATGTCAGCTAGTTGGTTTTTCCGTTCTTGAATGAGGGTCGCCGTAACATCCCCACCATCATCAATAATAATATTGGGTTTGTGATCCAGGGCTATTTGTAGATGGCGATGGTAGGTGGCGTTATCTTCACCTTTAATTGCGAATACTGGGATTCCATGATCTGCCACCAAGCTAGCGGCTACATCATCCTGAGTAGAAAGAGGGTTACTCGCAATGAGCAGACCATCTGCACCCCCTGCTTTGAGGGCGATCGCCAGATGTGCTGTTTCTGTGGTTACATGGCAGCAAGCAATGAGACGAATCCCTGCAAAAGGCTTTTCTTGAGCAAAACGATCCCTTATTTGCCCCAGTACTGGCATTTCCCGCCCTGCCCATTCAATTCGTTGTTTACCTTTGGCGGCTAGGCTCAGGTCTTTGACTTCGTGCTTCAGCTTAGTAGCAGTTGCGATCATTTAGTTTCCTTTTTTTACAAGTCTTTACATTATTCTGGCATTTTATCATATAAGCGTCTTTCTGGCAAGATCGATTTTTTTTGACAAGAAACTGCTTATCTGGTGATGTTTGTTGTGTTGATCAATGGGTTTGGCACTACCCAAACCCATTCATCAACTAAAAAAAGACAAACTTCTTACCGCCTTTAACTGCTAGCTACAATCTCTGTAGGTGTTATGACCCAAATAAAACCTTAATATTGAATGCGATCGCCTGTTTTCCCCAACTTAACATTTTTCTCCAAAAAATCAATCATCTTGCCTGCCACATCCACTTCTGATGCCTTTTCAATCCCTTCGAGTCCTGGAGAAGAATTAACCTCCATCACCACAGGGCCATGATTTGATCTGAGCATATCCACCCCAGCAATTCTCAACCCCATTGCTTTCGCCGCCCGCACAGCCGTGCTCCGTTCCTCTGGGGTTAACTTAATTTTTTCTGCCATCCCCCCGCGATGGAGATTAGATCTAAATTCTCCTTCAGCCCCTTGACGCTTCATTGATGCTACTACTTTGGTGCCAATCACAAAAGCGCGAATATCTGCCCCCTTAGCCTCTTTAATAAACTCCTGCACTAAAATATTTGCATCCAAACCCCGAAAAGCTTCAATTACCGACTTTGCAGCTTGATGAGTTTCAGCAAGCACTACGCCAATACCTTGGGTTCCCTCTAACAACTTAATTACCAAAGGCGCACCGCCGACAGTATCAATTAGGCCATCAATATCCTGGGTGGCGTGAGCAAAGCCAGTAACTGGCAAACCTATCCCTTCGCGGGCCAGAATTTGTAAGCAGCGTAGTTTGTCACGAGAACGAGAAATTGCCTGAGACTCATTGGCACTAAAAACCCCCATTACCTCAAACTGGCGCACCACTGCCGTCCCATAAAAAGTCCGAGATGCACCAATGCGGGGAATAATTGCGTCAAAATTCTCCAATTCGTTGCCATTATAGACCACCGTCGGTTTATGAGAAGTTATATTCATATAACAACGCAAGTAATTAATTACCCGCATTTCGTGTCCCTGTGCTTCTCCCGCTTCTTTTAAGCGCCTAGTAGAATACAAGGAAGCATCTTGAGACAAAATCGCAATTTTCATTCTTTTTCTCCGTCCTGTTTCTGTTGTTTACTCCCAGTTTTGCTTTGCAGAAATGAACCACCTGCATCGACCAAAAAACGATGGCGTACTGCTTGACGACCGAGAAGCATTCGGAAACCCATGACATCTCGATTGGTTAAAGTAAGTTCGATGGGCCAAAGCTTGCCACCCAATTCTACAATAGTGTGGATCACTGGCCGAAGTTGGGCATGACCCCCAGAATTACGCACTTCCCGCTCATCAATTAATTCTGCTTCAGCTATGACAGTGTGATGAGTATTTCTTTGATAAGGATGTACTTGGAAACGAACTTTGATTTTACCATTATCTTTGAAAGTTTCCACATTAAAAGCGTGTAATGCTGATGAACGAGCGCCAGTATCAATTTTAACTTTAATTTCTGGAATATTTAACTGAGGAAGACAAAGCTTTTCTCGCCAGCCAATTACTGGCAAATCTTGCGGGTGTGTTTTTTTTTCCATATTTTTCTGTGAGGTTAGGCGCTTAGTTCATGTTATTTTAACAGTTATTAGTGATAACTCAAGACCTCAAAAGAAAAAGCCCATAAATGAACCATAAACCATGAACTATCAACCATAAACTATCAACACAGCTTCCTAACCTCTTGATTTTTAGCTAAAAATGTATTTGTTAGTAATCCAAAGACATTGATAGGGTTTAATACTTAATTTTGCTGCCAGATCTGCAAATTCTTCTCCACTAATCAGATCATACCAGTTTTCTGTATCAAAAAGATTCAAGTCTGTCAAACTAAGAGGTTGATGAGTATTAGTGAGATTGTTAATACAGAAAATACTCTGCTCCCGATAAATACTCTGTCTCCAGAAGGTAAATAGTCCGTTATTTAGGGGGTGGAGAGTATATTGAGTAGCATTAGGATGAAAAGCAGGCTGACTGCGACGAATTTTAATTCTGCGGGCAAGTTCTTTTAACACAATATGTTGAGTTGATTGGGGTTCATTCAGTCTTTTTGCTAACTCTTCATAATCCCATTTATGGCGGTTAATCGCGCGATTCATTTCCTTTTTTTCGAGATTTTCTAGATCATTGGGTGTAGCCAATAAACTGTGAATATAAAAAGCGGGAATCCCATCAAATGCCATCATCATAGTTTGGGAACAGAGAAATCTTTCTATTTGCCAAACATCTTCTCCTTGGGCTGTTCCTTTCATGGCATCAAACCAAGAAATATTAATTTCATAGGGGCTTTCTGTGCCATCAGGGTTCTTTCTCATACTGATTTTTCCCCCAAATTTCTCCATCATTTCTAAGAGGGTTTGATACTCATCATCTGATAACAAACCTTCAGCAGGACGTAGCCCAATTCCATCGTGGGAAGCAGTAAAATTAAAGTAAGCACAGCCCATCGGTACAGGAGGCATTCGCATCATCCAGGTTTTTAAATGGTCGGATTTTCCCTGTAATAAAGCATTGAGTAATAAAGGCGGAAGGCTAAAGTTATAAACCATGTGCGCCTCATTGCGATTACCAAAATAAGTGAGGTTTTCGCGGTTGGGTACATTGGTTTCGGTAATTAATGATACGGCGGGATTGAGCATTTGCAAAATTTCTCGGAGCAACCGAACTACTGCATGGGTTTCTGGTAGATGAATACAGGAAGTACCAATTTTTTTCCATAAAAAACCTACCGCATCTAGACGGATAAATTTTGCCCCAATTTGAACATAAAAAAGAATGATTTTGATATATTCAATCAGTACATCTGGGTTGGCAAAGTTAACATCTATTTGGTCTTCGCTAAAGGTACTCCAAACATATTTTTCACCCTTGACTGTCTCTACTTTGGTTAAAAGTGGGGTGCTACGAGGACGGACAACTTGAGAGAGGTCTATGGAGGGATCTACTTCGATAAAATAATCACACCCAGGTTTTTTTCCTTGTTTGAATTGTTCAAACCAAATGCTTTTACTGGAGACATGATTTATTACTAAATCCACCATTAAATTAAATTTTTTGGCAATGGGTTTGATATCTTCCCAATCTCCTAATTCTGGACTAACACTAAGATAGTCGATTACTGCAAATCCATCATCTGAAGTGTAGGGAAAAAAGGGGAGAATATGAACTCCTGTAATAGTGTCTCCTACATATTGATCTAGGAAATGGTTAAGGGTTTGAAGGGGTTTTTCCCCATTGTGAATTATGCTGTCTCCATAAGTAATTAGTTGGACGTTATTTTCACTCCACTTATTCCGATCCTCTTGCATTTGTGGGGCAAAGTGTTCTTTTAGTAGCAAAAAAAGTTCCTCTAGTAGCTTTTCTTGAGTCTCCTGGTCATAGAGTTTCTCTAATAGTGGTTTGACACGGGCGGAAAAATGTTCTAATAGTTGGTTTGATTCCATTTCTACTCACTCACAATTTAGACTTTAAATAAGTTTAGCAAAAGAGGAAGGAATGAGAAAGATTATGGTGAAGAGATAGGTTAGTATTATTTGTAATCTTATATTTTTGAATTAATTATGATATTTTTTGTGTTTCCCTACCTGCAAAAAGCCTCGTGTATAATAGACTTTTTGCAAAAGTCTATTAGTAGGGAGAAGGGAGAAGGGAGTAGGGAGAGTTTTACATGAAATAAATATAAAAATTGATTTTGGTTCGATTTTCGCAAAAGGTCTAATGAAATTATCGCCTCTAAAAAAGGAAGAATTATTATGTCTGAAAGCCAAAAACTTAACGACCTTTACAGGAAATTTGCTGCTTTAGAGCGACGAGTAAGCAAAATAGAGGGCAGTGTCAAGGAGATAGATACGGTGATTGATCCAGAGGGTTGGATCGGCGAAGCTTTTGAACATTTAGAACAAGATCTTGAAGAAGTTCAACAGGAAGTTGAAGAGATGAACGGAAAATTAGATTTAATTTGGCGACATTTAACTGGCTTGGGAGACAAAACCCCTAATAATTACTAAAGTAAAAAATCTTTCTTAACTCCTGGCGGCTGGAAATTTTCTTTACTTAATTTTTGGCTCGCTTCATCTTGTCCATTTCTCTGAGTCATATATCCTGCTTGAATGGGAAAAGGAATTTTGATTCCTTCTTCTCGATATCGTTTGTGCAATCTTTTGATAAATTCATGTTTAACAATTAGTTGATCATAATAATCTTTTACCGCTAGATATACCGTTAAATTGATACTAAAATAATCAAATTCATTGTAACGCATAAAAGGTTCATATTCGGTTATGCCTGCTTCTACTTGTTCCATTACTTCTTTGGCTACTTCTAAGGTAACAGCTTCTACTGTTTCTAAGTCACTCTCATAACTTATACCCACTTGTACAGGAATTAACATTTGTTTTTCTGGAAGAGCGTAATTCTTGAAACTATAAGCCAGAATGTATGAGTTAGGAATAACTACCATGTTTCCTGTTATTTCCCGAATCACTGTATATTTTAACTCTACATCTACCACATAACCTTCTTCCCCAGTTTTAAGTTGCAGATAGTCTCCTGGTCGAATTTTTTTGGAAACAATAATATTAATCCCAGAAAGCAAATTAGCAAGTGTATCTTTAAAAGCTAAACCTAGAGAAACACCCCCCACCCCAAAAGCAGTTAATAATGGCGTAATGGGAATACCCACAGCTTGAATGATAATTAAACCACCAAGGGTAAAAATCGCAATTTTGGTGATATATTCAAATAAGGAAGTTAAGGTGGCACTGCTATCTCTTCTACTGGTATAAAGCTGAATGAAATCAATAGCTAGTCTAGAAATAACTAGAGTTGCTGAAGCGAGAAAACTTGCTGTTAGTATTTTATTAATAACAGTAATGAGTGAATCTGGTAAGGGGATAGTCGGTATTGCCAGATAAATTCCCCCGAGAAGAAACCAAAGTACACTGATGTTTTCTAGAGAATCAATAATTAAATCATCTCCTTCCCAGCTAGTTTTTGCAGTAATTTCCTTCAGCTTTTTTAGCACCCGCTTCTCAAAACCTAAGCCTAAAGCCAAGCTGCATAATACAATTACTACTGGAGATACCCATCGCAGAATTATCAAAAATTTATCCATGGAAAATACTCCAATTATCAAATGACTAATTTTATTCCCCGACTTTCCATACATTCTACAAATAAATTGGTTGGTAATATCTGTTCCACTGGCCAAATACCTGGTTGATTCAGTTTACCTGCTAGTAACAATTGCGCTACACTCCCACAGCCACAACCTGCTGCAACAGCGGTATTTTCATGCACCATAGTTGAGCAATATTTTGCCTGTTTCTCATTCTTTGTCCCTGTAATTTCTGCTCGCATTGCAACCCCAATCCCACTAAATTTATCCGTAAAACCAGTCATTTTATGACTCACTTGTGACAAAAATTCAATTCCGACTGGATTTTCCAGCCAGGAAGAGGGAAAAACATGGGCAGTTATCCAGGTTAGATGATTATAAAAATCTGGCACTGAGCCAAATTTAGTAATCACAGTTTGAACGGGGAAAGACTCAGCAAAAGTATAAGTTTCTGGAACATCAAACCAATAAACCCCTGTTTTCCCATAGGGAGAAGGAAATTCGATTATTTCGCGATCGCTATAGGGTAAAACTTCCTCCCATTTCCCATTGATCCAAGCAGTAAATGCTTTTCTCAATCCCAAAAAAGTTGTCCGCATTACCGTTATTCCTGCACCACCAGACCCAGCCACCACATAACTCAAATGAATTTTTTCTGTTGTGTCTAATTCCTCTACTCCTTGCCGTACCATACTATTAGAAATTCCAGGAAAAATCCCCGTATTTAAAATAGCGGTAACTCCAGCAGCAGCAGCTTCTTCCCGATAGGAAATCACTTTCTCATAAAAAGACCGATGGTCACTCACATCCAGATAATTTACCCCTGTTTCGATACAAATTTTCAGCACCATGCCATCCCGAAAATGAAACGGCCCTGCACAATGAATTACTAATTGACAACCACATATAGCCTTTCTTAACCCTTCAATATCTGCCAAATCTAACTTTAAAAACCCACCTTTTCCTTCCCGATTTTCCCCCCGTCCAGTAACAATAATTTCTGCATCAGTATGCTTGCTTAAATCTTGAGCCACACTGCTGCCTATTCTCCCACTACCTCCCAGTATTAAAACTTTATTTCCCATCACTTTTATCCCTTATTTAAGTATGTCTTAGTTCAAGATAATACTTCCCCCCGCGACCTGGGGGGGGGTCAAACATATCCCTTCCCAAAAAACCGCGACAAAATCCCTTTTTCTGATTGAATAATCACCCGAGCACAATTGCGGCCAGGCATTCCCGAAATTGATCCACCTGGATGAGTTCCCGCCCCCGTCAAAAACAACCCTTTAATAGGAGTTTTATAATTAGCAATTTCTGGTAGAGGACGGAGGAAAATCATCTGGTCAAGACTCATATCAATATGATAATAATTCCCCTTATAACTTCCCAATCTTTCCCCCAATTCGGCGGGACTTTCCACCCGCCGCGCCATAATTGCTTGTTTCACATTCGGCGCATATTCTGCTAATTTATCAATTACCCTGTCTGCCACTTTATTTTTTAAATCATCTGTCCAACCAGTACCATTTAAACCCGTACCTTCCGCCCCAGCAATTTGATAAGGAGCAAAAAACTCAATCCAGAGCGTATGTTTTCCCGGGGGAGCCATGGAAGGATCAAGTACAGTCGGCACATCCAAATACATGGAAGGATTAGAGTCAGGAATTTGCCCCATCATCGGCAAAGCGTGGGCTTGTTCCACATGAAGAAGCGAGTCAGCAATTAACACCGTCCCCATCAAATATTCATCTTTATGGTCATAAGCTTCAAAACGCAAAGGTTCAGCTAAAGCACAGTCAATTTTGAGAATTGTTTCATTATTATTCACAATTTTCCGCTCAATTCTTGAGCGCATATCTGGGTCAGCAGCATCCAGATCGGCAGGATTAATTAACTGAAGAAAAAGCCTTTGAGCATCAATATTAGAAACTACCCCCACCTTTGCCCCATATTCTTTACCTTGAGCAACCCGCACCCCCACAGCGCGACCCTCCTCAACCAGCACCTGTTTAACAGTTTGCTCCGTGAGAATTACTCCCCCTTTACTGGTAACTAAATTTACTAAAGCCTGAGTGAGTTCACCCGTACCACCACGCGGTCTTCCCACCCCTTTACTATGACGCATAGCGATCATCATCGCCCCTGAAGCCATCCCCTTCTGGGAAGGAGGAGCGCCTATTTCTGCCATTAAACGTGCTAAAGGTGCTTTAACAATTTCCGTATCAAACCATTCATTGAGGATGTCTTCTGGGGAACTGAGCATGGTGCGGAGAAAATCTAACGCCTTTTTAGGCGAACCTGCAACGGCTAAAACATCTTGAACTCGCTCTAAGTTATAATTACCTGCGATCTGAATTAATGACTGGGGCGGAGCATTAAAAATAGGAGCGATCGCCCTCATCAACCGCTGCCAATAATAAGTAAATTCCTTGTATTTAGCAGCATCCCGCTCACTGTAACGAGCTATTTCCGCACAAGTGTGTTCTAAAGATTTATGGGCCAAGAAATATTTCCCATCGGGATGAGGACAAAATACTGTCGGGTCACAATATCTGTATTCCAAACCATACTTTTGTAATGCTAGCTCTTCAATTACAGGACCCAAGAAAATAAATTCATGGTCGATCGCACAGAGGTTAAACTTAAAACCAGGGGCAGTATCTGCCATAGCATACTCAGTAGTTGCCGCCCCGCCAGGAACTGGGCGTTTTTCCAATAACAAAACCCTGTATCCTGCTTTGAGGAGGTAAGCTGCACAAACTAGCCCATTGTGGCCTGCACCAATAATAATGGCATCATAAATTTCCATTGTTTCCCCTTGAGATTTACCCCATTGTTATCCTATCAGAATCTGTTCTTTGTTACTCAAATAAAATGATGAATCCTAAGCTAAAAATTATTGAACCTGAAGGTATTTTCGACAAAAACAAAGCCACGGAATATCGCCAATTGGTAAATGAAAGTCTTGCAGCAGGATCAACGATAATTTTACTTGACTTGCAAAAAGTTACTTTCATGGATAGTGGTGGTTTAGGAGGTTTAGTAATGATCCGTAAAGCTGTCATCGAAGCTCAAAGCCAGTTGTTTCTTTGTTCTCTCAACGAACAAATCAAAATCTTGTTTGAATTAACCAGCATGGAGCTAGTTTTTAATATTTTTGATAACCAGGAAGCATTCCAACAGAAAATCATCAATCCATAATTACTGAAATTTTATTTCCATAACAGATAAATCATCATCAAAAACAGGTTTTTCCTCAAGGTTTTGTACCTCTTTTAAAAGCAAGTCTAAATTAGGAGCATCTGTTTGTTGATAATTGTTCAGCAGCTTAATAAATTCATCAATTCCCCAAACAGTACCATCTGATTTAGTAATTTCATAGATGCCATCGCTGAAAATATACAAATTAGATTTAGGTTGAATATCACAAACACCATTGTGATATTCAGCATCAGGGAACATCCCAATGGGAAGGCCTTTGGTTTTCAAACGTTGTTCCCTGATTTCTCCATTGTGCTCTGGAGCAAACAAAATAGCAGGTGGATGTCCCCCACTAGCATAAACTAATTGATGTTTTTTTCGGTTATAAACTCCGTACCACATAGTAAAATAACTAGCATTGCCATCATTGATTTGAAAAGTTTGATTTAATCCCGACAAAACCTCCTGCGGTTGATAGTAATTAACCTTATTTAGTTTTTGAGAACGCAGAATATTAATAATAGAAACAGAAGGTAAAGCAGCACGCAAACCATGACCAGAAACATCTAGTAAATACATCCCTAAATGATCTGAGTCCAGCCAAAAATAATCAAAAATATCGCCCCCCAACTTTTGGGAAGGAATAAACCGAAAATCTATCATTACAGTACCATCATTTAAAGGTTTTGGAAGCATAGAACTCACATACTCTGCTGCTTCTGCAAATTCAGCCTCCAGTAATTCTTTTTGTACCTTAAGTTCATAGCTCAGTTGATGTAATCTTAAACCCGCACGGACACGAGCTTTCAACTCCAACATATCAACTGGTTTACACAAGAAATCATCACTTCCTGCATCCAAACCTTCCACCCTATCTTCAACAGAATTTTGGCCTGTGAGTAAGATAAAAAAAGTAGTCGCCAGAGCTGGAGTCGCTTTCAGTTGACGACATACCTCTAAACCATTCATGCGAGGCATGAGCCAATCACAAATTACCAACTTGGGGTGAAGTTGTTGGGCGAGAGTCAAACCTTCTTCCCCGTCACTGGCTACTGCCACCTCATAACCGCCCATAGTTAAGGTTTTTGTCAGGATTAGGCGAATTGTTCGATCATCATCAATAATTAATATTTGAGTCATAAAAGTTAATCTAGATTTTTTCCAGCATCAACATCTGGTATTATACAACCATAATTACAAGATACAAATGATAACTTTAAAGTTCCCCAATCTTGGTAGCATAATAGTTGAAAATAAATTGATTTAACGGCGGAAAAGAAAATGAAAACAACATTTACAGTTCCTAGCGAGGAAGAATCATTACCTTTAGTATTATCTCACTTTAGCAAAATTGATCAAGATTGGATTTCCGAAAAAGATTGGTTGCGGTGCGAGTTGGCACTGGTGGAAGGATTTACCAATGCTCTTAACCACGCTCACAAAAATTTACCTGCTGAAACTAAGATTGAAATAGAAGTAAATATCACCAGAGAAAATATGGAAATCCGCATTTTTGATTCTGGCCCAGGTTTTGATTTAGCAGGGTATATCGAGCAACTTAACCTTGAAGATGATTTTTCTCCTACAGGGCGAGGTATTCGTATTTTACTCAAAATTGCTAATCATTTAAGTTATACACGCACCAGTGATAATAATCGTAACTGTCTTTTGATTGTTAAAGAATTTGCTTTATAGCCCATGACTAATTTTATTGTTTCGCCACAGTGGTTGTCTGAGCAGTTAAATAACCCACAAATTATTATTGCCGACTGTCGCTTTTTGTTGAGTAACCCAGAAGCAGGCTATCAGGAATATCTTCATACTCATCTTCCTGGTGCTTATTACTTAAGTTTAGATCAAGACTTGTCTGCACCAGTCAAGGAACATGGTGGGCGACATCCTTTGCCCGACCCAGAGTTACTTGCAGCCAAATTAGAAAACATGGGGATAGTTTCAGGGGAAACCCTAGTGGTAGCTTATGATGACTCCCGTTTTGCTTTTGCAGCCCGTCTGTGGTGGTTGCTGCGTTATTTGGGTCATACAAAAGTTGCTTTACTCGATGGGGGGTTTTCTGCTTGGAAAAACCAAGGTTATCCCACCACTGATGAGATACCAGCGCCAAAAGGGGGGAAGTTTCTACCCCAACCTCAACCAGACTGGGTGGTGGATATTGAAACAGTGAAAACCAGGAAAGAGCTGGGTAATGTGGTATTAGTAGATTCACGGGAAAGCGATCGCTTTCTCGGCAAACAAGAACCCATTGATCCCATTGCTGGTCATATTCCTGGTGCAGTTAATTCTCCCTGGAAACAAGTTAGTAATGATTTGGGTTTTCTGCTTCCCACCCCTACCCAAAAACAACTCTGGGTTGAAGTAGAAGAAGCAGAAGAAATCATTGTTTATTGTGGTTCTGGAGTAACCGCCTGTGTCAATCTCTTGTCATTAGAAATAGCAGGACTCTCCGAGAAAGTCAAACTTTATCCAGGGGGCTGGAGTGACTGGTGTTCCTATCTTACCCGTTCAACAGTAGAGTAATTAGAGGTACATTAGATCAAGAAGGCACTGGAGAATAAACCCCAGTGACCTTGACTAACAATTTCTTTATTCTTTATTCTTTTATTTAGAATTGATTAACTTGAAATTGCTATAATAGTAATTTTAAAGCTAAAAAAATAGCAGGGAATTATATCCAAATAATAGGTATTATTTTTTTATGGAAAATAAGAATGAACGTAAATATTTAAGAGAACGTCTTTCTATTTTTGTTGATGGGAACAATATGTTTTATGCCCAACAAAAAAATGGCTGGTTTTTTGACCCACGTCGGGTTTTAGATTACTTTACTAAAGACCCCAATGTCCAACTGATAAATGCCTTTTGGTACACGGGTTTAAAAGATTCTCAAGACCAACGAGGTTTTCGCGATGCTCTAATTAGTTTAGGTTATACAGTACGGACAAAAATTCTTAAAGAATATTATGATGATAGCTCGGGTCGCTATTCCCAAAAAGCTAATTTAGATATTGAAATTGTTGTGGATATGTTTAATACTGTTGAACAATATGACCGCGTAATTCTTTTTAGTGGGGATGGGGATTTTGAAAGAGCAATAGAACTTTTACGGTCAAAAAATACTCATATAACAGTGGTTTCAACTGAGGGAATGATTGCCAGGGAATTAAGAAATGCAACAGACCGCTATATAGATTTAAATGATATTCGCTCATCCATCGAAAAAAATGATTATTAATCATTAGTCTTATGTAGTCTTATGTAGGGGCGGGTTATGTAGGGGCGGGTTATGTAGGGGCGGGTTATGTAGGGGCGGGTTTAGCCAAGAGTTTTGTCTCTCCTGATCCAAATTAAAATCAAAACCCGCCCCCCAAGGTCATTGGTGTCTAAAAAAAAAAAATATATAATAGAAAAAGATAATTACTCACCAAGCGATCGCTTCTCAAGTGCCCCAAAAAATTTTGAATGGCAAAGGTAATATGAAGACTGAGACAGACCGAATTAATAATTTAATACAACTATATAAGACCTTTTGCGAAACCGTAAAAAACCCCACCCCAACCCTCCCCTTGGTAAGGGGAGGGAGCCCTACATTCCAAGCATTTCTCCCCCCCGAGCCCGCGGGGGGGTAGGGGGGGTTAACACTACTTTCGCAAAAGGTCTATAGATTTAAATGATATTCGCTCATCCATCGAAAAAAATGATTATTAATCATTAGTTTTATGTAGTCTTATGTAGGGGCGGGTTGAGCTTTGAGTTTTGTCTCTCCTGAGCCAAAAATTAATCAAAACCCGCCCCCCCCCAAGGTCATTGGTGTCTAACAAAAAAATATATAATAGAAAAAGATAATTACTCACCAAGCGATCGCTATCTTAGTGCCCCAAAAAATTTTGAATGGCAAAGGTAATATGAATACTCAGACAGACCGAATTATAATTTTTGATACAACCCTCCGCGACGGAGAGCAGTCTCCTGGAGCAACTTTAAATGCAGAGGAAAAGCTAACTATTGCACGGGCGTTGGCGCGACTGGGAGTAGATATAATTGAGGCGGGTTTCCCCTATGCCAGTGCGGGAGATTTTGCCGCAGTGCAAAAAATAGCTGAGACTATAGGGGTGGAAAATGGCCCCACTATCTGTGGTTTGGCAAGAGCAGCAAAAAATGACATTAAAGCGGCAGGGGAAGCTCTAAAACCAGCGGCAAAAGCTCGCATTCATACTTTTATCGCCACGAGTGATATTCATTTGGAATATAAACTGAAAAAAACTCGTCAGGAGGTTTTGGCAATAGTCCCAGAAATGGTAGCTTATGCGAAAACTTTTGTCGATGATGTGGAATTTTCTCCAGAAGACGCAGGAAGGAGTGACCCAGAATTTCTCTATGCAGTGTTAGAGTTGGCGATCGCCGCTGGAGCAACTACAGTAAATATCCCTGATACGGTGGGATATACTACCCCCGCCGAGTTTGGGGCAATTATTCGGGGAATTAAGGAAAATGTCCCTAATATTGACCAAGCAATTATCTCAGTTCATGGTCACAATGACCTGGGGTTAGCCGTGGCAAATTTCCTCGAAGCTATTAAAAATGGCGCAAAACAGTTAGAATGTACTATAAATGGAATAGGAGAACGGGCAGGAAATGCAGCCTTAGAAGAATTGGTGATGGCACTCCATGTGCGTCGTCAGTATTTTAATCCCTTTTTAGGCAGACCCCCAGAGTCAACTGAACCCTTAACAAATATAGACACGCGGCAAATTTATAAAACATCTCGCTTAGTGTCTAACTTGACTGGGATGATGGTACAGCCCAATAAAGCCATTGTGGGGGCAAATGCTTTCGCCCATGAGTCGGGGATACATCAAGATGGAGTCCTCAAACACAAACTCACCTATGAAATTATGGACGCAGAGTCCATTGGCTTGACCAATAATCTAATTGTATTAGGGAAATTATCAGGGCGCAATGCCTTCCGTACTCGTTTGCAAGAATTAGGGTTTGAATTGTCTGAAACAGAATTAAATAAAGCATTTGTGAGATTTAAAGACGTAGCAGACAAGAAAAAAGAAATCAGCGACTGGGACTTAGAGGCGATCGTCAATGATGAAACACAGCAAGCGCCAGAACTCTTCCGCTTAGAATTAGTACAGGTTTCCTGTGGAGATAATGCCAAACCCACCGCTACGGTGACTTTGCGCAACCAGGAAGGGGAAGAATTAACAGACGCAGCAATTGGCACAGGGCCTGTAGATGCCATTTATAAAGCAATTAACCGAGTAGTAAATGTGCCAAACGAGTTAATTGAGTTTTCTGTGAAGTCAGTAACAGCAGGTATTGACGCAATGGGAGAAGTAACCATTCGTCTGCGCCATGAAGGGCGTATTTACGCAGGTCATGCAGCCAATACTGATATTATTGTGGCTTCTGCCAGGGCCTATGTGAGTGCGTTAAACCGTCTTTTTGCAGCCTTGCAACAGAAAGAAAAATCAGAGTGCGACTCGTTTAGGCGAAAGTAATGAGGTTACAATCTAAGCACGTATGTAAGCGCAAGGGATGAAGCTGCAAGGAAAGAAAACTGCTGGTATTGATGGGAAAAAGTCATTAGACCTTTTGCGAAACCGTAAAAAACCCCACCCCAACCCTCCCCTTAGTAAGGGGAGGGAGCCCTACATTCCAAGCATTTCTCCCCCCCGAGCCCGCGGGGCAGGGCTGTTTCATTTTACGTTTGCAGTTGAATAGATTATTAAATTTAATTAGCATATTTTAAATTAAATACTTACATAACTAGAGTGTAGAAATCAATGCTTAAGGCTGTGTAGTCTTTTTAAAAGAATCGAGCAAGAATAACGATTTTTGTTAATTTTCCCCAAATTGTTAGAAATATAAGCCTGAAACCGTTATATTTTAAGGGTTTTAAAAAGCCTTAAATTTTTAAATGAAACAGCCCTGCGAGCCCGCGGGGGGGTAGGGGGGGTTAACACTACTTTCGCAAAAGGTCTATTAAGTCCAAATATAATCGCTTTTAATATCCCATTATCTCCCCATATTATGAGAGGGAGAGTGGCGCTAAAGCGCAACTACGAACTTTTTCTTTATATAATCGCTTTTAATATCCCATTATCTCCCCATATTATGAGAGGGAGAGTGGCGCTAAAGCGCAACTACGAACTTTTTCTTTGCTCATAGTTGCGCAAAGAGCGCTCTTTCAAGATTTATATGAGAGGGAGAGTGGCGCTAAAGCGCAACTACGAGCTTTTTTTGTTCGTAGTTGCGCTTTAGCGCAATCTTCATTTATTCCCGCTTTTAATATCCCATTATATCCCACGCGGCTAATACTAATTTTTGGGTTCGATATTCTCCATATTTTTTTATCTCATTATTTTTTAACACCCTAAAGGTTTCGCTGGGAAACTCTTCCCCATAAACTTCAGCAGGAGCTAATATATAACGTAAATCGTCACGTGTTAACCCATATAGTTTGGCGTATTTTGCGTCTAATTCTGCCCTTAATATAGCTCTTCTCTGTTCATTCCATAAAAAAGGCTCCCCTTCATATCCCATATCTTCCGCAAAGGGTTTCATATCATAGGCGGTGTAAACCAATTCTAAGACTCGACTGCTGATATATTCGATGTCTTCTTTACTGTACCAGTCTGGGGGAATGATGGGGAGTTGTTTGACGATGAAAAAGTTTAAATTTCCCCCGCTTGCTTTTTGTTTAGCTACATAATCAAGAATTAATGAGTTAAAGTTAGCTAATAAACAACATATTTGCTTAACAGGTTTATCAGAAAAAATCAATGGCATAGAATTACCTACACCATATCGAGGAATAATAGTAAATCTTACACTTCTTGAATCTGCAACTGCACTAATAGCATTACGAAAGCCTAACAACCATTGATATTTCCAAAAATCAGGGATTTTTTTATTAATTTCTTGTTGCTCTACCCAATATCGAGGTAACACGAAATCATTAGGATTAGTTAATTGTTTTAAAGTTAATTCATTTGTTTTAGGCTTAGTACCAAAGATTTTTGATTCTTCTATTCCTTCAAAAGTAGATGCACGATGATTATAAATATGTGTTAATTTTGATTCATATAAAGGTAAATATTTATGTTGAGCATTTGTAAAAATATTTTCTACCATTTCATATTTATTTTCTGTTAACTCTTTTTGTGTTTTAAATAAGTTATTATCATTAGTCATATTAAACAAACCTTGCATAAAAGAAATACCCCAATGGTTAATATTTACAGACTCATTAATTAAAATAGGGACTTTTTCATAAATTTTTAAAATTAATTGAGCATCTATGCTAGATAAAAATATCGGTAAATTTTGTGTATTAGGATTAACAGACTTAATTTGACCAGTATTTAAACTATAGACTCTTAAATCATCTTTTAAATGATTAAGATTCCATAATTGAGAAGCTAAATAAATTTTCTTACTATGTGAATTAGAAATAGTAATTAATGAAAAAGAAAATGTACTTTCAACTTGTTTAAAAATATATCCTCTATTTGTAATATCATAAAAACTATCTATAGAATTACTTGCTACTAAATCTTGGATAAAAAATTTAGTAGTATCATCAGTAGCGATACCAGTAGGCACAATAACACCCGCTCGCCCATTACTATTAATAATATTCCGCACAGTTTCTGCAAACACAGCATAAGTGTTAATTTTGCCTTTAGCTGTTAAAGGAAAACGCCCTGACTCACGGATAAATTTATTTTGTGCATCAGCAAAATGTTTAGCATCCTCAAACTCTTGTAATAAGTCAGGGTTAGTCTCAGCCAATTTGTTAATTAATTTTGTGCGAGCAGCTTTATTTTTAGCCTTAGCTATACCTTCATCTAAAGAAGCAAAAAACTCTTTTTCTGCTATTTGTAATAACTCCCAGGGTGGATTACCCAAAACACAATCAAAACCCGCTCGTAGTTGCGCTTGAGCGCCAACTTCCCCCTCTGCAAAAACCTCTGGAAACTCCAAACACCAATGAAAAAAGCCCTTTTCCTGTGCCAATTTATTCGCCGCATCCACC
>JADQBC010000090.1 GCA_016903655.1 Gomphosphaeria aponina SAG 52.96 = DSM 107014
ATCAAGTGTTATTAGTAGTAATTTGCTGAAACCAAGATAGGCTCAAATTATGCGTAGGCGTAGCCAACCGTAGGTATCGCCAACGACAAAAAAATAAACAACCTTTAATTATAGCATCAAACGACTTTTGCAAGAGGTCTAATAACCGATGTTCAATCTTATTCCACTTGCTAGTGCCTGGAGGTAGATGGCAAACTGTTACCTCCAGACCAGTTTGGTCGGCAAACTTCTGCAATTCAAGCTTCCACAGTCGCAAGCGATAGCCGTTACTGCCACCACAATCGGCACTAATCAGCAACTTTTTTGCCTCAGGATAAGTAATAATACCCAGGACTTGCCACCATCGGTATAAAGTAGCGACAGCAAAACTGGCGGTGTCATGGTCTTGTCCCACTGAAACCCAACCGACATTTTGTCCGATATCATAAACACCGTAGGGGATTGCCTTACCCAATTGTGGGTCAGGGAAATCGTGAACATTGACCTCAACTGGTTGTTGCTGAGGTTGCCATTCGCGCCCCTGATTCTTGAAGGTTCCCACAAGTTCTTTCTTCTTAGCATCCATTGAAACCACCGGCAGTCCCTGTTTCAGAAAGGCTTTGCTTTGTTTATCGAGGTACTGAAATTGCTCGTCTCGGCCAGCATGTTGCTTTCCCTCAATAATTTTCGCATTCCCCTGTAAACTGTAACCAGTCGACCGCAGTAATTCACTCACCAGTTGATGACTGACCCGATGTCCTTGAGCTTGCAAGGCTCTTGCTAACTGTCTTGTACTTTTGCAAGTCCACCGCAGGGGCGACATAGGGTCTCCCCTTGTATCTGGATCAATCAATTGGTCAAGGTCATTGAGAATTGTTGAGTCAATCTCTTCAATCATTTTACGACCCCCACCGCTTTGTCGAATCCTTCCTGGGTCTAATGGTTCTTGCTCCAGTTCTCGCAAGCCTTGATAAATCGTTGGTCGTGAAATCCCACTAATTCGGGAAACCCGAGACACTCCACCATAGCCCCAACTTCGTGCTTCTGCTGCCAGTAACAATCGTTTTTGTCTTTCATTGAGATATGGTAATATTGAATTAAGTTTCTCTGCCAGTTTCGAGTCATTATCCATATACCAATGGTAGCTCACTCTACTTGTAAACTTGTAAAGCTTATTTCATGACAAGCCCTAAGTGTACCAACTATACCAGCCCCCGACTTCCATTTTCGGCAAAGATATTTTCACCAAAAACCCTTTAAAGAAAAAATTACGTACTATAATAAATAGAGTATACTATTATAAAATAATATGAGTTTATTCGGATTACCTTTATTGCCTTTACTGGGAGGTTTTATATTTTTGGTTAACTTTAAGGTTACCAAGATTAGAAGTTATCGTTATTCAGGTTATAAGTTGCTTTTTTACTCAGGTATGATAGGAATTATCGGCAATATAGTTACTTTAGTACTAATTCAGTTATATAATACTTTTGTTCCTTTTTCATGCACTCAGTTTATTACTTCACTGCCTATCGTAAAGTTTTTTTCTTCTATTAACTTCTTACCTTATACACCCAGTTCAATTTTAACGTTATTTTTCTTAGGTCTATTCTGGATTCCATTAAATCTATGTTTTAACGAAGTGATTGTTACAGAAGAAGCTATCAAAGAATTAGGTTCATCTTTAGAGAGGATGTTACTTGAAGCTCAAAGAGACGATAAATTAATTGCAATAACATTAAAAAATAGGAAAGTCTATGTTGGTTATGTTATTAACGCTAAACTTTCCTATGGTGCTTATTTTGATAATCAACCTGTCTATTTACAGATACTCCCAGTATTATCTGGATACAGGGAAGAATCGGATTTTAAGATGAATTTGCCCATAAATTACGAATCAGTTTGGGGAAATGAAGACAAAATGAAGGAAACTATGTTAACTAAAAACGACTTTATCGTTTTAATTCAAGAAAATGAAATTGTTTCAGTCAGTAAATTTGATCACATAACTCATGTTAGATTCAGTGATGAGCCAGGGGAATAATTGCTGCAGTAATGTCTAATACTTCTAAAAGTGCGTGAATTTCTGTAACATTATTGGAATAGGCGTTCACTTTTACCTGTCCTAAGACCAGATGTTGAGAACTCGCACAAGCCGTAACCATATGTAATGCTGATTGACCCTAGTTTTTAATTTTTCTGATTAATTTTAATTGTTTTTTAACCTTTTCACTTTTAGCCAATTCTTCTGGTGATACCATAATAGAGCCATTAATTACAGAATATTTTTTCTTGTTAAGAAATGGATCGCCTTCTCTCCCATAGGTGTTTATTGGCTTGATCCATTTGAAGATGTTCATGTGTTTATTTGGGTAAGTTTAAGTTTGTGTTTATTAGATCTCTTGCGAAATTACGAAAAACTGTCATCCTGAGCGCAAGCGTTGGATCTCCGAGATCCAACGCTTGCGCTCAGGATGACCATTTTAAGTTTGGACTTTTGCAAGAGGTCTATTTATTATATCTATTTTTTCATTTCCCCTCTACTTCTCAAGCAAGGGTTGCCAGAAGGGAAGGTCTACCGCTTTTTGGTGCTCCTGCTTACGATTATCATCATACTTGAGCAAAGTAAGTGCCTCAACACAATTGTTTACCCATTCTGATTCTTCGTAAGACTTACAGCATCAGGGCTTGGGGGGTTAAAAATTGGTAATTAATTTTCTGCACCCACTTATCAGTATTTTTATGGCGGGATAAGTTTTGAGCTAACCGCACGTTACCATTACTAGCATCTAAAACAGCAGTAATAGCTGAGTGTCTGATTTTGTGTGGGGAAAGTATTTTACCTCCCTCTACTCGAGAGGAGTACTCTTTAACCAACTTATAAATCCCTTTATCTGTCAATCTTTTACCCACACCCCTACGGTCAAAGCTAGTAAAGATAGGAGAATTATCAGCCCCCTTTTTCAATGCTGTTAGGGCTTGTACGGTTTTAGGTGCAAGAGGTATTTTAACTTTAGAGATTCTCCCCTTGCCCATAACCATTAATGTTCCCTCATTCTGGTCAAAGTCCCCCCAGCTTAGTCCCGCTGCTTCTGCTCTTCTTAAACCCAAATCCCATAAGCACCTCAGAAGGGCATAATCCCTCTTACCTTTGGGGGTAGAGGTATCTGGTAGAGCTAATAGTTTTGAGATGTTATCAACACTAGTCCCCATACACAACTATGTTTCCATCAGATTGTATAGCTAGATATCTACTTCCTGCATCAATGATTGTGCTACCACCGTCAAAATTAATCTTTTGAGTTCTCCCGTTGATTTGATTCGCTAAATCTACAGCACTACTAGCAGTATTCTGAGCATTGTTAGCTCTATTCACTGCATCATTGGCAGTATTCTGAGCATTGTTAGCTGTCTGTTGAGCAAGATCAATATCAGCAACCTTTGCTTGATATTCATCTCTTGCTTGATTTAGTCTTCTGTTCGCTTCGTCATACGCTTGTTAAAGTGTCATACTTTGCTAAACTCCTGCCATACTTCAAAAAGTTGTAAATATATTAACCTACATTTCGCACGTCAAACAAATGACTCAATTAACTTCTCTCAAAATCTATCTTCTAAAATTGAAACAAATAACAAATCAGAAAAATTTAGCATTAAAAACAATCTGGAACAAGTTTTTGCTAATTGAAAGCCTGAAAATATCCAGCAAAGACTAGAAGTCTTCCTAGACTCCTTCTGACAATCAATTTTTTACAGCGATCGCTGATCTTGTCGCGTTACTTAACGCGCCTTTTTGATTTTAATCATGGTGAATTTGTTATTATGCGTTACGCTACGCTAACACATCCTACCGTGCTTGATTATCGGTCATAAATGCGTAGGCGAAAGCCCGCCGTAGGCATCGCCGTCTTCTTAGGGAATAAAAATCACAATGAACTACAACGAGCCCAATCCGCCTCAGATCCATGTTGAGTACCAAGATTATGACTTACATTCCGCACTTCAAAATTTTGCCTATTGCCCAAGATTTCCATTTGATTACTGAATTTAGGGTAGTGCGTAGGCGAAAGCCCGCCGTAGGCATCGCCTTTTCTTGTCGCGTTACTTAACGCGCCTTTTTGATTTTAATCATGGTGAATTTGTTATTATGCGTTACGCTACGCTAACACATCCTACCGTGCTGAATTGGTATATTGCACTCATGACGTGCGGAATGTGGGGTCTAATATAGCACTTTTTTCTTTTTTCGGAGAGGTCTAAAGATTATAGAGTAAATCAGTCAACATTTGTAATTTTGTTGAAAATGTGTCAGAAATAGGCGATCGCTAAAAAGATTAATCTCTTAATGATTATGTTAATCTCTTAATGATTATGTTAATCTCTTAATAGACCTATGAGCGAAACTAAAATTAAAATCAATTATGTATTTTGGTAAAAATTAAACACTTTTCCTGTTACCCATTCTTCTTTTCTTGAATGAACGCTCATAGGTCTAGTATCGCCCAACAGTTGATAAACCCTCACCTCCTCACTTCCCTTGGTCACCAACTCTTCCAATAGGGCGATCGCCTAAAATTGAGGTTTAATATAATCTTTTCAGACTTCAAATAGATGGATGGCATCTTCGTTTGAAATTCTTCCCAATTTAGCAAGCAGCAAGGTTTTTTCTAAACAATCAAGACGAGAGATGGAACCCTCAAACCACTATTAGCCCAATCTTTTAATAATATGTCTGTTTGTGTTCGGGGCATTGCTGAAGTTACTGCTGTTACAATAACGTCATTTCCGTCAACCCAAAGAATCAACACGGGTCTTTTTTTTGATGACGTACCATCAGTAAAGGGAATTTTGGCAACCCAGAACTCACCTCCTTTAATAGTCGTCATATAAACCTTCGTCTTCTGGGGCGTAACTGTTCAGGAATGAATTATAAAGGCGATCGCTGACTGAGTTTTTGGGCTGAATAGTTATAACCCATTTACCTTTACCAATTCCTTGCACAATAGAGCTAGGAAGATTGAGTTGCTCGCCTTCTTCAATTTCTATCTCAAAGGCTAATTTTAATAACTGATTTTTCATGGAGAAAAGCACCTAAATATTGAAGATGTTAACACAGAGCATAGGATCGTCGTCTTTTTTGATCTTTAAAAACAGTGCGATCGCCATCGCTGTAGGTTGGGTTGACGTTCATAAAACCCAACATTTCCACACAAATAATAGACCTATGAGCGAAACTAAAATTAAAATCAATTATGTATTTTGGTAAAAATTAAACACTTTTCCTGTTACCCATTCTTCTTTTCTTGACTTTCGCTCATAGGTCTATTATACTTTCCTTGTGCGAAAGTCTAAAAGACCTGTTGCGAAACTCTAAAAAACCCCACCCCAACCCTCCCCTTGGCAAGGGGAGGAAGCCCTCATTCCAAGCATTTCTCCCCCCCTTGCCAAGGGGGGGTAGGGGGGGTTAACACAAATGATCGCTCATTGGTCCAAACTTAAAATGGTCATCAGTCCGCGCCAGCGTTCGTAATTTCGCAAGAGATCTACTGGTCGATTTTCTTACAGAATGGGTAATAGACCTGTTGCGCCCAAAAAACCCCAGCCCTGTTTATTTGCTTCCCAAATAAAACTACCCAGTTCCTAGTAGCCTTGTCCCTACAAAACCTTTCTAAGCTGAGGAAATGTTTCGAGAGTTTGTTGTAATTTTTCCATTTCAAAATTTTCTAGTTCATTATTTAATTTTTTTACATAGTCTAATAAATTACAAGCATGGTATTCATTTGCTAATTCTAGAAGCTGTGAGCCAAATTGTTGGATATCATCAATACACATTGCTTGGGAGACTTGTAACCAAACTTTCTCCTCCATTTCCTGTAATTTTTCTAGTAATTCTGGTGCTGTGGGATGGCGACACTCAAAATTTAACTGGTTTTTTTCCTGAGAGTTTAGAGTTTCTAAATTAGAGATTTGAGCAGAAGAAGGAATTACTTTTTTCAACTCAGCTACTAATTCAGCAATGCTGTAAGGTTTACGCAAGAAACCTTCACAAAATTCGTCGAAAGGGTCACTGTTTTGGTAATATGCAGCCGTCAGCATGATAATGGGAATATCTTTGGTTATTTCCATTTTTTTCAGTTTTTGTGCAACTTCGAGTCCGTCCATTTTTGGTATTCGCCAATCCATTAA
This sequence comes from Gomphosphaeria aponina SAG 52.96 = DSM 107014, assembly GCA_016903655.1. Lineage (GTDB taxonomy): Bacteria > Cyanobacteriota > Cyanobacteriia > Cyanobacteriales > Gomphosphaeriaceae > Gomphosphaeria > Gomphosphaeria aponina. The sequence continues at coordinate 6,166 of JADQBC010000090.1, forward strand.
AATCAGATCTGGATCATTCTTTGTTGCTTTTTCTATGGCTTTTTCTCCATCTTGTGCAAAGATTAAACTGTGTTTAGTTTTGCCAAAATATCCTTGAATTAAATCTAGATTCATTTTCACGTCATCTACTACGAGAATAATTAAGGGGGGGAATTGATCTAAGTTGGTATCTAATGGTAAATTTCTTTCCTGATTTTCCCGCTCATTCACAATTTCAATCTGGGGGAAAGTAAAAGTAAAAACACTCCCATTTCCCCGCTTACTTACCAAATTCACAGAACCACCCAACATTTCTGTTAATCTTTTGACAATAGCTAAACCTAAACCCGTCCCACCATATTTCTTTTCAGATTGACCTTGACTTTGCACAAAAGGTTCAAAAATAGCTTGCTGTTGGTTTTCAGGGATGCCTATTCCCGTATCTTTTACTGCTATTTTTAATTCATTGTTGGGAAATGATAAGTGAATTTTCACATAGCCAGAGTGGGTGAATTTGATAGCATTTCCTACTACATTTAATAAAATTTGGCGCAGGCGAATTTCGTCAAACATAATTATTTGGGGAACATTTGCTTCTATTTCTACCAGCAGTTCTATATTTTGCAGGCTTGCTTGTTGGGAGAAAATTTGGCTAATTTCTCCGACAATTTCTCGAAAATAAACTTCAGTATATTGAGGTTTGATGCTCCCAGATTCTATTTTAGACAGGTCAAGGATATCGTTAATTAAATTTAGTAAAGTACGCCCACTAGCAGCAATTGCTTGGAGATAACTTTGCTGCACTTTATCTGTAATTAAATTTTGCAAAAGTTCGTTAAAACCGAGAATGGCATTCATGGGAGTGCGAATTTCGTGACTCATAGAAGCAAGAAATTCACTTTTTGCCATACTTGCTGCTTTTGCTTGTTGGTAAAGTTGGGATTGTTGCAGGGCGATCGCCAGTTGATTGCCTAATTGTTGGAGTAATTCAATTTCCCAAGATTTCCACTTGCGGGTTGTTTTGCAGTGGTGAGCAATTAGAAGACCCCAAGGAGTTTCTTTTTGGATAATAGGAATAACTAAATTTGCTTTTACTTTTAATTTATTCAGTAATTCAAAATGACAGGGATGGACATTGTTCCCGTAAATATTTTCGATTATTACAATACTATTTTGCTGATATAATTTATCTTTAAAACAGGGGTCATAGATAGTTTGATTGAGGAGGGATAAATCCCGCTCTGTTACCGCTTCAGCTACTACAGTGCCACTGCCATTTGGGTTAAACTGATAAATCAAACAACGGTCAGTTTGTAGCAATTCCCGAACTTCTGAAGTTGTGGCTGCTAAAATCTCTTCAAAATTGAGAGATTGGCGAATGCGCTGAGTGACGTGAGAAATGCACTGCTCTTTTTTTACTTGAACTTGCAATATTTGTTCTGCTTCTTTGCGCTCAGTTATATCTTGAATTTGCTTAATAAAATAAAGAGGTTTTTCTTCTGCATCTCGCACCAAAGATAGCCCCACTAACCCGCAAATTGTCGCTCCATTTTTTTTGATATACAATTTTTCTGTCTGACAGGATTTAACTTTTCCTGTTAATAAATTTTCTTGATATTCCCTTTGAGTTTCTAAGTCATCTGGATGGGTGATTTCATCACAAGTCATTGCTAGTAATTCTCCCTCTGCGTAACCCAACATCTGACATAGAGATGGATTCACTCTTAAAAACCGCCCATTGATGGACATTAAACACATTCCCACCGCTGCTATTTCAAAAGCACTTCTAAAGACTTGTTCACTTTCTTGTAAAGCTTTTGTTTGGAGAGTAACTTGAGTTTGGAGACTTTTGCTATAACCTTTAAGTAATTGTTCATGGCGCTTGTGCGGAGTAATGTCTTTAAAAGTAGCGATCGCCTGAGTTAAATTTCCCTGGCGATCATAAATAGGAGTTGCTGATACCTCCAGGGGAATTTTTTTCTCTTCATCTAGCCGTATTTCCAAATCATCTATAGTGCTACTTTCCCCATTTAAAGCCCGTTTTAGGGGCAGTTTTTCCACTGAATACAACTGGTCGCTATCTGCCTTATATGCTTGATAAACTCTTGGTAAATCTTCGAGGGTAATTTTTTCTCTTAAACCTAAACCTAATATTTCCTCTCCCGTTTTATTAGTATAACAAAGACTCCCATCTTGCTCAATCACCCAAATCCCTACAGGAACTGCTTCTAGAAATTGATAATAACGCAAATCTTTTCCCTGTAATTTCTCAATTAACTCAGCTTGTTCAGCATTTGCTTTAGCTAACGCCCAATTCATCTCTTGTATTTTTGCATTTTTCTCAGCAATTTCTTTTTCTTGAGTATATTTTTCAACTGCTGCTTTAACCGTCATTATCAAATCTTGATGCAGCCAGGGTTTAGAGATATAACGATATAAAGCAGCATTATTAATCGCATTCCCCACCGCTCGAGCATCAGCTTGCCCTGTTAGCATTATATTTATAATGTGAGGATATTTAATGTGCAGCCGCTCTAGCAATTCATCGCCATTTACATCAGGCATTACCTGGTCAGTAATCACCACAGCTACCTCAATCCCTTTTCCTGTCAATTCTGAGATAATTTTCAACGCTTCTTTGCCACTGTTAACCATCTGAAGTAAGTATTTGTCCCCCAAATATGCTTCTAGCTGCCCCTGAAGAATAAACAGTATATTTCTATCATCATCCACAGCTATTATTGCTTGCTTTTGTTGGCTCATTACTTTCCTGCTTTTTTTGATTCAGTCTTTATTTTACTTCACTTTCCTTCTTTTACTGTATCTTTTTTTACTTTTTTCTTTTCTTTTATCTTGCTTGTAATTTTCCTTAAATCTTCATTACTTGTTGCTTGTTTCTCTTGATTTCGTAGTAACCACTAATGGTGATTACTACCCCCCTACTAATAGACTTTTTGCAAAAGTCTATTAGTAGGGAGAAGCGGAGTTGCGGAGTAGGGAGAGTTTTACATGAAATAAATATAAAAATTGATTTTGGTGTTAGTTTCGCAAAAGGTCTAACTAACTAATATGTGGCCCAATTGAAGAATAAAACCTTGAAGGGGCCCGTAAAGCGCGGAGTTGCTTCCTTTGGAGTTCAGGGCACCGCAACCCCATTCAGCTCCACCCAATTTAACTACTTACTGCTCTTGTAATTAAATTGCGGGCAACTGTTTGAATCCCTGTATGTTCATAATAATTCGTACTAGCGTCTAAAAATGCCGCCACATAATCTAATTTATCATCAGAAAACTCAATCAAATTACTAAGATGAGCAAATAGGGTTTCTGGAGTTAAGCCAATAGAAGAGATTAAATCCTCCATCCAACCTTGCACCGCGCCAAAAGTCTGATTAATAAATCCTTGTTTATCTGCACCAGGAATCAAACGGCTAATAGCGCTAAAATTGGGGTTTCTTTCCAGTCCTCTTGTGCTGCTTCCTGAGAGGGTATTTTGCACTTTACTCAGGAAGTCTGGGCCCAGAGGAATTAAACCATCAATTGCCACTAGAGCTGCCATCCGCATTAAAGCCTCATAGCGATAATTTTCCTGGAGAGAAGCAGCAAAATTTTGGGGATTAAGACTTATTTGATTCATTTTGCTATAAGCGATTAATTCCCCCACCAATTTCAGACTTAAATCAACAGTTTGCAGATTGTCTGCCTTGGGAGTAATTTTGTCTAAAACGGGAATAAAACTAAACATATCCCCGATTTTATCAGCGATCGCCCCCGCCCCTATAGCTCTATCTGTTTTATCCAAGGTTTGGTAAATCCAAACAGCAGTTTTGTAGCCTTCTTTTCCATCTTCATATATTTCAATTACCCGCTCCCTAATTTTCCTAATTTCATTCATATCAGTTTCCCCAGTGATCGCACTAATAGTGTGTTCAAACCCCACTAGATTTTCCCACTCTCCTGGTACAACAAAATCCAGAGCTTTTAGTACGCTCACTGTGAGATTATCTTCTGGCAACCCATTAACTAATTGAACAATTGATTGACTCATAATTTTTTCCTTTTTCTACCATCTTTTTTTGTTATTGTCTTAGAATTATTAAGATTCAGATTGAGAATTTAACCAACGGAGAAAGTCTTGAGTATTAGTAAAATATTTAACTATCCCAAAATCATGCAAAATATTTTTTACCTCCCCAAATTCTTTAACATTACCACTCAGAAATACCTTAACTTCATTGCTAAGTAAAGCATCCTGAAGGATACATTGTAAAATCAAGTTATCTGTAAAATCTGTTGCGATTAACCTTGACCGCAAACTTTCCTCAAGCATATTATTAGTTAAAGTAATTATTTCAGCCTTGTTAGTAATTAGATTTAAACCTTGAAACAAACGACTTTGAACATCATTAATTAAACCTCCATTTTCAACTATGGATTGTTTCAAATGGAAAAGGAGAGATTGAGCAAAAACCGAGGTAGTATCTCGTTGCAATTGACTGATTTGCAAATTCAATTCATTGCCAAAACGGTTACGGCGCTTGACTTCATCCTCTAATGCTGAGAGAGCTTCCATACAGCAAATACTAGGGATAGCGATCTGAACTGAAGTAGGAGGATTTTCTAACAAATTATAGGCTAGAGAATCCCTTCCTGTAGCAATACTCAACAAAAAATTAGTTTCAATATACAGTCTCACCACTTAACCGCTCCCCAGACTTAGTTGTGCCATTATGCAAATACTCTAATAAACCTATTGCTGTTACCTCTTCTAACAATGGTGGTTTTTCTGATTTCCAGCGATAGGCTAAATCATCCAGCCATGCTTCGAGCAGTATGACAAAATAGTTATAGTAAATAGGTTTTTTGCCATATTCTGGTTCATAATAACTCAGGGCTGTAGCAGTTTTAAAAGTAATAATTGGTTCATTATTTTTCCGCTCCAGTTGAAAAACTTCCATGTCGTCATCGTCAATTAACATGGCAAAGGGAACATCTTCTTTTTCCGTTTTCATATATGATTGAGTATGAGCAATTAACCACTCTCGCGCTCTTTCTTTCGGCTTGTGTGTCGCTTTTATTTCAATTAACAGAATGGGTTTTCCCTTTTTATCAAAGCCGATAATATCAAAGGGAACTTGTTCAAAAGGAAATTCATTTAAGTCTGCTGGTATATCCATGTCAGTTATCAGTTATCAGTTACTTGTAGGGGCGGGTTTAGAGACAATAAGCGTAATCAACACAATAAGTTTGATATCAAAACCCGCCCACTCCTTTATTAGTTTAATTTTACCTGAAAATCAGTTCATGTTTCCGCCCAAGCTGGTATTTATGTAATTGATTATCATTTAATATTGATTTAAATAAGTAAAACATAAAACTTAATCTCCAGACAGTTGCAACCCAGACAAAAAAACTGGAGAAGACTGATTAAGCTTCTCCAGTGCCGTCACGGAATTCAAATCTGATTATATCTAATTTTTAATCTCTAATAGGGTAATTAAGTAATAGAAACTTCCTCTCTAGCCGCCTCTGTATTTAATTTAACACCGAATTTGAGGCTAATTTAAGTTTCGGGGAGACTCGCCGATTTTTTTCCCAGCAAATGCTGAAAACCTCATCTATCAAGCATTTGGTATGTTTTGATACAGAAGTTTTTTGAGTACAAAATTCTTCACTAACGATCGCCCCCCAAAAATTCAGCTCAAACTCAATCCCCCATTAACTTTGGCTGTGAGTACATAAATGCAAGTACCATCCCCCATAAATACTCGCACCCCTAGGGTTTAATACCAGTACCCCACCCCCCAAAAAAATTTTTTACCTAGCTCTATCCCTTATCCTTTCTAGCTTCAAGGAAAGTGAGTACTCCTTAATAATAATAATCAACATAACCAACACCGAAAGTGAGATGGGCCAAATCGGGACAGGTTATAAAACGTACAACGCTTAATTTTTTATTATTCCTCACCCAATCACGGAAATTCAATGACACATCCTATTGTACTCAAAAAAAGTTGGTCTGAAGAAGCTATCCCGAAAGCTTTTTCAGTCACAACTCATATTCCTCATCAAGTCCCCAGTAAGCACTCTCCCTTATCCTGGTTAAAAGCTTTGAGGGCAGATTTTCAAATTGTGTTTGAGCGAGATCCAGCAGCTCGGAATTGGTTGGAGGTGGTGCTATGTTATCCAGGTTTCCACGCTTTAACCGTGCATCGGATTTCCCACTGGTTATATACCCACGATGTTCCCCTCTTCCCCCGTTTAATTTCCCACATTGGCAGATTATTTACGGGAATTGAAATTCATCCTGGTGCGCAAATTGGGAAAGGGGTATTTATCGATCACGGGATGGGGGTGGTTATCGGTGAAACGGCTATTGTTGGTGATTATTGTTTAATTTATCAGAATGCAACCCTGGGCGGAACGGGAAAACAAAGTGGTAAGCGCCATCCTACCCTAGGCAAAAATGTGGTGGTGGGGGCGGGTGCAAAGGTTTTAGGCAATCTCAATATTGGGAATCATGTCCGCATTGGTGCAGGTTCTATTGTACTGCAAGATGTGCCAGATGATTCTACAGTGGTGGGAATCCCAGGGAGAATTGTTACCCGCACTGGTCATGGCTGTCCTTTGGAACATGGAAAACTCCCTGATGTGGAAGCAACACAGATTCGTTCTTTGCTCGATCGCATTGAAAAATTAGAAAAATATATAGAAAATTTACAGCAACCTGCTCCCCAAGATTATGTCTAACTCTTCTTATGCTTTGATTAGTGAAGTTACCCTCGCTAGAGGCGATCGCTGGTTAGTCTATCGCCGTCTCCAAGAATTAATGATTCCTTGCTGGTGTCCCGCTGATGGCACTCTCTTGGTTGAAGTTAATCACTGCGTTGATGTAATTCTACTCCGCAGTGCAGTTCAACAACTGATGGCCTCTCGCCTTGAATTAACCGATTGGTTAGAGCGCTGTTGGGAAACTCAAACTCCTTGTCCATCTAATTACTAAGGAAAATAATGACACAACAACAAACCATTTTGCGACCTTTTGGCGAATTAGCCGCTAACCCAATCTTGCTCGAACAGGATGTAATTGCTCCTGTCTGTGAGGGATTGAATATTCTTGTAGCAAGTTTTCAGGGTCTCTATCTGCAATACCAAAAACACCATTTTGTGGTAGAAGGGTCTGAATTTTACTCACTCCATCAGTTTTTCCAGGACAATATTGGCGCAGTGCAAGATCATGTCCACGAACTCGGAGAGCGCTTGAATGGTTTAGGGGGTATTCCCGCCGCAGGTTTCGCTAAATTAGCTGAGTTATGTTGCTTCACCCAAGAAGATGATGGGGTTTTTCCCAGTCGCGCTCTGGTTGAACATGACTTAGCCGCCGAACAGGAAATTCTGAAAGTTCTTCGTCGTCAAGCAGCAACTGCTGAAAGTGTGGGCGATCGCGCTACCCGCTACCTCTATGAGGGTATTCTGCTCAAAACTGAAGACCGCATTTTTCACCTCCAACACTTCCTGGCTGAAGATAGTCTTACTTTGGGGTTTGTCAAATAAAAACTTGCTCAGGTGCGTTACGGCACCGCTGAACATGCACCCTACTGATAACTGATCATTGGGCGGGTTTTGAGATCAAGCTTATTGTGTTGATTACTAGATTCTTTCTAAACCCGCCCCTACAAGTAACTAATAACTGATAACTGATTCAGTGCTGTCATGGAACTTAATACAATGTTTATGGAATTTAAGCAGTTTTTGCACGATGAGATCAAAATCTCAACTGATGAACTCGCTACAGTCATCCAACGCTCAAGGGGAGTAGCTCCCATTCCTATGTTGCTTTGGCAGTACGGTTTAGTCTCCCTTGAACAACTTAATCGCATTTTTGATTGGCTCGATAACCAACCTCAATTATATATTCCCTAAGAGTGTGCAGTTATGAACAAAGTAGAAATTAATGATACAACATTGCGAGATGGAGAACAGGCCGCAGGGGTTGCTTTTACAGTAGAGGAAAAAGTGGCGATCGCCGAGTTAATGGATGCGATCGGGATCCAGGAAATAGAAGTGGGTATCCCTGCCATGGGCTTAGATGAGGCTGTTGCTATTTCTCGCATAGCTGCGCTGGGTTTGCGTGCTAAGGTTCTGGGCTGGAATCGGGCTGTAAGGTCTGATATTCAAGCTTCCATCGCTTGTGGATTAAAAAGAGTCCATATTTCTATCCCTGTTTCCCAAATTCAAATTGCTGCTAAGTTTCAAGGCAATTGCCGTCTGGTTTTAGATAAACTCCGCGACGCAATTAGTTTTGCAGTAGATCATGGTCTCTTTGTGGCATTTGGTGGAGAAGACTCTTCTCGAGCAGATGAAGCTTTTCTCCTCGATGTTGCTAACTCTGCGGTTAGTTGGGGTGCTTCTCGCTTCCGTTTCTGCGATACGGTGGGTATTCTCGACCCTGTGACTACTGGGGAAAAGGTGGCAAAACTGGTTAAATCCCTCCCAGTTCCCGTTGAAATGCACACCCACAATGATTTTGGTTTAGCTACTGCTAATGCTTTGGCTGGGGTTAGAGCGGGAGCAACATCTGTTAATACTACTGTCAATGGCTTGGGAGAAAGAGCGGGAAATGCTGCGACTGAAGAAATAATTATGGCAGTTAAACGGCTCTATGGCATGGAAGTAGGCATAGATACAACTAGATTGCGGGAATTGTCTCAGTTGGTGGCTACTGCTTCTGGTTGTGCAGTTCCCCCTTGGAAGGCGATCGTGGGTGAGAATGCTTTTGCTCACGAATCGGGGATTCATGCTCATGGAGTACTACAAAATCCTGTGACTTATGAACCTTTTGCACCAGAGGAGGTGGGGCGGGAACGGCGTTTGGTGGTGGGAAAGCATTCTGGAGGACACTTGCTCTCAAATTTGTTGCAACAATATGGCATTAATTTAACCCGAGAAGAAACCCAATCTGTTTTAGGTGCAGTGCGCGTCATGTCTGTTCAGTATAAACGCAGTTTAACAATAGAAGAATTATTAAATTTAGTTACTCATAGGAGAGTTGCTCATGGTATCGGATGAAATGGAATTAGATCAGCCTCCTGCTTTTGAGCTTGAACAAAAAGTTAGGTTACGCAAATTAATCCGTAATGATGGTACTTTTCCAGGTGAACCTGTTGGTTGTACTTTGGCAAAAAAGGGTGATATAGGATATGTAGTTAGCATTGGTACTTATTTGCAAAGTTACTATATTTATGCTGTCCATTTTATTGACAAAGGTTTCATTATCGGCTGTCGAAAAAAAGAGTTAGAGCTTGTTGATTGTTGATTGTTTATTCAACCATCAACTATCAACCATCAACCATCAACTATCAACTATCAACTATCAACCATCAACTAATAAATAGGAGATTTGAAATGAAAGTAATGTTGCGTCGCAATGCCGCAGGTCATTTATCGGTTTATGTTCCAAAGAAAGATTTAGAAGAGGAGGTGGTGAATGAAACTGTAGGTTCAGAAGGCAAAGTTTTGACTTTAGCCAATGGTTGGGAGTTGGAATTTTCCGATTTTAAAGATGATGTTCAACTTCCCCAAACTTTTGATGCAAAACGCTTACAATAACCCCATGAAGATCAGGAAAAATGATACCTCTTAATTTTCCTTGATCAAGGGAGAAAATCTGAGCTTCTCTCCCTTCATCAAATTGTCCATAATTTTAATAAGAAAAGATTTTTAACAGGAAAACCAGTTAGGAGTTTGACAACTGATAACTGACAACTGATTTAAGATGATTGGGGAGTGAAAAATGGGAATATTTACCCAATTTTCATAATTTAAACCTCAATTTTATTTACTGACCAAAATTTTACCAAGGTGGTGATTACCATGTTAAAAGCATCGGATATTATGACCCAAGACGTGGCCACTATTAAAGGCTCTGCTACAGTGGCTGAAGCAGTTAAGCTAATGAAGTTCAAAAACTTTCGGGCGTTAATTGTGGATACCCGCAATGAGGAAGACGCTTACGGGATTATTACTCAAGCAGACATTGTTTATAAAGTGGTCGCCTACGGGAAAGATCCAGAAAAAGTACGGGTTTACGAAATTATGACTAAACCCTGTATCGTCATCAACCCCGATCTGGGTGTGGAATATGTGGCGCGTTTATTCGCTAATACTGGTATCCATATCGCCCCAATTATTAAAGGCGAGTTGATTGGGATTATTTCTGTAAGTGATATTCTCAATAAAGGTGACTTTGTTGAAAATCCCAAAGTACCTCTACTCCAGCGCGAATTAGTAAAAGCCATTGTGGAAGCTAAGTCTGTTTGTGCTGCTCATGGGGCTGAGTCTCAAGAATGTATTGATGCTTGGGCTTTAGTAGAAGACTTGGAAGCTGAAGCTGCTTATCAAGAAGGCGCTCCTTCTCCAGAAAAAACAGCTTTCCAAATATTCTGTGAGGAAAATCCAGAAATTCTCCAAGTTCGTCATCACCAAGTGTTAGCAACTGTTTAATTCAAAGCATTTGCGCAATGTGCCGCAGGTATCGCGCACCAAATACAATTAGCCAAGATTTTTATAATGGTACGCGATAACTCTTTTGATACGTGGGGTGGTGCGTTACTGGTGGCTATAACGCACCATACAAAAAATACTAATTTAATAGGAGAAAGATGATGATTAAGGAAAAATTAGAATTTCAAGTAGAGGGAGAATTTTTAGGTTTTAGTGGTGAAAAGTTAAAGTATTTACGAGTTGCTGTCGGTGAAAGTCAGTTACAGATAAAACTTGCTAAAGAGTTGCGTCAAACTATTTCCCGATTGGTAATAGGAGATAGAATTCAAGTCTTGGTCAAAAAGAAGTTTAAAGGCTATTTTAGCAACCTTAAGTTAAAAGCTTATGAGGTTAATGTTGTTAATTGTAATGATTGTCAGGAAATGTCTGCTACTCAAACATCTCCAAAAACTGGCAAAATTCTCCTCTGTCAAAAGTCTGGTTGTATGAAACGGGGTGGGCGAGAAGTCTATCAAGCATTGCAAGAAGCTATCTTGAGTTTGGGTTTGCAAAATCAGGTGGAAATTGAAAATACAAGCTGTCAAAAGCGCTGCAAAAAAGCACCGAATATGATTGTCATGCCAACTCAAACTAAATATAGTGAGCTTTCCCCGAATGTGATTTCTAGTCTCCTCAAAAGACATTATTTGTAATCATTTTCCTGCTGGCTTCTGCTAGTTAGGGTTGGCAGGAAAACCCACAAATAAATTTAATATATATTATTTAATAATCTAAATAAAAAGCAACGATAATTTATTTATTGTTTAACTTGATGATTTAGAAATGCTAAAAACCCTTCATTGAGGATTTAATTTTATTTGGATGAAGACCAAAATACTCAACGTCAGAATTACTGAACAAGAAATGCAAATTTTAGAAGATTATGCCCATCAAACAATGCGAACTAAATCTGATTTGGTTCGTGAATGGATACGCTCAATAACAGATAAGTTACAGAGACATAATCAAGCTTCTTAACTATTAGTCATTCCTAGGGGTTTGGTTTCCAAGCCCCCCATTAGTCATTGGTGGGTAAGCTACTGATCGGGGACTAATAGACATGAGTGCGATCATTTGTGTTAACCCCCCCTACCCCCCCAGGGCTGTTTCATTTTACGTTTGCATTTAAATAGATTATTAATTTTAATTAGCATATTTTATATTAAATACTTAAATAACCAATTTTTATAAATCAATGCTTGAGCTCATGTAGGCGTTAAAAAATATAAAAGCAAGAATAAGAATTTTTGTTAATTTTACCCAAATTGTTAGAAATATAAGCCTGAAACCGTTATATTTTAAGGGTTTTAAAAAGCCTTAA
>JADQBC010000025.1 GCA_016903655.1 Gomphosphaeria aponina SAG 52.96 = DSM 107014
TCTACTGCTTCACTCTCAATTTCTTCATTCAACAACGCTGCAAAATCATCAACAGGTTGTGACTCTTCTACTGCTTCACTCTCAATTTCTTCATTCAACAACGCTGCAAAATCATCAACAGGTTGTGACTCTTCTATTTGTTCAGGAATTAACTCCTCAAAACTCTCAGGTTGTGACTCTTCTATTTGTTCAGGAATTAACTCCTCAAAACTCTCAGGTTGTGACTCTTCTATTTGTTCAGGAATTAACTCCTCAAAACTCTCAGATATTTGTTCAGGAATTAACTCCTCAAAACTCTCAGGTTGTGACTCTTCTACTAGATTGGCATTTTGTAATGCGTGAATTTGAGCTTGATAAGATTGCTCTAATTGCTGAATTTCTGACTGATGATTTTCTTGTAATTGCTGAATTTGAGCTTGATAAGATTGCTCTAATTGCTGAATTTCTAACTGATGAGTTTCTTGTAATTGCTGAATTTGAGCTTGATAAGATTGCTCTACCTGCTCCAATTGCTGAATTTGACCTTGATGCTCCTGAATTTGAGCTTGATAAGATTGCTCCAATTGCTGAAGTTGACCTTGATGCTCCTGAATTTGAGCGTGATAAGATTGCTCTAACTGCTGAATTTGACCTTGATACTCCTGAAAGCGACTTTGATAAACTTCTTGAGCGTCTTCTAATTGCCCAATTCTACTTGTATATTCCTGTATTTTAGTTTGATATTCATGGAGTTGATTTTGATGAGCTTGATCTAATTGCTGGAGTTCAACTGCCTTTTGTGCATTAACTTTTTCAATTTCCCGTGTCAACTCATCTTGATGCTCTTTTTGCAAAGAAGTGATAGTTACTTGCATTCGTGATTGATGATCTTGCTCCGCTTGTTCAAGGAGTCTGTTTTTATCTTGTAACTGTTTTTCTTTGGCAGAAACCTGAGATTGCTGGAAAAGAAAGCCCCCAAGACCTCCTAAGATAAAACCTAAAATACCTATAAAAAACTCCATTTGTCCCTCCTCAAATTTATTTATGCTTAATTTAAACCCAGTTGCTCCAAAAAGATTTTAATGTTAAATTGACTTAAGCAGAAAGTTGCCTCTCCAATTCATCAATTCTAGCTTGATATTTGCCTATGTCAGTTTGAAAACTTTGTCGCAACTCCTCGAGTGCAGTTTCCTTTTCTTCTTTATAATCCTTGTACAAAGAAGTAACAGTAGCCTGGAGTCGAGACTCGCAGTCTTGGTTTGCTTCCCGCAGAAGTCTTTCTACTTTTTGGAGCTCGTATTCTTTTTCTTGAAGTTTAGATTTTTGAGAGAAAAAGCCTCCCATCCCGCCGATAATTAAACCAATGACACCACCCAAAACCCACTCCACTTTTGCCTCCTAGTTAATAGTTAATAGTTAATAGTTGATAGTTGATAGTTGATGGTTGATGGTTGATGCTCCCTTATTCATTATTGACCAGCTCATTGTAAGCGGCATAAACTCCCTGAACGTTATACCAATTAAGAAAAATACGAGCAAGTTCTAGAGCAAGTTGGGACTTACCATGATTAATTAGCCATTGTAATAAAGGGGCCATTGTTTGCTCATTTAACCTGCCACCAAGAGAGAGAATACCCCAGAGAAGACGATGGAAGAAAGTCATTTGAATCATCATTTTTACATTCCTGGTCGGATGTTTTTGGTAAAAAAGAACACCCATCCGTCCTCGTTGGATTTCCTTATCAATGAGAGCAGGAATTTGGTCTAAACTAAAAGGAGGATGCCAGTGATAGCCCACAGCTTCAGGACATTTAATTAATTTTAGTCCCAGTTGCTGAAGACGGACACCAAGTTCTAAATCTTCCCAACCATAGAGTTGAAAGCGAGTGTCAAACAGACCCGCAGCATCCAACCATTTACGAGCGATCGCCACATTTCCCGTTGCAAAATAAGCAGCGGAGAAATCAGTAAGTTTATAGGGTTCAGAAGTAGGACTAGCAAAATTGCAAGTATTAATTACCCAACCATAGGTAAAGTGGCGATCGCTTTCCATCTTATTTTCCCCTGCAACCAGAGCATTCCCATGAGCTTGGAGAAAATGAGCCGTCACCACCAGATCACTATCGATAAAAATAATATAATCCCCCTTTGCTTCTCTCACACCGTAATTACGAGCTGCAGCCGGGCCCAAATGAGCTTGGGAAAGCGATCGCACATGGGGAAACTCATCCTGATGTGTAGCCAACCATTGTAAAGTACCATCACTCGAACCATCATCCACAAGCACCACCTCATACCCAACCACCAAATCATCTGTGAAATGCTGATTTTCCAAAGCTCTCAGACACTTTTCCAGAATCGGTTTACGGTTATAAGTAGGAATAATAACGCTAAAAAACACCTTTGACAACAAAGAATAACCTATAGACAAAAACCTGTCCTCATTAATTTAGCAATTAGTGGATTTTTTGGAGTAACTGGCGCACCATTTCCCCATCAGGAGCATGAGGATATTCTAATTGAGCACTCATAGAGAGCCGCTTTAGGCAGATTAATTTGCTTAACTGGTTTTTTTACTGCCTGAAAAAAATTCTGCCTCGGGAAATTCATAACAATACAACCCCATTTTAAGATCCATGATAATCACCACCAGAGCCATATTTCCAAGCATCCAGCCAGCGGTGGTAGTAATATTGCTGCGCTGGGGACAACTTCTCAACTAAAGGAGAGAGTAATTTCCCCAAAGGATACAAACCACTATAAAGCCCCAGGTTAAAATAATGAATCAGCCAATCTGCCAACAGGGGCACTCCTACTTGGGGAATAATTGGTAATACTAAGCCTGGTTTTACCAAAGGAAGGGTTTTAGAGAGTGCAGGAAATTGGATCACATCTTGCAAAAATGGTTGAAGAACATCATCTCCTAATTGCTCCATCACAGCAAACACCCCACTCATTAAATCATTAATTTGATTAGGAGATATTTGTTGTTCAACCCTCACACTCATTGTCCGTTGAAATAGCCAAGTAACAGAAATATTTGGTTGATAGGGTTGAAGTAATGATAAAGCTTCATGGGAAAGAAGATCAACTTTTAAAGCTTCATCAATACCCAAAGTCAGACGTTGTAAATGGCGTACCATTGCACCAAAACCACCAAAACTAACAGGGGACTGTCCCCCACAACTATCCCCTACTTGCAGCACCCGATCTAAAGAAAGTCGGAGAGGACTTTGACGATAAGAAGGAAAAAAGCCAAACAAAAAACGCTCAAATTTGAGTTGAGCCAATTCTACTTTTTGATACTCTGGTAAAAGCCGTAAATATTCTGCCAGCAAAAATTCTAAACTGGGACGCGACTGATGAGCATCTAAATAAGTAAACAGATAAGTTGTTCTGCCATCCCTTGCAGGAAAAGCTTCCCAGAAATATTGACACTGATTTTGAATGGGAGTAAAAGAAACAATTAAGTCACCAGTGTCATTGAATTGATAACCTTGAGCACAACTGCCAACCACTAAACAAACTCCTTCTGGTTTTCCCCCCTTTCTTGCTTGTTGAGTAAGGGGAGAAAAGTTACCCATTGCATCAATAAATAAACGGGCATTTAACTTATTTTTTCCTGCTTGTACACAGACACCATTGGGATGAAGATAAGTAGTATTAAAGGGAGTTTTTTCTAAGAGTTTTCCCCCAGCTTCTAGGAATTTCTTTTTGAGAGTAGCTAATAAAAAAACAGGGTCAACCCCAATGTTCAGCACATCTTTAACCCAGATTTCTTGACCTTGGTAAAAGCTAACACGAGCGGGGTTATATTCAGTAGCGATCGCCTGAGCCAATTCTTCTTCTGTTAATAAATCTAAATCCAAAAACACCTTTAATTCCTGACGGGAAATATTCCATTCCTGCTCTCTTCCCCGTAAAATTCCCCTTTCGAGCAAAGCTACTTTAATACCGCGCCTTTGTAAAGCCGCACCAATTAAAATACCTAAAGTACCGCCACTAATTACCACATCCCATTCTAAGTCTGTTAAAATTTCTTTACATTCCTTGACAACAGATTCCCCTTGTGTTTTGCCTAGTCGAAGATCCTGCCAGAGTTGGTCAGCACGGCGGAGTCCAGAGAGGACATCCTGAGGCATTTGGGAGAGAATTTGGGTGATTAAGTTCATAAAACTTTACATTTCTATACTAAATCAGATTTTCTTTAAAACTACTTGGTGGAAAAATGTCAGTTGAATGGCATGATCATTACTGTGTTGATAGTTACCATAAACCAAATTTGAGAAGAAAGATGCTAAAACGATTAATCTGGGTGGTTGTGGCGGCGGTATTTTTTGCCTTCCAACTAAACATCAGTAGTGTAGGGGCCCTGGAACTAAACGAGGGAGCGCGTACTGTCCAATTAAATGGGGGAGGTGAAGAGGTTATTGTCAGTTTGCAAGACGTGAAAGAAGGCCAACGCCTGTTCGTCAATGCTTGTTCTTACTGCCATAACGGTGGGAGAACAAAAACTAACCCCAACGTAACATTAGGTTTAGCGGATCTCGCTGGAGCAGAACCCCCCAGGGATAATATCGTGGCGATTGTGGATTACTTGAAAAATCCCAAAACCTACGATGGGGAAGACGATATCAGTTTATTCCACCCTAACACCACCAGGTCTGATCTGTACTCTGAAATGAGAAACCTCACTGATGATGACCTCGAAGCGCTTGCTGGTTATATTCTGGTTCAGTCCAATGTTCGTGGTATTACTTGGGGTAAGGGTAAGGAATTAAACTAAATTCTTTGTCTTTTCATCTTTTCTTTGGGATTGGGTTTTTCTTCCCAGTCCCTCTTTGGCAGTTATCAGTTATCAGTTTTCAATGACCAATGACCTCTTCGGTATCATCTGTTTCAATCTCAGCTTCAATATAATTTATAGGCAATTCTGGGGGAGGAGCTAGGTTTTCCACTCCATTGATAGTAGCGCCTAACAGAGATAGGTCTGTATCAATAAACTCATCAATAGTTTCAGTTAACATACTGCGGCGAGTTGTTCCAGGCCTGGTCACCAGTACAATCCCATCAGTTAAAGATTCTAGTAACAAAGCATCATTACAGCGCAATAATGAAGGCGTGTCAACTATAACCAGATCAAAGCGTCCCCGTGCATCTTTAAGCAGTAACTGTAATTCGTCCGACTCAATTACCGCAGTAGCATTAGGAAGAGGGCCAGGACTAGGCAGAAGATATAAATTTTCAATTTCTGGAACTAAGGCAATACAGTTACCACTAGCATAGTAACTTAAAGGTTCAATTTTCCCCTGTTCATCAGGAATGGCATTTAACCATTGAGCAGCACTGGGCGATCGCAGGTCGGCTTCTACCAACAGAGTGCGTTTCCCTGCCAAAGCACTAGCAATGGCTAAATTGTAAGCACTCACACTCTTCCCTTCATGGTTATTAATACTGGTAATTAAAATCACCTTAGCAGGCTCGGAACCAAAGCGACGGAGATTACTGCGGAAGCGCTCATAGAAAGGCAGATAGGTGGATTCTTCATCGAGGAAAACTGGGATCCGCTTACCATGGCGATCAAAACTCATTACCCAAGGTAACTGGCCTAAGAGAGGTACATCTCGCCCTGTAAGCGCTTCTCGTAACTCCCCTGGCGTATGCAAACGATCATCTAAAGTTGCTAACAAGAAAATTACTCCTGTAGCTGCAAAGAAAGCGATCGCCCCCCCTGCAAGAATAATCAAAATTGGACCAGGGCCCAATTCTTCCTCTTGAAGTGGCACAAAAGGTGCTTGCAAAATAGTTAAACTTCCTGTAGTTTCTGCTTCTGCTGCCCGTGCATCAACTAATGCTGCCAAAATAGTTTGATAGAGAATTCTTTGACTCTGAACTGCTTGAGTCAACCTTGCTTGTTCCATTTGTCGCTCAGGAAACTGCTCATACTGTCGCCGTAATTCTAACTCATTTGCTTTAATAGATTCCAGTTGTCGCAAAAAAGCATCTCGTTGACTTTGTAAAGCTACCAACCTATTTGCCAATTCTTGTCGAGCAGGATCTAAGCTACTATTTTTGCGGATCTCTTCGGGGGAAGGGTTCAACAAATTCCCATTAGTTATCAACTCCTGGGCTCGCTGTTGTAAGAGATTTTCGTTAGCTTGTTTCTGCTTTTCCAACTCAACAATGGTGGGATGTGCCTGACGTAAATCTGGCCGTAAAACCTCTAACTGTATTTCTAGGTTCATAATTTGGGCGCGGAGGTTAGCAATAATGGGGTCAGCACTCAGGGCGGAGGAGGTATAAGCTGCTTCAGGAGTCAAACCTAACTGATTTTGTAAAGTGGCAATTTCTCCCTCAATTCCTTCTAAGATTACTAATAAATTGCGTTGCTCTTGTTGACTATTAGTTATGCCTGTAAATAAACTGCCATCCTGAATTGCTAATAAAGCTGCTCCTTCCCCAGTGATATAGCCATAGAAGGCATTTTCTGCCACCTTCAACTCCTGCTGCACATAATTCATTCGTTCTTCGAGAGAAATAATTCTTTGTCTTAATTGGGCGGTATTGAGCAAACGACTTTGCTCCACCATTTCATCCATAAATGCTTGGAGAATTAATTTAGCAATTGCTTCTTTATTATCTTCATATCCTATTGTAATTATTGGAGGTTCATCTATTTCTGGAAATCTAATTTGTAGCTTTTCATCGAGAATTTCCTGCATTTCTTGGCTACTCAATTGCATTTTTTTTGCCACTGCTTCGAGTACCCTAGGGGCTAATAACATTCCCGTGTTAATTATTCTGCCCTGTTGCTGAAGTTGTTCTCCAGTACTGGTAAAAATCGGAGGAGAACTGTTGAGAGACAACTGTCCCACGGCGCGATAAGTCGGTTTTTCTGAAGCTGGTGGTGGCTGAAGAGCAAGAACAAATGATGCTCCCCAAATGAAAGCAAAGATAAAAAATCCGAGTAATTTATGTTCATCAAAAGCAATCAAAAAACGCTTAACAATTGGTGGGGTCATGGCTATCAAACCAAATTTGAAGCTATTATTATTTTAACAGGCGATTAACAGGGGATTTTTTTGAGATTGCGTAAATTTTATCTAAAAAGGCGGTCAAAAAAAGTCCCAAAGCTAAAAACATCTCGAATCGGTTGGGTTAGAACGTTGAAAGCTGAGAATATTTCTCCCAGTAATGTGCGACTTACTACAATCACATCTCCATCTTTCAGGGGGACATTTTGAGAAATATCACCATCTTGAATAGCCGCTACGGGGTTGAGACTTTGGGTAACAACTCTACCGAGTTCGGGGTCAAAGCGAATGAGAGCAACTTCATCGTAGTTAATGCGCAAATCGTCTCCCACAGGGAGGGCTGCGACTACATCGAGAAAGGTACTACCATTGGGTAAGGTTATATTCCGCAAAGCTCCCCCAGAAGGGATGGTGGGGGCGAGCAGTCTCACTGTAATAATTTGCTGGGGCAGTGTGGTACGGGAAATTAACCGCCGATCATAATCGCGATCGCTTCCTATTTCGAGTCGGGAAATAATTATTGTATCTCCTCCTTGTAACATGACTTGCGGCTCTGCTTTCCCTGTGATTAAGGGAGTGTACAAGTCAACAGTTTCTTCAATTACTGTGCCATCACTTAGTTGGCGACGCAGGAGAATTGACCGTAGGTCAGCATCTACCGTGCTACCCCCAGCTGAGAATAAAACAGATGAGAGCTGTGTTCCTGGAGCTAGGGTATAATAGCCAGGTCTGACTACTTCTCCGAGGACTGTTAGCTGAACTGGACGCTGACCTGCGAGCACCGCAGTTATCTGCGGTGGATTTTGCAGATAAGTACGACTGAGTTCATAGCTAATTTTCGTTTCTACTTCTTCAAGAGTTAGCCCCACTAATGGTAATCTCCCCAAAATTGGCACTACCACATTTCCTGCTGAATCAATGGCCCCAACAAAATTAAACTCTGGATGTTGTTGCACTAAGACGCTGATAGCATCTCCAATGTCAAGGCGATAAGCACTAAACTGGCTAGATGATCGCCCTTCAATGGGATTTGGGGAAGACTCCCTCGGCGGTGGTGCAATGATGCCAAAGGTTCGCGGTGGGGGCGAAGTTGGTAAGATTACTGGTTTCCTGGGTTTAGGCAAGGAAATAGAAGTTTGAGCTACACCGCAATCAGTAAACAGGCAAATGGATAGAATATAAACTACAACCTGAATGCTAAGTGGTTGAGCAATGGGATTCATGGTCGCTGGGTAATCGTTGTATTTGTTAATATACTTGATCTGGTTAAGATTTGAGTTTTTTGCATTAGACATCTCCAATTATTAGGGTTGAGAAGGGCTTTAGCCCTTACTACGATGGCCGCAGGCCTTGCCCCTTGGGCAAGCGAGTTTAATTTTATTTTCTGGAGATGTCTAATAGATGGGTTGATCCTTGGGCAACCAGAAAACTTGCTTGAGCAACCAAAATTACTACAACAGCCCTAATCTCATCATAGTTCTCATTTAATCATAAGTATAACAGGAGATGGGTTGATCCTTGAGCAACCAGAAAACTTGCTTGAGCAAAAATTACTACAACAGCCATAATCTAATCATAGTTTTCATTTAATCATGAGTATCACAGTAGCATTTTTGTTGATACCTGTTCAATTATAGGTTGATTTGCCCAAAACTACCGAGAAAAAGGCCCCAAGATCAAGGCAGTTTGTACTTCTTGAGCTAAAGCTTTAGCTTTCGGCGTGGCTACATTCAAATCTCCCAAAGGTTCCATGGGAATTTGCAGACAAACAGCAATCCAAGGAACACGAGTTCCACGTAACTGAGCGAGTTGATCAGCCCAAAACCACCATGCAGGAGAGTAATTTCCCCCTTGGGGTGTAGCATACCACTGAACTACTGCAAAAGTCTGTCGCTGATTCCAAGCCCGAAAGAACCGAGCTTTCACTTTGTATTCCCTGTCCACAGGAAAATTTAGTTGGCGGTAACTATCGGTTTTCCAGCGCTCAAAGCCATTGATGTCCATCCATTCTACTTCTGGTTGTTCCCGATGGTCGTCTTGGGTTTGCAACAGGAGTATTACTGGTTTTTCCCCTGATTTTTGGATGATTTGAGCTAACCATTGATGAGCGCCGAGGGCTATTTTTTTTTGTCCTACTGTTTTCGAGTTGGGTAGAGTTAAACCTGTTTGTCGTAGATTTCTAATTTGACTGAGGTTAGTTACTGGGGGAAGATTTGCCCATGACCAATTGCCGCTGATGTAACCTGGAATTGCACCAATGGCAGTAAGTAAGATTAAGAGAGCGATCGCTGCAATAGAAGGGATAGGCGATACCTGCGGTTGGCTACGCCTACGCTTTTCTTTTTGGAGATTATTGTTAGATAATATCTTCTTCATCTCTGGCTGCATAATATCTTTCCATTGTTAAATAGAGGAGTAAAATTGCGCCCAACATCCCAGCGGAATAGACATCGCCCCCCCAACCGTTGTGTAACCAATCAAATAGATCATCTTGATGGTTGCCAAAAAAAATAGTTAATATTGTATTCCTTAAAATATTGCCAATTATACTAATGCCCACTGCCCCCACTAATAACCAGAGTACTTTATTTTTGTTACTAATATTGCCTGTCCAATATAATAACATCAAAGCCACATAGAGACTGGTAAATAACATTTTCAGACCTGCACAATAGGGAGCTACTTCTACCAACCTACCCCCCACAGTAATATAAATTTGTTCCACTTGCACATCAAAACCCAATTGTAGGAGAATAAAACCTGCTACCCCTGCAATTAATTGTTGAAGAGGTAAGGTATAGGGAATAATTAAATAAGGGAGAGAATTGGGGGTAGCCAACCACACCAAAATTAGGGAAAACCCTTGCAATTTTAGTCCTTCAATTCCTTTTAACCACAGACACAAACCTGTTAAGATTAAGGGAAAAGATAAATTCACCCATTCAGCCACTCCTGTTAAATAACTTATTGCTCCCCAACCCAGTAATATTCCTCCTAATGGATGGATTTTATTTTCTAAGCGCTGCCATTTTTTTCTCTTTAGCCAGCTTAAATAAAGAGCATAGGGCAAACCAATTAGTCCATGACTAAAATATTCATGTTCTATGCTAATACTTTTCTCTAACCAGCCATCATACCAATGAAGAATTAAAGGCGCGTAAAGTATTCCTAATAATCCGATGATTAAAATATTGTTGATAGTTGATTGTTGATGATTCATAATTGATTGATAATTGATTAAGCCCTAGGAGGTAGGGCTTACTTTCAGTTTAGTTAATTATATTCCCCATAGGCTGCTTTTTGTACCAAGTCTAGTTCCAACCCTAATTCTTGAGCTATTTGCTCAGGAGTTAAACCCAGTTTTAGCAGCAGTGGAATTGTTTCTAACTTACCTTCCAACTTACCTTCCAACTTACCTTCTACCTCACCCTCAGCAAAAGCTTCCTGATAAAACTTAGTTTTCTTCCATTCACTTAAACCAAACATTGTTTCTAACTCCTTACGACTTAGTTTCGGAAATTTATAGACCAACATTTTCTCAATTAATTCCACAATTTCCCTTGTAATCTCAGGATTTTTTCCTTCTGACTTTCCACGGGATAATACTTGTTTTACTTGCTTTTTTGCCTCCTTTTCCTCAGAAACTACTAACTTAACAATCCCCAAACCCACTGAGTTTATTTCCCTCAATTCATCTAAATATACCCTGGTTATGCTCTCACTCAACTTCTCATAAGAAGAAGGTAAACCTGGGTCTAAACTTCTTTTCCCCCATAATACTACTGCTTGCCAGTTTTGTTGCGGTTTATACTGACCAAGATAAACCATTAACTCTGTCATCAATCGCCAATATAAATCCACATCTTTTTGAAATTGTACCTCCAAAAAGTAAATGGGTTCCTCTGTATTTTCTTTGGGTAAAAACAACCCATCCATTGTGCGTTTTAACTCTTTTACCTCTACGGATGTAAACTTGTACTTCCTGGCTAACTCTTTCGGTTTTCCTATGAGTTCAAATAGTAATTCTGGTAGGGTTTGGAATAATTCGTAAAAAATTGTATCTGTTCTCATTTTTCATTTTAATAGTATTTCACAAGCTTAGATTGTTCATTGATAACTGATAATTGCTCACAGACAAAAGCAATTTGATTTTTAGTGATACCTGGATACATAGGTAAAGATAAAATCTCACTACATAAGCTTTCTGCTTGAGGAAAATCTCCCCTTTCGTAACCCAAACTTTTACAAGCTGGTTGAAGATGGCAGGGAATGGGATAGTGTATTCCTGTTTCAACGCCTACTGCTGTTAGTTTATCACGGATTTGTTCCCGCTTGAAAGCGCAATTTTCCTTAATCCGAATAACATAAAGATGATAAACATGACCCTCCCCACTAGAATTTTCTATTAGAGTTATTCCCTGCAGTTTTTTAAGATGTTTATCATACTCTTTAGCTGCTTGATTGCGTAATTGATTCCAAGGAGATAAATGGGGAAGTTTGACTTGAAGAATAGCAGCTTGAATGGTATCTAAACGGCTATTTTTGCCATATTCAGTATGATAATATTTACTTTGCGCCCCATAATTGCGCAGAGTTTTTACTTTTTGAGCTATTGCTTCATCTTGCGTAATTAACATTCCCCCATTCCCATAAGCTCCCAGATTTTTACTCGGATAAAAACTAAATGCTGTCGCCATTCCTATTGTACCCGCTCCCACACTTTCTCTCGCCGCTAAATGTGCTTGAGCTGCATCTTCAAAGATGATTAATTGATAAGTGTCAGCCCAGTCTAATAATTGTTTTGGCGATACCATTTGTCCATATAAATGTACTGGTAAAATTGCTTTAGTTTTTTTTGTAATTACTTGTGCTGCTTTGCCTAAATCAATTAAAGCAGTTTGGGAGTCACAATCAACTAATATGGGAGTTGCACCAGCAGCAATTACGCCCATAATAGTAGCCATAAAAGTATTAACTGGTACTATAACTTCATCTCCAGCCCCAATACCACAAGCTTGCAGACCAAGAGCGATCGCATCTGTCCCTGAAGCAACCCCTACTCCATATTGTACGCCACAAGCTTTGGCAAATGATTGTTCAAACTCCTCTAATGCTTTTCCTAAAACAAAATCACCAGCTTGAATAACCCGATTTATTGCTTGTTGGATCTCCTTTTCTAGAGGTTGATTTTGTAAAGCGAGATCCACAAATGGCACTTTCACTAATTGTTTATTGTTCATTAGTTACTTAATTAACTATTGCTTAGTTTTGGGATCAAAAGCATCCCGCAAACCATCCCCAATATAATTAATACTTAATACTGTCAAAAATATTGCTAGCCCAGGAAAAATCGCCATATATGGGGCCGAAGTGAGGAAATTTTGCGCATCATATAGCATTCTGCCCCAAGTTGGCACATCGGGGGGAAACCCCAGCCCCAAAAAACTCAGGGTTGACTCAGTAATAATAGCATTGCCCACTGCTAAAGTTGCCGCCACAATAATTAATCCGAATACATTGGGTAAAATATGTCTGCTAATTATTCTTCCTTCTTGCGCTCCCAAGGCTCGAGCTGCTGTCACAAATTCCATTTCTCTTAACTTTAAAAAATTAGCTCGCACCAGTCTGGCCACTGACATCCAATTCAGACAACCAATTACTAATACTATTAAGACAAATATGCCTGTCTCAGGCCCGGCAATTGTTTTAATTATATCCCTAAATAAATAAACCACCAACAATAATAAGGGTAACTGAGGTAAGGCAAGAAATAAATCAGTAATGCGCATTAAAACATTATCCACTAAACCACCATAATATCCAGATATTGCTCCGATACTTGTCCCCAGAGAAACAGCAACTAACATGGCTATTATCCCCACAGTTAAAGATATTCTTCCTCCATATAATACTCTAGCTAATTGGTCTTGTCCCAGGTCATTTGTCCCAAATGGATGGGCTAAACTGGGGGGTAAAGTAGATTGACTAAAATCTATTTTATCTATGGGGGTTCGATAAATTAATGGCCCGCAAATAACTGTAAGGATAATTAATAACAGTACTCCTGTTCCCACCATTGCCATTTTATCCCGCATCAATCTTTTGATGCCTATAATATACGGGTTTTGCCACCAAGTCCCTACTGTGTTTGTTTTCAGTTTGTTATTAAGCATCTGTTTAAGTTTCTTTTTTGAATATTGTTAACCAGCCACCATCTAATACCTAACTCGCGGGTCAAGGAAACCATAAGTTAAGTCAGCTATAATATTAAAAATCACAATTAAAATCCCATAAATAAAAGTTATTGCCATGACAACTGGAGTGTCGCTGCGATAAATTGATTCAATTAATAACGCTCCTATTCCTGGCACTCGAAAAACTTGCTCAGTGATTAATGCTCCAGTAAAGATTGTGGGCAGATCTAAAGCAATTAAAGTAACAACAGGAATCAAAGCATTGCGTAAAATATGATTTTTAATAATCGCCAATTTAGTTAAACCTTTGGCATAAGCAGTGCGCACATATTCCTGATTTAATTCTTCTAACACAGATGAGCGAGTAAATCTCATTAGCACCGCTCCTTGATATAATGCTAGCACTGATATGGGCATAATTGATTGTTTGATTTGTGCAATTAATGTTTGCCAGTTAGTAACTTGTAAAGTACTATCATAAATAAAAGGCAACCATTTTAATTGCACACTAAAAATAATGATCAATAATAAACCACTAAAAAAAGGTGGCAGAGAAAAGCCTAAAAATGCTAAAGTGGTAATTGTCAGGTCAAGCAAGCTATAAGGTTTGAGAGCTGATATGACTCCTAAAGGAATGGCAATTAATGCTGCTAACAGATAAGCACTCCCAACTACCCATAAAGTGGTAGGCAATCTTTGTAAAATCAGTTCAATTACAGGACTACGGCTAGTAAATGAATAGCCCAGATCTCCCCGAACAAATGCCCAAGCCCATTTAAAATAACGTATATATATCGGTTGATCTAAGCCTAATGATTTACGGATATTTTCTCTGACTTCTGCCGTAATTGAAGGGTTAGCAGCAAATTCCCCCATTGGATCTCCTGGGGCGACGGCTAATATGGTAAATATTACCACGCTAATCCCGATCAGGGTGGGAATGGCAATTAGTAATCGATTGATTAAATATTTTTTCATGGTTGATGGTTGATGGGTAATTGAACAACCGCTTGTCAATTTGAGTAAAATGAAATATAAATGTTTAAGGTATTCACGGAATAGTCAAAAAACAAGGGACAAATGAATCAGAAAACCAGTAATAGCCAATTTGCATATTTATTTTTTATTACAGTAGTGTTTTGGATGAGCAATCTACCCCTTAAAAGTATGGCCCAGTCATTCCAAAGCGCGCCACCTATTCCTGAAACTCCTCCACCTACTGCACCCCTAAACCCACCAGAAAACCCTATGGAAAGTCAGCCAACAACACCGACAACAGACAGGGAAGAAACTACAGGAAGTTTGCGCGTCAAAACATTCGAGTTTTTTGGCAACACAGTATTTAGTCAAGAGCAGCTACTAGAAGTAGTCAAGGAATTTACAGGAAAGGAGATCAGTTTTACCCAACTGCTCCAAGCAGCAAATAAAATCACAGAACTCTATATTCGAGAAGGGTACATCACCTCTGGAGCATACATCCCTGTTCAAGACTTCAACTCCCAGAGTGTGAAAATGCAGATCGTAGAAGGCACTTTAGAACAAATTAAGATAGAAATAGCCTCTGGGAGACTGAAATCAGGCTATGTGAGCAGTAGAATTAACAGAGAAATTTCTCAACCTTTAAACCTCAAAGACTTACAAGAAGCTTTACAAAAACTGCAACTAAACCCCTTAATAGCCAGCTTAGATGCAGAACTTAGCACAGGCACTGGTCAAGGGGAAAGCATTCTCAATGTAACCGTCTATGGAGAGAAAACTTTTACCATCACCCCCACCCTCAACAACAATCGTAACCCAAGCGTAGGCAGTTTTGAGCGAGGGATAGAAATATCAGAAGCCAACCTCTCTGGGTGGGGAGATGGGATCAGCTTGATCTACGCTAACACCGATGGAAGCGATCGCTTTGAAATTTTATATGACCTGCCAGTGAATCCCCAAAACGGCATGGTCAGGCTTTACTATAGAAATACAGATAACGAAATTATTGAACCACCCTTCGATGAACTAAACATCACTATCGACTCTCGCGACTACGATCTCAGCTTTCGCCAGCCAATTATTGAAAATGCTACCTCAGAAGGCAACCAAGAACTGGCAATGGGTTTAGGATTTGCCAGAAGGGAAAGCGACTCCGAAGTGCTAGGACGTAGTTTTCCCCTTTCCCTCGGAGCAAATGATGAGGGAGAAACCCGTCTCTCCATCATTCGTTTTACCCAGGAATGGACAGAACAAGGATTAGAATCAGTGTTTGCAGCCCGCTCCCAGTTTAACTTTGGGGTTGAGGCATTTAATGCTACAGTAAACGAAGCAGCCCCAGATAGCAAATATTTTCTCTGGCGAGGCCAACTACTTTATTTACGCTTGCTTAGTGAATTACAAGGAGAGCCAGCAGCGGGAATCACCATGTTGCTCAGATCCAACTTCCAACTAGCAAATAACCCCATTTTACCCTTAGAACAGTTTACACTAGGAGGACAAGCCACCGTCAGAGGTTATCGCCAAGACTATTTACTCACAGATAGTGGCGTTTTTGCTTCAGCGGAAGTCAGGTTTCCCGTGCTTCAAGTATCCGAAATAGAAGGAATTTTACAGATAGCACCATTTATCGACTTTGGGGTAGGTTGGAACAACAGTGGGACCTCAAGAGAAGATTTAGATAAAAATACCTTAATCGGTACAGGACTAGCATTAATCTGGAGAATGGGAGACGAACTTACCACCAGAGTAGATTGGGGAATACCTTTAGTAAATGTAGATTCCACAAAAAGAACATGGCAAGACAACGGATTTTATTTTCAAATAGAATACAACTTCCGACCATTTTAAATACCAGAAAAGCTCGGAGAATACTGCTGATAATTTTGTCAGCCCTTTTCGGACTAAGTATTTCAGTTTGGTCAGCTTCTCAAGTAGCAGCGCAACTTCCTGTAGTCGAGTCACAACAGTTAGCTCAGACACAGACAGCTTTAAAACTGGCAAAACAAGGACAACAATACTATGAAAAGCGGCAATTTGACCAGGCGATCGCCCTCTGGGACCAAGCAGCAGTAGCATATCAACAAGCAGGAGATGAAGAAGGTCAACTTATTACCCTCATTAATAAATCCCAAGCATTAAAAGAATTAGGATTATATCCCACAGCTTGCAGCAATTTATTAGCCGCTTTTAAAGTAGAAAATCCTCAATGTAACAACTTCTATGAGAACAACCCCATTTTTCAAGAACAATTAGCATCTTTCATCCTCATTCTTCAAGAAAAAAAAGAACCCTTATCTTTAAATCAAGTCATTGGTTTGCGTAGTCTCGGTGATGTATTAAACAGATTAGGAGTTTTAGAACAATCCCAAGCAATATTAACAATTAGCTTATCAGCAGCAAGCGGCACTCCAGAAGAAGGAGCTATTCTCCTCAGTTTAGGGAACACCCAAAGAGCAATAGCCAACCAAACAAGAGACCGTTGGGACTACGAACAGGTCAATAAAATTATCGACCAACAAGCTCCAGCAATGGCGCTCCAACCCTATCAACAAGCATTTAACTACTATCAACGCGCAGAAAAATTAAATTATGGGTCAATAACTACCCAGGTACAAAGCCAAATTAATTATTACACCCTCCTCTGGGATATTCAGCAGTGGTGGAATGAACAAGGAAATAAACGCATAGCATCGGGAAAAAGAACCAATGAACAAATAGTAGTTACAAGAGCAGAAAAATTTTTAGCCGCCCTCAACTCTGAACTAATAAAAGAACTAGAAAAACAGCAAAAGCAACTAGAAGGAAAGATCAATAAATTACCTCAAAGCAGGGAAAATATTTATGCTCGCATTAACTTAGCCCAGACATTAATTCAACAGGGAAAAATTGAACAAGTTCAACCCTTATTAACAACCGCCCTGGAAGCAGCTCACACATTAGGAGACAAACAAGCCGAAAGTTACGCTCTCGGGTATTTGGGAAATATAAAAGACAAACAAGGGCAATTGCCAGAAGCAACCCAACTCACACAAAAAGCACTCAACCTCGCCCAAGAGCAACAGTTAAATGGAGATGCGCGGGAAGTAACCTATTTGTGGCAATCCCAATTAGGGAGATTACTCAGAAAACAGGGAGACACCAAAGGAGCGATCGCCTCATATACAGCCGCCTTCAACACCCTCGAGTCACTCCGTACTGACTTAAACAACAACAATAAAGATGTGCAGTTCAACTTCAGAGATGAAGTCAAACCCGTTTATTTAGAATTAGCCGACTTACTCTTAAGTGCAGAATTAACCGACGCAGAAATTCAATCATTAGGATTTTTCGACCTGAAAACCAACGTAGAGAAACAAGAAAACCAGGGACAAAAACAACAAAAAACACCCACCAATCAACGCTTAGAAATGGCAAGAACAGTAGTAGAATCTCTACAAATAGCAGAACTAGATAACTTCTTTCAAGACCCATGTTCAGAAGTATTAAATCAAGAAATTCAGATTGAAGAAATCGACACCCAAGCCGTAGTTATCTATCCGATTATTTTTCCAGAAAGATTAGACCTAATTGTTTCTTTTCCAGGAAAACCCCTCAACCGTTTTACCATCAACATTCCCGAAACTCAAGTAAATAACACACTAGAAACACTTTATGACTATTTAGACAACCCAACAGTGAGTGACTCCGCCAGAAATTTAATTCTATATACCCTCAACCCAAGTCCAGAAGAATTAAGAGCAAACCTTCAGAAACTCTTGCCAATTTTTGCCCAATTATATGACTGGTTTGTCCAGCCTTTAGCCACAGAATTAACCCCAGAAATAGAAACATTAGTTTTCGTGCTCAACGGCCCATTACAAAGAGTCCCCATGGCTGCCCTTTATCATGGAAAATATCTCATCGAAGATTATAACATTGCCATAGTTCCCAGTCTCAAACTATTAGATACCCGCGCCATAGAAAAGCAACAAATTCGCATATTAGCAGCAGGAGTAAGCGAAGCCATCAAAATAGAAGGCAGACAAACATTTCCCCCACTGGTTAATGTACCCCAGGAATTAGAAGGAATTATGACAACTTTTCCCAATTCCCAACAGCTACTCAATGAAACCTTTACCCAAAAAACCCTTGGCAGTGAGATTCAAACTAATAACTTTCCTGTAATTCATTTAGCCACTCACGGTTTATTTAGTTCCCAACCAGAGAACAACTTTATTATTACAGGAGATGGGAAAACCATTAGTATTGAAGCATTGAGTAACTTATTGAGTACGGTAGAAGGTGAAACTCCAGAACTGTTGGTATTAAGTGCTTGCGAAACAGCAACAGGTGACGAAAGAGCAGTATTAGGGCTAGCAGGAGTAGCTGTCCGTTCAGGTTCTCGTAGTACGCTAGCCAGTCTCTGGTCAGTGGGAGACGCTTCCACCGCTACCCTCATGGGAGAATTTTACGGAGAGTTAAGGAAACCTGAAGTCAAAAAAGTACAAGCACTCAGAAGTGCCCAACTATCTTTAATGGAGTCTTTAAAAGTTGGGGAAAAATTACCAGAACTGCAAGATCTACCCCCTCATCCTTATTACTGGGCACCCTATATTTTAGTAGGCAACTGGCAATAACCACTCCAAGGGGTTTGGTATCCCAAACCCTTTTTGTTTGCTTATTTTCTCCTCCTCAAAACAGCAAACCCAATAACCACAACCGAACCCAGCATAGTCGAAGGTTCAGGAATCGTCTTTTTAGCCACAGCATTGTCAACATTAATAGTGCCAAAATCTCCCGTTAAACTTCCATCAAGCTTGAGAAGATCTTGGGAAGCGATCCACTCAGGAGCATCCATAATGTTAGTAGGTACATCATCAAAATGGAACAAAGCTCCTGTTAATACACTCGGATCAATCCCCACATTGTAACCAAGCTCCAACTCAGCTGAAGTGGTGTTTTGATTCACAACAGAAAAAATTAAACTGCCAGGATAGCCTTCCGCCGAAGAGATAAAAGGTTGGTTATCCAGATCCAAGGTAAAACTAATGAGCTCAAGAATACCAATTTGATCATCGAGTAGCAGATCCATTTTAGCTTCTGGGTCATATTCAAATTCTCCAGAAAATACACGATCATCTTCTAAACTGCCCAACAAATCGAATTTAACAATCTCGCTTGCAGCAGCAGCAACAGTAAAATTCAAAGCCCCCAAAGTTGCCAAGAATAACTTAAATAAGTTACTCGATTGATGCTGAAAAACCATCAAATTATTCATAATTCTGCTGATTTTAGGTAGAAATTATTCTACCATATTACCTTAATTTAAAAATCACTGCTCCACTTTCTACCTTTTTTCGCTCTTCTCTACATAAATCATTATCGCCATAATGCTTTATGTACTTACTTTTTTTCAAAGATTTTTGTAATTTAAAAGCGATCGCCCTGGGGGAAAAAGGAGAACAGGCGATCGCTTTTAAATCTGCCTAAGACTCTAAACGCCGCTGCCATTCCGCATCAATTTTATCTGCCCTTTTAATGTCCTGCTCTAGTAAATCAGTCTCAGTAGAATAAGTAATATCTTCATCCCCAATTACTTTTTGAGCAGCAAATTGACTCGCATATTCAATTTTCTGCTGTAACCTTGCATCAGCCCGATTCAATAAAAGAGAACATTTCTCCCTTTGTTGATTCCGCAATTTTATCTTCCCATTGCGCCACTTAATCCAGAAATAACGTATTAAAGGCACAAGCAAAAAAGCTATACCATAACCTAATAAAAGCCAGTAAATCCCATCCACAAAAGCAACTAAACCTCCCAATTGCTCTCCTATTTCTCCCTTCAATAAAGACCCCAAAACTAAAGCCAGAATAATATTAACTGCCCCCAAGCCACTAGCCAGCATAATTTGCCCACTTCCTGCTTGACTAAACTGCCATAATTGTTCTCGCAAATAGGAAGATACAGGTTGGCTTTTCCGCTCTAATGCTGTTACTTGTAACTCGGGAAAGTAATAAATAATTTCCCCAGCCGCTGAAACTTCGGGATAACCATTAAAACGAATTAACACTGGCAAAATATAATCCTCATCCTCACTTCTATCTGCTTCAATCCTATCTAAATAAGGAGCAATTTGTTCTGCCACAACTGCCCCCCGATTATTTCTAATTACAGTTCCTATTTCTTGCCAGCGACGCTCTTCTAAATCTGGATTAGGCAGACCATCACCAAAGAGAAAAGAAAAGACTGCTTCCAGAAAATTCATCTTACTTCTTTCACCAGAATTTACTCTTCTTGAGGTATTATTATACCCATTAAAGCCAAAAAAGTAGAAAAAATCTGAGAAATTAAACCAGAAAAAACCTCTACCACCTCTGCTAGAATTTCTCCCACCGCCGCCCTCTCCTTCATTATCAGAACTCATCGCCAGCAAAATCATAGTAATAGCGATCGCCATTAAAATTATGGAAGCAATCAGAACAATCCCGAAAGAAATGCGAATCAAGAAAAATACAACTTTCCAGACTTTTTCCCCCCATTCTTGAAATGCCAATCGCCAATATTTATTGCGGAGAATAGTGCGAAAATTTTTAGGAAAGAGATAAACAATATCTCCCGACTCTGCTACTTGTAAATGTCCACCTGCATCAGATGCTAGTGCTAACAATTCTCGTTGTGCTAAATTAATCTCTAGTCCTGCATTGGCAGCAACATCACCCACTGTCACGCGGTAGTTTAGTTTTTCTACGGACTTCATAATCTCTGGTTGGGGAGTCATTTTCTCTTCCTCAATTAAATCCCTTCTTCTTCCAGTATAATTCTCTTCTTTAAGCGGTCTGAGGAACTTTTCTCTGATTGTCCAATCATTGAAGGAGAAAAACCTCCTTGAGCTTAAATGTCACACAAAATATATTTACTGCCTTTTCTCATGTTTGTAGGGATTTTTTTCTCTGGAATACGGGTAAATGCAGCAGAATGGGTTGTGCTTAAATATGGTTTGCTCTTTGAGCATATTTCTGTACCAGAACTTAGCACCTTTGCCGAAACTGGGGAGCTTTCTGCCTCATTGCGGGCATATTTAAGAATGGTTAATAAACAACCCAATGAGTTGCGCGAAGTCCTGACAAAGGAAATCGAAGTAGATCCTATTATTTTAGCTAAAGTTTTAAATAGCTTACCTGGGGAAATCTTGCTCGCTCAAGTGAGTGAAGTAATTAGGACTCCCACACACAGAGCGAGTCGGGAGTCCTTAAGGGGAGCGTTAGTTACTTCTGCTTTACCTGATGGAAATATAAGGTTGATTGAGGTGTTAGAAAATTATCCCACACCAGCGGTTTATGTAGAAGGCGATCGGCTTGTTGAAATTTACAACAGTCTTAACCTTGTTCTTGGGTTGCTCCCAACCATCACTTTATAGCAATTAATAAGCCAGAGTTGCCAGAGTTTCCCGCAGGTAAAGACGCACCTGGTATTCCATACTCTCTGGTTGCAGTTGAGGGTCAATATGTTCTTGTTGCCAGCGTTTAAATCCAGAACTCAAAGCGATCGCCCCTTTTAAACTCTCCCAAACTTCCCGCTCATTTTCTAACACTGGTGAAATCGTCGAATTTGCCATAGCTTGTTTTCTCAATCTACTTTTTCTTCCCTTAACATAGCCTGGTTTTCCCCTCACATTATGCAGTCTATTACACCGTTAATGGTTAATGGTTAATTGTTCATATTAACCATTAACCATCAAAGTTTACCTACTACTTAGGGGACAAGGTACGACGTTTGAGCACCATTTCATAGCACTCAATACTATCTCCTTCTTGCCAGGCATTAAACTTAGGAGTACCGATCCCGCATTCGTAACCAGCATTTACTTCCCGAGCATCCTCTTTTATCCGTTTCAGAGAATCTAGTGGGCCCGAGTACAGCAGTTCACCTTTACGGCGGACACGAACGAGGCGGTTACGAACCATTTTCCCTGACTGGACATAGCAACCTGCCACAGCGCCACGACCTATATTAAATACAGCTCGCACTTCAGCCACACCCAGGCTTTCTTCCACCTCTTCTGGATCAAGCAGACCTTCCATTGCTCCATGAATATCATCAAGTAGCTTATAGATTACTGCATAATCTCGTATATCTACCCCTTCTTGATCAGCTTCTGCTCTTGCGCCATTTCCTATTGTCGTATTAAATCCTATAATCACTGCGCCACTTGCTGCTGCTAAGTCAACATCTGTCTCAGTTATGTCACCTGGAGCTGCCAACAGGACCCGAATTTGCACCTCATTTTGGGGCAATTCCTTGATCGCTCCCAGAATTGCTTCTAGAGATCCTTGAACATCAGCTTTAAGGATTAAATTCAGTTCTTTCAGTTCACCTGCTTGAGCCTGAGCCGAAAGATTACCTAATGTTACCCTCCTCGATGACATTGCCTGTTGCAAGCGAGACTGGCGTTTAGCCTCAGCTCGTTGTTCGGCTAGAGAGCGGGCATCTTTTTCATTGTCAAAGACATCAAATTCATCTCCCGCTGCGGGAACATCACCTAAACCCAACACTTCCACCGCAAAAGACGGGCCTGCTGCCTCCACCTTATCCCCGCGATCATCAATCATGGCGCGGATTTTACCTAATACAGCTCCTGCGACAATAATATCTCCTACTCGCAAAGTCCCATTTTGTACTAGCAGAGTTGCCACAGGGCCTTTTGTGCGATCAAGGTTAGCTTCGATCACCGTACCTTTAGCCGCCCGATCAGGATTAGCATAAAGGTCTTCCACTTCTGCCACCAGGAGAATCATTTCTAGGAGAGTATCCAGGTTTTCTCCTTTCAGGGCGCTCACAGGAACCATAATTGTTTCCCCACCCCATTCTTCAGCGACTAAGTTTAATTCCATCAGCTCTTGTTTGATCCGATCTGGATTTGCTTCTGGTTTATCTACTTTGTTGATGGCTACCACAATTGGCACTTCAGCCGCTCTTGCGTGACTAATCGCTTCTCTTGTTTGCGGTTGCACTCCATCATCTGCTGCTACTACTAATACTGCAATATCAGTTACTCTGGTTCCCCTTGCTCGCATTGCCGTAAAAGCTTCGTGACCTGGTGTATCCAGAAAAACCACCTGCTCTGTACTTCCGTTATGGCTCACATCCACGTGATAAGCACCTATGTGCTGTGTTATACCTCCCGCTTCTCCTTGTGCTACTTTGGTTTTTCTAATGGAATCTAGAAGGGTTGTTTTCCCGTGATCCACGTGTCCCATTATTGTTACTACGGGCGGACGACGCTGCAGATGTTCTAAATCTTGCTCATCGAGAATTTCTGTGGTTTTTGTCGCTGCGGCTGTTTCTTCTTTTGATTCCACACTCACCCCTAATTCCGATGCCACCAGCCGAGCTGTTTCCACTTCCAGGGTTTGGGTAATATTAACTGGAATCCCTTTAAAAAAGAGATTTTTGATAATTTCTGTTTCTGGTACTTCCAGTAATTCTGACAGTTCTCTTACCGTCAAATTTTCTGACAAAATGATCGTTGTTGGTCGTTCTTTAACACCTTTTTTCTCACGACGTTCTGATTTACTCCGTGTTTGGCCTCCTTCAGTTTTTGGCGTTGGTTTTTTCGTTTTGTTAGCTTCAGCAGGTGGCTTATTAACACCTAAAGGTTTAGGCGGCCGTGCCAAAGAAAGAGTCATCATTGCTGGAGTTAAAAGTTCATCATCCTCCAATATTTCTTCAATATCATCTTCTTCATCGATAACTAAAGGTCTTCGCTTGCTTAATTTTGATGATTTAGTTGATTTAGATTTTCCTTCTTGTTGCTCAACATCCTCCTCTTCATCCCATTTCTTCTTCGCCTTTGAAGGATGAGTTGGTCGCTTTAATTTTGGTTTTGCTTGCTTTTCTTTTGTTAGGTCATTGAGATCATCTACCTCAAACTCATCATCTTCTCTAACCTGATCCCCTTTTACGAGGGTCTCCTCTTCCTCTTTTGGCTGAATTTCTTTTGCCGCTTTTGGTCTTTCAGGTCTTTTCGGTTTAGGCTGATCTCGATCATCTTGTTTTTTAGCAGTGGGTTTTTTTACCTCTTTGTCTGATTCCTTTGGACTCTTAGGAGCTTGTTTTATTTTCTCCTGCTCTTGTTCTTGTCCTGTAACTTCAACTATCTCTGATTTTTTTACTGGTTTTGTAACTTGTTTTTTATCCGCTGGTTTTGGTCTGGCGGGAGGGTTCAGCAATGATTTTTTTTCTTCGTCTCCTTTCTCCTCTATTATTGTTTCTGCCTTATTTTCCACTAATTTAGTTGGTTTTGTCGGCTCTTTCAGTTTTGGTAGTTCTGGACTACGGACACTTATGATTGACTCATGCTTTAGTTTGGCTTTTTGCCCTGGTGTTACTGGACGATCTGGTGGTCCGATCAGGGCTGGTGTCGTCTCCTTGCTTGAATTGCTAAGATCAGGATGTTTATGATGAATTGCTAAGATTTGCTGTTTGCGCTGCCCTTCACTGCCATTTTCTGCCCCGACTGTGAGCGCTGCCCCTTTTCCCACTTGGGTGGGAGTATATTTTTCTGCTGCTGCTCGAATGCGCTCTGCTTGAGATTCTGTTATTGTACTACTGTGACTTTTTACCGTAATGTTTATTTGTTCACAAATATCTAAGATGTCTTTGTTCTCTAGATTCAAGTCTTTTGATAACTCGTAAATTCTTACTTTTCCGTTCATCCACTATCCCCCTACGTTTTTTCCTCAATTGTCGGTATTTTTCTTTCCACAATTTTACTCAAAACTCAAACAAATGAGTTCTCATTGCTAATTTTTCTAGGATCCCATGTTCCTTCCTCATTGTATAAGTTCCCTTGCGGTAGCTCTTTTGATGGTGCGGCACGGCGATCGCCTCAAATTCCCTCCTCACAATTATTTTCTCTGTTCCAGATTACTATTTTTCTTTGTTTTTTCAAGTATTTTTTTATTTTATGTCTCTTGGTATAGTTTCTGTTTTTGAGTCTGATAAACGTTCCCACAGGCGCTGATATATCTGTTCTGGTACAATTGTTTTCAAACTCCGCCCTAGTTTATTTTTCTGCCGCGCCCTCTGCAGACAACTTTCTTGCGGACAAATATATGCTGAACGTCCCATCCCTCGATCTAATTCTACCTGTCCTGATGGATGGAGTTTTACTAGCCGCCAAAATGAATCTTTGGGCGCAATTTGGCGGCAACTTATACAACGTCGGTAATTTTGCTTCATGATGGCTTTTTCTTTTTTCTCCATTATGATAGCTTATTACTTTTTGTATTTTTAGCTCCACGAAAGTGAGCCCTGTTTTTCAGCTTCCCTGTAAGTCTCTATGATTCTCCTTGTCTCGATGAGTCCAATTTCAATGCGCCTTAGCTTATTCTGGGGTAAGTACAGTTGCTTCTGGCTCTAATTCTAATTCTGGGTTGATTGCCAATATTTCCTCACTCATGTTCCCTTCTGTTTCCTGCTCTTCTTTTTTGTTGTATTTTGCCTGATCTTTGATATCGATTTTCCAACCTGTTAGACGGGCTGCAAGGCGCACGTTTTGTCCTTCTTTCCCGATCGCTAAACTCAGTTGGTCTTCTGCTAGTAACACTTGAGCTTGACGATCTTCTGCATTTACGAGCAACACTTCATCTACCCGCGCTGGGCTGAGGGCGTTGGCAATATAGGTTGCTGGATCTGGCGACCAGCGGATGACATCAATTTTTTCTCCCCGCAGTTCATTGACTACTGCTTGAATCCGTGAACCTCTCGCGCCAATACAAGCTCCTACTGGGTCAACTTCTCTTTCGTAGGTATCTACTGCAATTTTCGTGCGCGGCCCCACATAACGG
Organism: Gomphosphaeria aponina SAG 52.96 = DSM 107014; assembly: GCA_016903655.1. Lineage (GTDB taxonomy): Bacteria > Cyanobacteriota > Cyanobacteriia > Cyanobacteriales > Gomphosphaeriaceae > Gomphosphaeria > Gomphosphaeria aponina. Next base: position 26,015 of record JADQBC010000025.1, read on the forward strand.
GAAGGGGGATTTGCTTCTCTGGCTACTGCTACTATTCTCACAATTCCTTCTTCTATTTCTGGCACTTCATTCTCAAATAAATACACTACTAAACCTGCATCTGCTCTAGAAACTACTAGCTGTGGCCCTCTTTGTGTTCCTGAAAGTACTTTTTTTAAGAACACTTTAAAGGTTGAGTTGACTCGATAGTTGTCGTTGGGTAATTGTTCCCTTTTTGGTAATTCTGCTTCTACTTCTGATTGACCAAAACCACTACTCACCGCCATAATGGTCGATTGTTTTTCAAATCGCATTACTTTTGCTTGTAATACTGTCTCTTCGATTTCTTTAAATTCTTCTTGCACCATTTTTCTGGAAGAATCCCGCAGTTTTTGCAGTAATACTTGTTTGGTCTGAATTGCTGCCATGCGACCAAATTCTTTTTGCTCTGGGGTTACGTCTAACACTACTTCATCCCCTAGCTGGGCTTCTTTTTCTACTTCTTGCACTTCACTTAGGGCGATGTGATGGTCGTTGTTATCTACTTCTTCGACTATTTTTTTCGTTGCCAGAATGCGAAATCCTTCTTCTTCTATATCTAGTTCTACTTCAAAATTATCAAAGTATTCTTCTGTAAATTCATGGCGGTTAAGGTTTTTGGAACGGCGATAACGCTCGTACCCTTTGAGTAATGCTTCTCTTAAGGCATCTTTAACTGCTGTTTTGGGTAAGTTATTTTTCTCACTTATTTCTTCGATCAGATTTCTCAACCCAGGTAAGTTGATGATTAACATAATTTTCTCCTTAGAATACTTTTCTGTTCTTTGGCTTAGTTTTGAATATAATATAAATATTATACCCTACGCTTGGGTGTAGGGTTGCCATTTTTCTGTACTTTTTTTGTCTCTAACGTTCGTCGTCTAGTTGAACTTTGGCGATTAATGCTCGCGGAATGGCGTATTCTCTCCCTTTCAAGTTGAGGACTACTTCTTTTTCTGATCGCTGTTGCAGTTTTCCTCGCCATTCTTTTTGCTCGAGATCAGGTTCGTATGTGCTAACGATGACACTAAACCCCCTAAACGCCATAAATTCTCTGTCTGTTTTTAGCTCTCTGTTTGTCCCTGGACTTGAAATTTCAAGTACATAAGCTTCGGGAATTGTTTCTGTGGCATCTAGTTCTTCTTCTATAGCTCGACTCATTTTTTCACAGTCGTCTAAACTTGTATCCTGTTCTAAGTTACGAATGAAGATTCTTAGTACTGGTGGTTTTCTGTTCGTCAGGAACACTACCTCAATTACTTCTAAGCCTAGTTTTTCGCCTATTGGTGTTGCTAAATCAATAATTTTCGGGATCAGAGAATGGGTCATATCGTCTTCTTGAAAGCCAATGTCTTGCTAATCGCGCTGATCTATTATGCCAATAAAAAAAGCGGGTGAAACCCACTTGCTACAGAGATTTCTAAATTTTTGCCCTAATAGTAGCTTCTGCTCTATTCTAGCATCATGAGTGAGATTTTGCTGGCAGCCAAACTCTCTTGAGATAATTTGGGATGGAAAAACTTTATTCATTTTTTGAACAATTTTTGACAAGTATCCTCAAACATGGACACAAGCAGAGGACTTCACATCGTACCCAAGCTCAGTTATAATAGAAAATGTCTGGGCATAGACAGGTCTGCCATTTAGCTAGTTATTGTGCAAGCAAAAACCTCACTAAAGTTTAGTAAACTTTAGCAAACCTTCACTTGCACCAGATCATTTAACGTTATTTTGGTCATAACACCTACAGGTGCCAGCTTGCTGGCTTGTAGCTCTGTTGCTAATAGTTAAACAGGTTAGAAGCTAAGGTTTTTTAAGCCAGTGCTACAGCGACAAAGCTATAATAACCGAGCGAGGCTTACTTTAACCTGTTTATCGGAGTTTTCAGTATCGGGATGCTCCCGCAAGAAGTTTTAATTGATGTAAAAAAAAAAGACCTGAAATTGCTGAAAGTATTATTGAAGCTGAAGCTGAATATAAAAGAGGTAAAGTTTTTTTGATAGTTTAGCTCAACTATAAAAAACTTGAAAAAATGAGCATTTTAGTTTGATAGTTAAACTAGCTTTTCAAACTAAAATTTGAAATTAAACAAAATACTGATTATAAATTATAAATATTAAGGAAATTAGGCACAACTAGATAGGTTATGAATATAGTATTATCACCTAAACTTGAGCAATTAATTCAAGAAAAAGTAAAGAAGCATTATTACTCCTAGAAAAACGAGAGCTGATAAATTAGCTGGACATGGAAAGAAATAAAAGAGGGTAAAGTTAGACGAATTTCGCCAATTATGGGAAGGAGAGGAAACAACTGATTTAAAAAGTCCTCAACCTCATTTACATCCAGAAGGAATTTCCATTAGTAAAGATGCTGATGAACCATTATTATTTACTTAAAGTTTGTAGGGTGCCTTAGGCGGATACTTAACAAAAAATTCAATAACCCCACCGAAATTTGAGCCGTAACGAACCACCATAACAAAAATCTAAAAACCATCAAATTATTATTAAAAATATAATTCTTTGATAAAGAGGAGAAGTTTTTGAAGGTGAGGAGGTTTTTGCAGAACTCGATCAAGATATTGAAGAAGTTTTAACAGTTAATTCAGGAAAAATGTAGATATGCAAGGTTGACAGCAAAATTATACATAAAATTTCAATCAAGATTGATTAAGAGAGAAAAATGAATACTTATACAGCAATTATTAAAGAAGTTGATGGTTGGTGGGTTGGTTGGATTGAAGAAATACCAGGAGTTAACTGTCAAGAAAAAACCCGTGAAGAGTTAATGGAAAGTTTGAAAATAACTTTAAAAGAAGCTTTGGAATTTAATAAACAAGAAGCGATTAAGGAGGCTGATACTAATTATTTTGAAGAAAAAATTGCCATATCTTCGGGCTAATGGATGTGAAATGTTGCGAGAAGGGGGAAATCATTCATGGTGGTATAATCCATTGAAAAATAAAAGAACTGCTATTAGACATAATGAAATTAAAGATGTACTTGCAAGGAAAATTTGCAAAGATGTAGGAATACCTCCTAAAAATTAATGCTTAGGGAGAGTGCAAGACTTACACCCCTACAAATTGGCAATTCTCACCTTAAAAATTGGTTTGAGAAACTAACTAAAATAACTGCGATATTTTTTATTATTAGTTCGATTAAAAGGATCTAAACAAAATACCCTCTGTCCCAATTTTTCCCTCGCCATTGCTGTAATTGCCAAGTTTTCTCCTAGATGATCAGTTACAATTACTGATCCTGGATATTAAACTCCTTTTCCTGCACCTGGAGGAGCAACTGTTAATAAATTACCGTAAGATTGCTAGATAATTTTCATTTGCCTGGTACATCTGTTATTTGACGTAATATTCTTGTTTGTTCGAGAAGTTCTTCTACATCTTCTTCTGCTAAACTCTGGACGTAATTAATTTTGATTTCTTCTAAAAAGTCCACGAGCAATGATTCTATTCTCTCTAAACTTTCTTGGGTTTTAATTTCTGAAGTCATGGTTTTGCCAAAGTTGTCAATGAGTTTTTCTAACAGTTGGTCAAATTTTGGATCTTCTTCTATCATGCTACTGAGTGCTTCATGTATTCCTTGATAAATTTGTTTGGCTAGTTGCTCACTGAGGTTTGTTGTTGCTTTTTCCACTCCTGGGAGTTTTTGCATTCCCTGATATGGTGCCGATTTTTTGACTATTTTGGCGATATTATACTCTAATAAATCTTCTACCTCGGTTCTCACTTTTGGCAATACCTGACTAATGGTCATTTTTGCCATGATTTTGACAATTTCTGCTGTTTCGTTGGTATCGTTTATATCTATATATACATTACCTTTACTAATGATTTTGACAATTTCTCCTTGTCTAATTGCTCCTTGTATCTTACTAATTATTTGCAATAAAATTACTTCGGTTAAGTCTTGAGCTATACTGGCTACAAATCCTTGACTAGTTTGTCTTTTAATTTGACGCAGATCTATTAAATTTGCCTCATTTAAACGAATTATTACTGGTAAAACTCTCAACCAACGAAATAAGGGAATTAGCAGAAAAATATCGTACCAGCGCCACAACATTGCATCTAACCAGTTAACTCCTATATGATGACGACTGATATATAATGTACGTCCGAGAAAGTCAACTAGGAAAATGACAAAGAAGGGAAAGTCAATTAGCCCGAAATTATCAACAAAGTTTCCATTCTCTCCTAGTGGACGGAAATAATTTGCCGCAATTAACGGTCTAATCTTTTGGTTAAAAAAATTTAACTCTTCTACCGCATTTCTCCTTAAATGTTCTTGAGTCCAAAATTCTCTAAATGCTTCTTTGCCTGAATTTTGTGCGTTGGGCAGATGGCGGCGCATTCTGTTTTTTATCTTTTCTAAATTCCCTGTTTTATTTGCTAGTTGAAATGGATTATTCGTAATCATTTCTTCGCTGCGATTTCGCAAATCTGCTAATATTTTTTCTCCTTCTGGCGAGTTTAAATCTCCGATTTTTGTTTCTAGTTCATCTACTTTTAGCAAATATTCATCTGTCTCTCGATAAGTTTCTATTCCTTTGATAATGTCATATTTGGTTACGGTTTCACTGACAATTTTGGGGAGAATTTGCCAGGTCATCCCTTTGGACTCTATTGGCCCGATTTTTATGTTCCCTACTGTTACTTTTCCCTGTAACCAAAAATCTCGCAGATGTAAGTAGCTAAAATCAAATACAACTAACAGCAGATTGGCTAAGGCAATAATTGCAATCAATTTGGCTACCCAAATGTTTTTAAACCATAAGTCGAATAGCAACCATAAACTGCTTTTCTTTTTTTGTGTTGGCGATCTTCTTTTTGTAATTGTCATAGTTAAATAAAAATCATTGGAAATTATACTGTTTAACTTTCTTCTTCTTTGGCTAATACTCCATTGAGAAAAATGTCTGAAATTCCTTCTGCAATTTCTTGTAATGTTAAGGGGTTTTGCTCCATTATGGTTTCATTGGCAAAACCAGCGATCGCAAACATTCCTAAAAATACTTGGGCGACAATTTTGGGATTCATCTTCCGATAAATTCCTCTTTCCATTGCTGTTTCAAAAAATGCTTCTGCTACATCTGTCATTTTTTCTATGACTTCCCCTTGAATGCGATCGCGTAATTCTGGATGAAATTGGGCTTCTAGAAAACACACTCGCATTAAATCGCTATTTTCCTGTAAATTGAGCATTCGCCGACGCATTACTTGCGCTACTGCTTTGTAACTGCCCATTTCGCTTAATTCTGTTAATAAATCTGTGAGTATTTCTACCCAGCCTGATGTGGCTACTTCAATTAAAATGGCTTTTTTACTGGAAAAATGGCGAAATATTGTTGCTTCTGCTACATGAGCTGCGGTCGCTAAATCTTTTGTTGTTGTCCCATCATATCCTTTGTTGGCAAATAACCGCAGTGCCGCTCTTAAGATCCGATTTTCTGTATCTTTTTCTGAAGATTTATTTGCTACATTTTCTGCTCTCTGTCGCTGACGAAAAACCTGCATAAAATATATTTTCCTAAACACTCTAGGCTTATTTTCTTACAGGCTCTCACTGATCTGGACTGATTCTTAATAGTTCTTTATCTTCTTGAGAAGATATGCTGGAAAAGAACGGTTGATGCCCTCTGATCCCCATAACCCCAGTACTAAGCACCAAATAAAAACAATTATTGCTGTTCCCCTTATGTGCTAGGGGTCTCTAGGAATTTGTGGTTAACTCAAATAAAAATCCCTGTAAAAAAATGTTGACAAAACGCTTAATTTCTTTCTTTTTCTTTTTCTTACTTGTTTGGACTTCTCTGGCTCGAGGGGCATATTCTCAGCCTCATCCTGTTTATAATTTAGCAACATCAGATATGATGCTTGAGAGGGTAAGCTCACGCATCACTGAGTTTACCCTCGATAATGGCCTGAAATTCATTGTCCTCGAAAATCATCAAGCTCCCGTAATCTCTTTTGTTACTTATGCCAATGTGGGTGGGGTTAATGAACCTGATGGTAAAACTGGTGTTGCTCATTTCCTCGAACATTTGGCTTTTAAGGGTACGAAGCAAATTGGCACAACAAATTACCAGGCTGAAACACTGGTGTTAGATAGTTTAGATCAAGTCTGGAAGCAAATTAAAGCGGCTCAAGCGGCAGGTAAAGAGGAAGAAGTAACTAAACTACAACAAACATTCAAGCAACTGGAAGCGGAAGCGGCTGAATATGTTATCCAAAATGAGTTTGGTCAAATAGTTGAATCTTTTGGGGGAGTAGGTTTAAATGCTGCTACTTCGGCTGATGCTACTACCTATTTCTACTCTTTCCCTTCCAATAAATTGGAACTTTGGATGTCTCTGGAGTCTGAACGTTTCTTAGAACCTGTATTTCGAGAATTTTATAAAGAACAACAAGTGATTTTAGAAGAACGTCGTCTCCGTACTGATAATTCTCCTATTGGTCAAATGATTGAGGCGTTTCTGGATACAGCTTTTACACAACATCCCTATAAACGCCCAGTGATAGGCTATCCTGAAGATATTGCTAATCTTACTCGCAATGATGTTCAGCAGTTTTTCGATACTTACTACGGCCCTTCTAATTTAACCCTCGCGCTTGTGGGTGATGTAAATCCAACACAGGTAAAACAACTGGCTGAGGTTTATTTTGGGCGCTATCAACCATTACCTTCTCCTCAGTCAGTAACTACGGTGGAACCAGTACAAACACAAAGGCGAGAAGTAACTTTAAAGTTACCTTCCCAACCCTGGTATCTCGAAGGCTATCATCGCGGGGGAATTAATGATCCTGACCATGCTGTTTATCAGATTATCTCTGCTATTCTCAGCAATGGCCGCACTTCTCGTCTTTATCGCTCTTTGGTGGAAGAAAAACAGGTTGCTCTCACTGCTCAAGGATTTAGTGGTTTTCCTGGGGATAAATATCCTAATTTAATGATTTTTTATGCCCTAACTGCTCCCTCTCAAACGGTTGATGATGTGGCAGTAGCTCTTAATTTGGAAATTGAACGTTTGAAAACTGAACCTGTTTCTGAAGCGGAGTTGGAGCGGGTGAAAACTCAAGCTAGAGCGGGTTTATTGCGTACTTTGGATTCTAATATGGGCATGGCGCGATTATTGGCAGAGTATGAGGCAAAAACTGGCAGTTGGCGTAATTTGTTTACCCAATTACAGGCCCAGTCTTCTGTTTCTGCTGCTGATGTTCAACGGGTATCTCAATCTACTTTTACTCCCGAAAATCTCACTATTGGTCGTTTATTACCTTCTTCTTAATTATGTCAAAGCGCAGAGTTATCTTGGATTTACCTGTTTCTGTTTTTCAACAATTAACTGAATTAGCTAAGGCCAAAAATCAATCTATTGAAGCAGTTGCTGCTCAAACTCTTGCTATTAATTTACCTCCGACTCAGAAAAAAATCTGGCAACGGGATGAGGTACTCGCTATTATTGCTGCACATCGGGAAGAGTTGCAATCAATGGGAGTTAAATCTCTGGAATTATTTGGTTCAGTAGCTAGGAATGAAGCTAATGCAGATAGTGATGTGGATTTTTTAGTGGAATTTGATCGCCCAGTAGGTTTTAAATTCTTTCAAGTGCAATATTTTTTAGAAGATCTACTGGGTTGTCCAGTGGATTTAGGAAGTCGAAAAGCTTTAAAAGAACATTTACGCGAACCTGTATTGGAGGATGTGATTCATGCCTTCTAGAGATTGGCCATTAAGAATTAATGATATTCTGCAATCCATTGCAGCAATTCAACAGCGTATAGCGGGTATGACGTTTGAGGAATTTCAAAAGGATGAAACGATAATTAAAGCCATCCTCTACGACTTTATTATCATTGGTGAAGCTTCCATTAATGTCCCTGCTGAAATTCAATTTTCCTCCCCCAATATACCTTGGGGATTGATGAGAGATGCTCGCAATCTCATAGCTCACGAATATTTTCGGATAAACCTAGACGTAATTTGGGATATCATAAGAAATGATTTGCCTCCCTTAGTTCCACAATTACAAAATTTACTAGAGACAGAAGAAGGAAATAATGCAGTTAATTAACAAAAAAAACCCTGGCTGGCTGGGATTACTTTTAATAACTCTGTTGCTAGTTTTACTTTTGCGTAATCGGGCAATGGCATCAGGTGCTAGACATTTTACTGAGTTGGAGTTTCCTCCTCTCCCAGAAATTCAGTTACCTGAGTATGAACGCTATCAACTCCCTAATGGGATGGTAGTTTATCTCATGGAAGATCATGAACTTCCGCTGGTGAGTGGGAGTGCAATTATTCGTACTGGTTCCCGTTTAGAACCCCCACATCAGGTGGGTTTGGCGGAATTAACAGGAACTGTAATGCGTAGCGGTGGCACATTGGAACACCCTGCGGCTGAGTTAAATGAAATGTTGGAACAACGGGCGGCAATTGTGGAAACGAGCATTGATACTACTTCGGGTAATGCTGGTTTTAATACTTTGAGTGAAGATTTACCAACTGTGTTTAATTTATTCGCTGAGGTACTTCGTTCTCCTGCTTTTGCTGAAGAACAATTGTTGTTAGCTAAAACTCAATTACAAGGTCAAATTGCTCGTCGGAATGATGACCCTGGGGATATTGCTAGTCGGGAATTTAGTAAGTTGATTTATGGCAATACTAGCCCCTATGGTCGCACTGTAGAATATACAACTCTTGCTAATATTTCCCGTGCAGATGTGATTGACTTTTATCAAAGTTATTTTCGTCCTGATGGGATAATTTTGGGCATTGTTGGGGATTTTGAATCAACAAAAATGAAGGAGTTAATTGCACAAACTTTTGCAGATTGGCAACCTCCATCAAGGACTATAATTGAGGAATTAGTTTCTCCTTCCCAGGAAAACTTAGGCGGGATCTTTTTTGTGGAACAGCCTCAATTAACTCAAAGTAATATTCTTTTGGGTCATCTTGGTGGGCAGTTAGATAATCCTGATTATCCTGCATTATCTGTTTTAAATGGTGTATTGAATGGGTTTGGCGGTCGTTTGTTTAAAGAAGTGCGATCGCGTCAGGGTCTTGCTTATTCTGTCTATGGTTTTTGGAGTCCCAGTTATGACTATCCTGGTCTTTTTATTGCTGGGGGACAAACTCGCTCTGAGGCTACTGTTGCTTTTGTTCAATCTATTCTTACTGAAATTGATAAACTGCGTACAACTCCTATTACTCCAGAAGAATTAGCCTATGCTCAAGAGAAAACTCTCAATTCTTTTGTGTTTAATTTTGAACAACCTAGTCAAACTCTTTCCCGTTTAATGGGTTATGAATATTTTGGCTATCCCGCAGATTTTATCTTTCAATATCAGCGTGGAGTCAAAGCTACTACTATTGAAGATATCCAGCGTGTGGCTCAACAATATCTCAACCCTGAGCAAATTGTTACTTTGGTTGTGGGTAATGCTAATGAAATTAAACCGCCTCTTACTCACCTGAATCCAGATGTAAAATTGGTTGATATTTCTATTCCTGAACCTCAAAAAAGTTAAAGGTTTCCTGTCATTAGTCATGGTACTGGCAATAAAAAAAGTTCTTGGGAGTCAGGCCATGTATGGATAAGCTAAATCAGTACAGAGAAATTATTCAAAAAATCCTCAAGGATTATAGCGATCGCCGCTCAGATGAACTCGTGGAATCTCAGACAATTTTTGATATAGAGCGAGATCACTATCAAATAGTAAATGTGCGATTCGTTTAGGCGAAAATGATGGGATCTAACCTGGGGTGTTGATTTTGACTAAAATTAGGGTGAATAAATTCATGCTAATTTTCTATAGCAAAGTTTTATCAAATTCTGTGAGTTCCATGGCTCACCAGGGAATAAATTACCTGGCTAATAGCTCAAGTCCTCTAAAGA
>JADQBC010000105.1 GCA_016903655.1 Gomphosphaeria aponina SAG 52.96 = DSM 107014
AGATTTTGTCTTGGAATTATTATCATCTAGTGATAGTTTGAAAGCTACCCAAGAAAAAATGGAAGAATATAAAAGTAATGGAGTAAAATTGGGCTGGTTAATTAATCGAAAAACTCGCACTGTTGAAATCTATCGTCAAGGCAAAGATCAGGAAGTTTTAAGTAATCCTGAGTCTTTATCAGGGGAGGAAGTTTTACCAGATTTTGTTTTAGATTTAAGCATAGTTTGGTAAAGAAATTATTAGGAGAATTTAATGAACAATCAATCAGTTTTAAACCGCATTACCTTTAATAAAAACATTTTAGCAGGAAAACCTATAATTAGAGGATTACGGATTTCTGTAGCGATGATTTTAGAACTTTTGGCGAAAGGTGCAACGGTTGAGGAAATATTAGAAGATTATCCAGAATTAGAATTAGAAGATATACAAGCTTCCTTGTTTTATGCTTATCATCTGGTTTCTCAAGAAGAAATTATCGAAAGAGTTGCTACCTCTTCAATAGGTTAAAGTATGCAGTTTTTAATTGATGTTAATGCTAAAGGTTATTTGGGCGCATCTCAATTTTGTTAAAGTTATGCCCCTACATTAGACCTATGAGCGCTCCGTAGTGTTAACCCCCCCTAACCCCCTCAAGATAGCAGGGCATAACAATGTTATGCCCCTACATTATTACATTTTTTCGGTCATCTCCCCCCCTTTCCCTGCGGGGCAGGGCTGTTTCATTTTACGTTTGCAGTTAAATAGATTATCTATTTTAATCAGCATATTTTAAATTAAATACTTAAATAACCAATTTTTAGAAATCAATGCTTAAGTTTATGTAGTTTTTAAAAAGTATAAAAGCAAGAATAACGATTTTTGTTAATTTTCCCCAAATTGTTAGAAATATAAGCCTGAAACCGTTAGATTTTAAGGGTTTTAAAAAGCCTTAAATTTTTAAATGAAACAGCCCTGCTGCGGGGGGGGCTGTTTCATTTAAAAATTTTCGGAATAAATACAGAGGGCGTGCGCTAAAGCGCAACTACGATCAAGAAAAAGTTAGTAGTTGCGCTTTAGCGCCCCCTCTCATCGGAATAAATACAGAGGGTGTGCGCTAAAGCGCAACTACGATCAAGAAAAAGTTAGTAGTTGCGCTTTAGCGCCCCCTCTCATCGTAATAAATACAGAGGGTGTGCGCTAAAGCGCAACTACGATCAAAAAAAAAGTTAGTAGTTGCGCTTTAGCTCATAATAATAAATATTGAAGAAAAAGTTAGTAGTTGCGCTTTAGCGCCCTCTCATCGGAATAAATACAGAGGGCGTGCGCTAAAGCGCAACTACGATCAAAAAAAAGTTAGCGTGCGCTAAAGCGCAACTACGATCAAGAAAAAGTTAGCGTGCGCTAAAGCGCAACTACGATCAAGAAAAAGTTAGTAGTTGCGCAAAGCGCGCCCTCTCAGTCGTACCCATTTTTATTTCTATAATATATATATATATGGGCGGCATCTTTTCCCATTATCAGGCTAACATACAAGGGTTATTTTTGTCAAGAGTTTTCAGAAATATTTTTTTTTAATCAGTTTTGTAATTAATTAACCTAAAAAGCGCTTTCATCTAGTTGCTCAGGACGAAGTTGCTCATATTTTTCAAAAGGCTGATGGATCCAAGGATTATCTGGCAAATAATCCACATAGAAATCTGGTTGAATAACAGAGCAACCCTTATACCAAATAACAGCAGTGCGCATTTCTTCTATTTCAGTAGCATAACGCTCCTTCAACCAGCCAATTGCCGCTTGAAGACTAATACCAGAGTCGGCTAAATCATCAACCAACAGTATTTTATTACCCAATTTCTCATTAATCATGGCTAAATGCTCGGAAACCTTAATTTCCCCACGAATACGATTTCCCGTACCACCGTAGGAAGCAGTAAACATAATGGCTAGAGGTTGTTCATAAATTCGCGACAAGATATCACCCAAGCGCAAACCCCCTTTAGCAATACAAACAATCTGGTTAAATTCCCAGTTTGATTGATAAATTTTGGCAGCGAGGGCCTCTATTTTTCTGTGGTATCCCGACCAAGAGATATATAATTCTGGCATGGTTTCCAGGTAAATTAAATTTTTTCAGGGGTACAATGCAAAGATAATCACTCATTTTATCCATCTTTATGGCAGATTCTCACCAACAACTCAGGGAAAAGCTGAACTTTACCACTAAACTTGCTTATGGTGCGGGGGATCTGGGCCCTGCCATTACTGCCAATATCTTAGTTTTTTATCTCCTACCTTTTTTTACCAATGTTGCTGGTTTATCTCCAGGTTGGGCAGGAAGTATCCTGATGATTGGGAAAATTTCCGATGCCATTAACGATCCGATTATTGGGGTATTAAGCGATCGCACTCATTCTCCCTGGGGCCGTCGTCTTCCCTGGATTTTTTGGGGTTCTCTCCCTTTTGGCATCATTTTTGTCTTGCAGTGGCTTGTCCCTCACTTTAGCGACAATAATCTAGTTAATCAATGGTGTTTATTGGGCTACTATATCCTCATTGCCGTTTTATTTAACCTTGCCTACACTTGTGTTAACCTACCTTACCAAGCCCTCACCCCAGAACTTACCCAAGATTATAACGAACGTACAAACCTGAACAGTTTTCGGTTTACTTTTTCCATTGGTGGAAGTATTGTATCTTTACTCCTGGCTAAAATAATTTTTGCCACCTATCCCTATAACCCTGCTCAAGGTTTCCTCATTTTAGGTTTAATTTGTGCTTTGTTATCAGTCATCCCGCTTTTTTGGTGTGTTTTCCGTATTCAAGAAAGGGGAGCCAATCCTATTTTAAACCCCCAAAAGAAAAAGAGCCTTGCCATCGTGCTGATTATCATTGCTTTTTTCTTAAGCTGCTACGGAATTATACAGCTCATATCAGGAATGATTTTCGGTGTAGTTTTTCTCTTTCTCAGCTTTTTAATTACCCTTTTTAGTATAACCCTTTTCTTTGCCAATCCCGAACCGCATTTAATTGATGCTCAAGCCATAAGAGAACGTTCTCAAAATGCTACTGCCCCTTCCATTCCTTTTACTGAACAACTAAAAATTGTCTTTAGCAATAAACCTTTTTTATATGTTATTGGGATTTATTTATGTTCTTGGCTAGCAGTACAATTAACAGCTTCAATTTTAGTATTTTTTGTGGTAGATTGGATGGGATTAAGTAATGCTGAGTCTCCCTTAGTTGCTCTTGCAGTGCAAGGTACAGCCTTAGTGATGCTATTTTTCTGGAAATTTGTCAGCGAAAAGTTGGGGAAAAAAATAGTTTATTTTGTCGGTACAAGTATCTGGCTCATTGCCCAAATTGGTTTATTTTTATTACAACCAAATCAAATTGCGTTAATGTACTTTTTAGCAGTAATAGCAGGTTGTGGTGTTTCAGTTGCTTATCTTATTCCCTGGTCAATGGTTCCCGATGTCATAGAATTAGATGAATTGCAAACTGGGCAGCGTCGTGAAGGTATTTTTTATGGTTTCATGGTCTTACTGCAAAAATTTGGTTTAGCATTGGGGTTGTTTTTAGTTGGTATAGCTTTGGAAGCTGCAGGTTTTATTAAGTCAGTGGGGGGTGAACCACTTCCTATTCAACCAGAAAGCGCGTTATTAGCCATTAGAATTGCCATTGGCCCTTTACCTGCTATTATTTTAATCGGTGGTTTAATTCTTGCCTATTTTTATCCCATAACACAGGAAATTCATGCAGAAATTCGCCTTCAACTTCAAGAACGGAATGACAATGGTTGATGGTTGATGGTTGATGGTTGATGGTTGATGGTTGATGGTTGATTATTAGGCAATAATTGTCTTGCCTTGGAGATAATTTTGCAACTGTTCTTTATGGTCGTGACTCAGACTTTCATCTAGAGGTAATTCATCCCTTTTAAATGCCCGTACTTCAGAGATTTCTAAAGTATCTTTAACCTTAAATATTCCCTGAACATCTGCTTCTATTAAAACAGAAATAGAATGGATTCTTGGATCACGTTCAGGAGATGAATAAACCCCAACTAAACGGCGAATTTTGATTAATTCTAATCCTGTTTCTTCCTCTAATTCTCGACGAACAGTAGTGGCAATATCTTCTCCCCAGTCCACCATCCCCCCAGGTAAACTCCATTCCCCCGTATCTTGACGACGTACCATGACAATCTTACCATCTGGCAAAATGGGAATAATAGTTGTGCCAGGAATGGGATGGCGAAAGATTATTTTCAGTACTGTTGAGACAAACTGCACTGAACGACGGATTGATGTAATGGGGGATGGAGAAGAAGTCATGTCTTAGTTAATTATTTCAATTTCAGATTTTGCTCGTGTTAGCGCTTGGCGGACTTGATCGAAACCTGTACCACCGTAGCTATTGCGCGCCGCCACAACTTGTTTAGGGGCGATCGCCTCATAAATATCCGCTGCAAAGGATGGGTGTAACTGCTGCCATTCTTCTATGGTTAAATCTTTCAGTAATTTCCCCTTTTTCATGGCTTCTTTCACTGCTTTTCCTACTAAATTATAAGCTTCCCGAAAAGGCACTCCCCGCGCTGCTAAATAATCGGCTACGTCTGTAGCATTGGAAAAGTCTTCAGCTACTGCTTCAGCTAAACGTTCATTTCTAAATTCCAAACCTTCCCGCAAAAGTATGGTCATTGCTTCCAGACAAGCTTTAACAGTTTTTACCCCATCAAATAGGGCTTCTTTATCTTCTTGCAGGTCTTTATTATAAGCTAGGGGCAGTCCCTTCATCAGAGTCAATAACCCTTGTAAATGACCAAAGACACGCCCAGTTTTGCCCCTTACCAATTCTGGTACATCGGGGTTTTTCTTTTGGGGCATAATACTAGAACCTGTGGCGCAGCTATCTTTCAGAGTAATAAAGCTAAATTCCTGGGATGACCAGAGAATTATTTCTTCACTTAAACGGCTCAAATGCACCATAATTAAACTTGCAGCACATAGAAATTCAATGGCAAAATCCCGATCGCTTACCCCATCTAAACTATTCCCATACACCTGGGTAAATTTTAATTCTTTAGCGCTATAATGCCTGTCGATGGGGAAAGTTGTTCCTGCTAGCGCTCCACTTCCGAGGGGTGAAATGTTCACTCTCCCTTTTATTTCCCCGAGTCTTTCCCAATCTCGCTGTGCCATATTAAAGTAAGCCAAAAGATGATGGGCTAAACTTACGGGTTGGGCCCTTTGCAGATGGGTATAACCAGGAATCAGAGTTTCTACATTATTTTCTGCTTGGGAGAGGAGCACTGCTTGAAATTCTCTTAACTTTTTGCGTATTTCCTCAATTTTGTCCCGTAAATAAAGGCGAATATCAGTTCCCACCTGGTCATTCCGTGACCGAGCTGTATGTAGCTTTTTTCCTACATCCCCTACTATTGCCGTTAAGCGTTTTTCCACTGCAAAATGGACATCTTCATCTTCTATTCCTGGGTTAAATTTCCCTTCGCGATATTCCTGGCGAATTTGTTCTAACCCTGTTACTAAAGTTTGCCCTTCACTTGCAGAAATAATTCCTGTATGAGCCAGCATTTTGGCGTGGGCTACAGAACCTGTCAAATCGTATTCTATCAGTTCAAGATCGAAACCGATACTAGCATTGAAAAGGGCGATCGCTGGATGGAGAGTTCCCTCAAAGCGATCGCTCCAAGTTTTTTTTTCACTCACGGTTATTCTTTTTACTTATATTTTCTTTCTTATCCCAGGATACTTCTAAACATATAACCAAAGAACATCCCGATCAACATTGCCCATACTTGTCCCGACTCTACAAACTTATTAAAAGCTTCTTGCACTTCAGTAAATAAATCTTTATTATCACCAAAGTTTTGAGCGAGAACCGTAACTGCGGGCAGTAATTGATTTTGCATTATTGCTAAAGTTTCCTGTGCAGAAAAATGAGAAATTAAATTAGTAATAATCATTGTGATCATCTCCTGTAAAAATAGGTTAAGGGTAAGAAGGTTGAATCTGCATAACAATAATGGTCATATCATCAATATTATTATTACCAGAACCGATAAAAATCTGTACTTGCTGAAACAGGTAGTCAAGAATTGCTTGAGTAGTCGAACAATTTTCACAGGCCCATTGAAAAGCAGCAGTGAGGTTTTGTTCATCAAAGCGATCGCCATTCGGACTCATAGCATCTGTAAAACCATCGGTATAATACATGATAGTATCCCCTGGCTCTAATTTTACCTGAGCATCTTCATATTCTGAATTTATATCCAAGCCGACCAACATTCCCCAAGTATCTAAACGCTCAATTTTACCGCTTTTTGCTTGCCACCATAAAGGAGGATTATGGGCTGCATTACTATAAGAGAGAATGCCTGTTTCTGGGTCATACTCCGAATAAAATAGAGTTACAAAGCGGTGGGAATTTTCCAGATCAGCATACATGACGCGATTTAAATGTTGCAGAATGCGAGCTGGTGAATGGCGGTTGAGCACTTCAGCTCTAAGCATACCCCTGGTCATAGTCATAATTAAACCTGCAGGAACTCCTTTCCCCATCACATCCCCAATAACGATACTCCAGGGAACAGAAGTTAATTGAGGATTTAATTGGTCGTAGTTAGTGGGAATAAAATCGTAATAGTCTCCCCCAACCCGACTCGCTGTTTTACATTGGGCTGCTAATTTCACCCCCTTAATTGTAGGGCATTTCCTGGGCAGAAGACGAAGCTGAATTTCTGAAGCAATTTCTAATTCGCGATCTTGACGTTCTTTTTGGCGTAGTTCAACAGTAAGTTCATGGTTGGCAATCGCTACGGCGGTTTGGTCTGCTACTAACTGAACTAATTTTCTGCGAGTGGGGCTAAAACAGTATTCTGGGTTGCGACTAATGATATAAAGACGGGCTTTTTCAGCATTTTTCACCAACACTCCCGTACCAAACACTTGCACTGTTTCCCCTAAATAAACCCTTATTTGCTCATCAAGATCCTTGGGAAATGATTCCCCGAGCAGTATTTTGTGATCGTGAGGAGTTATTTTATCTGTTATCTGTTCTAGAGCCCAGCGCAGATTCTTACAAGTTTGACTATCGTGACAATATATTTGTTCAAGACGTACTTGGCCTTTGGAGTCAAACATAATCAATGCGCCTCCATCAGCATCTGTCACTCGTGCTGCCATGAGCGGGGTTAATTCCAAAAACTGATTTAAGTTATTAAAGCTGCGCAAAGCAAACCCGAGAGAGCTTAACAAATTTTGAATCTTGTTTTGTTCTCGTTGGAGGTTGGCTACCAGTTCTTTTAAGGCTAAGATTGGTGTTGCTTCGTTGACCATACCATTATTGATGCTATTGGCATTTTGGTATGACCAGGGTGTCGGCAGGGCAGTCATTATGATCTACTAATAAAAAAATAAATGTAATTCCAAAAAAACTTAGGTAAAGTCACCTGTTGCCTAGTTAGGATTATCAGTATAGTAGATATTTCTCGGTTAAGGCCTAGGCATCCTTTATTTATCTATGATTGTAGGGAATGCAGGCGAAAATCTTTGGCTACATGAAGAAATGAAAATCCCTGGCATAAGTGGTCGCACAAAATTAATTACCGCAGGTTCGGGCGGGTTTTGAACTGGGGTGTTGATTTTGACCCAACTTTAACCAAGTAATTTAATATACTTTTTATCAGAAAAAGTTTGTAGTTGCGCAAAGAGCGCAAAGGCTCTGGTGTGCTCGCGCGTTGCGCCAAAAGTTGGCGCTAAAGCGCAACTACGAGCTTTTCCTCATAAAAAGTGTAGGGAATTAATTTTTTATATTTTACCAATAATCAACACCCCAGTTTTGAACCATCAATTTTTGTTGTGCAACATAGGTTATCCCTAAACCCGCCCCTACAGAAATTGTATAAATAATTAGTCAAAATCATTGAATTATGGAAAAAGCAACTTTTGGTGCTGGTTGTTTCTGGAAGGTAGAGGCGGCTTTTCGCAAAGTTCAGGGTGTAATCAAAACTTCTGTAGGTTATATGGGGGGTCATTTTCCTGATCCTTCTTATTTAGATGTTTTATCTCGCATTACTGGCCATGCTGAAGTTACTCAAGTGGAATATAATCCAGAACAGGTAAGTTATGATGAACTTTTAGCGGTATTTTGGAACATTCACGACCCCACCAGTTTAAATCGTCAAGGAGCAGATCGGGGTGAACAATATCGTTCGGTAATCTTTTACCATAGTCCAATGCAAGAACAAATTGCCAGAAAATCTAAACAATTGCTCCAATTATCTGGTAAGTATGATCAAGATCTTGTTACTGAAATTAAACCAGCTTCTGAATACTATTTAGCTGAAGCGTATCATCAGCAATATTTGGAAAAAAAGTTGATGGTTGATGGTTGATAGTTGATAGTTGATGGTTGCTCAAGCATGAATCATCATATTTTCTGCAAAAATTCTTCAGTTAATTTAATGAAGGCTTTAGCCCCACTAGAATTAGGCATAGCCATTACTACTGGGGTAAATTTATCCACTGCTTTAGCCACATTTACATCCATAGGAATAGAGTTTTCAAATAGTTGATTGGGGGCAAAATCTTCTTTAACCCGTTTCATTACTTGTCGATAATATCGCCCCATTAAACCACCATTAGAAAGGATAAAAACTATGCCCAATAAATCCAGATTTAAAGGTTGTTTTCCTTGATGACTTTCTTTGAGTTTGCTAACTCGACGTTGTAATAATTGAATCCCGACAATAGATAATGGTTCGGGTCTGGCTGGTAGTAAATAATAATCACTAGCGGCTATGCCACTGCGAGTTAATAAATTATAACCTGGAGCGCAGTCCATAATAATAAAATCATATTTATCTCGCACTGGTTCTAATAATTGTTGAATTAATGCTCTTTCAAAGTTATTCCAAACCGCTGCAAAATCTTTTTGATGACTAGCAACTGCTTTTTCATGGAGCATTTCGGAAACTAAATATTCATCGTATAATTCTAAGTCTCCTGGTAATAATTCTAGTCCTTCAAGTTGACATACCTGGGGAAAAATCAAATCTTCAATATTTAGCTTATTCCAAGGATTAGGCTCAATGATATCATTAATTAAGTAATTTATGGTACGTCTTTTTTTGCGCAGTTTGGCAAAATCGTGGGGAGACATTAAACTTAGGGTTGCACTAATTTGTGAGTCTAAGTCAATAACTAAAACTTTTTTGCCATGATTTTTGGCTAAACAAGTTGCTAGGTTGACGGTGAGGGTGGTTTTTCCTACACCGCCTTTCATGTTTACTGTACTAATAACAATTCCCATTATTTTTTTAACTTAACTTGGCTACTATTTGATTGTTTAACAGGGTTTCTTGTGTTAGTAAATCTTCAATCGTAATGCGCAGATTTCGCTGTTCGTCAACCCAAAATTGAATTTTTAGGCGATCGCTTCCTGGGTTTCCTGGGGGGTTAAGAGTAGCAATTGTTCTTGCACCATCTCTGTCATTTAATGTTTTTACGGGAGTTTCTTCTTTTTCCAGGTTACGAGTTACTAAGCGATCGCCGTCAAAATAAACTTCTGTTTGCGCAGTTTCCGCTCCCAACTCCCCCATAACTAACTCCATACTGGGTTGGTTTTCCCGGGAAGCTCCCAGTAATAATTCTATGGGATTACTCAGCGGTAATGGTTGACCACTGTTAATTATTTTATGCCAACTATGGGCATTTTTTCGTGGATTCCAATAACGTATCCCATAACTATGATAAAGAAAGTCTTTTACTTCAATTCCTTGTGTTAGTTGTAAAGCACCTTGAGCGATGGCGGTTAAAGGGCGATCGCTGCGTATTTTCTCGGCTTCAAAGTATTGCAAAACCCAATTTTTGACTGCGGGTATTTGCACTGTTCCCCCCACTAACAATACTGCATCAATATCTTCTTTTTCTATGCCGTTTCTTCTGCCTTGTTGCAATACTTGAGTCATTAATTCATCCAATTGAGCAAAAAATTGATTTGTTCTAAGTATCTCCTCAAAACCTTCTCTATCTAATTTTAACTCATAAGTTTCTAAGGTTTCATCATCAAAATAAACCTCAGTTGCTGCTCTCTCAGAAGATAATTTAATTTTCAACCGTTCTGCTAAACGATTAATTAAGGGTGAGGGTGGTAAGCCTTGATTTTTTGCCAAATAATCTGTTAACCAATTATCCAAGTCAGCACCCCCTAAATTTTGTCCTGCTTTAGCTAAAACTCTAGCTGTTTTTGCTTTTTGGGCTGCACTTTTTCCCAGTAACTTTTCCCCCCATTTAAGGATTAAACCCTGGGTATTGCTCCTATCTAACTGTACCAAAGAAAAATCCACTGTTCCCCCACCAAAGTCGAGCACCAGCAGCAATTTTTCTGTGGTGGTTTCATATCCCAAAGCTGCTGCTGTTGGTTCATCTAACATTCTTATTTGTTCTACAGAGAAGCTTTGACATACTTCACTCAACCAAAGGCGATAATTTTCAAAGCTATCTACAGGGACAGTTAAAACTAATGAGTCTGGGGTGTCTATTGTTGCTTTCAGTTGTTCTATTAATGCTGTGAGAAACCATTGACCTACTAGCTCAAAAGTAACAATTTTTCCATCTAATTCTGGGAGAAAACCTTGTATTTCTGCTCCTATTCCTCGTTTAAAACTACGAAAGCAACGGGGGTTATTACTTAAGTCTAGACCGCGATCGCGTACTGTTTGACCTACAATCACCTTCCCCTCACTCCCATTTTCTACATATACCAAACTGGGAATTAAGGGCGGGTTATCTCCTAACTCCTGAGTTATCCCAGGTAATCTGACTATTTCTGCTGTTTCTGTTGCTGCGTTCCACCGTGTAATTACTGTATTGCTTGTGCCAAAATCTATTGCGATCGCCATTTGCTCAAATACTCAACTCTGTTTATTTAAGCATAAATCAGACCCCGAACCTGCATTGGGGATAGTTGTGTTAACACAAATGAGCGCTCATTGGTCTATTAAGTAGGTGGACAAAATTATTTACAGAATTTCTGTAGGGGCGGGTTTAGGGATAACCTATGTTGCACAACAAAAATTGATTTTTCAAAACCCGCCCTCACCCATGTAATTAATTTTGTCTAATTATAGCAAAGAGGGGAATAGTTAGGACATTATCAAAATCTAAAACTTAATAATAGTAAGGGTTTTCCTTCTGCCTTCTGCCCTCTGCCTTCTGCCTTCTGCTATACTTATTAAATAGTTATCATTCCCTCAGAAAAATAGTTTTTTTCTCATAGAGACAAAGTGCATGAATTTCTTTGGCAAATGTTCCCACACATTCAACACACTAGATTAATGCTGAGTTCTCACTCATCCCCTAGTCGGACTACTATAAAGTTAGTATTGAGTAGGATAACTTTTCGACTTTCGCCTACTTAACTATCCTACCTGATTTTATATTTGGATGTGTTAACATCACAGGAGTAGGTCTGGACTCTCCCTCATTGGTTCTCCCGATAAATTCCCATTTACCAGTTCTGACTACGGAAAAGCTCAACAACTAGGAAGAAAAGACAAGACGAAACCCGATATTGTTGTTCGAGTTGTCGGGCTCATTCCTGTTGCGGTTAGCCGAACGGCAGTTCCTGGGGTTGTTGTTCCAACTACCACCGCGCAGCACACGATTTGCCTACCCCTGGTTTATGCTAGCATTAAAGTTGAGAGATTGAAAAATCTTCTGCCGCAAATGCCAGGTATCTCCCTGTTTTAAATGGGCAAACCAGCTTTGAAGGGACTGGCATACATGGAAACAGGGTATTTTTCCCTCTCTAGATCTTAGTATTAATCTACGGGTTCTTCTTCTGCCACGACGCAAGTTTTCTTGTCTCACTCGCAGACAGTTAGGTAAAACTCGAAACCCTAAAAAGTTGGCTCCCTCTTTGGTGGCAAATAATTGACTTTTCACTGGATGGAGCTGTAATCTCAAGGTGGCTAAATATTTTACTATTTCTGATCTAGCTGCTTCCAAAAAAGCTAAATCATCTGAAAAAAGCGCAAAGTCATCTACATAACGGAGATATTTTCTGGATTTCAACTGCTCTTTGACAAAGTGATCGAAGTCGTTGAGATAAAAATTAGCTAAAAACTGGCTGGTAAGATTACCAATAGGTAAACCTCTTCGTCTTGCCAACGGGCTGAGTAAGTCGTCTCCTGGGAAATGCAAGATAATTTCTTCTTGGGGGTTACTTCCATCAATAATTTGATGGATCAACCAGAGGGTGTGTTGACATTTAATCTTTCTGCGCACCAGTGTTTTTAAGATTTCATGGTCAATGCTAGGAAAATATTTGCGGATATCGCACTGGAGAATATACTTGCTCGAGCGAGCAAATTGGGTAAAGCGACGTAGTGCTCTATGAGTCCCGTATCCTATTCGATTGGCGTAGCAATCAGCAATAAATTTAGGTTCAATTAAAGGTACAATTACATTACAAAGCCCGTGATGTACTACTCTGTCTTTATAAGGGGCGGCAGAAATTTGTCTGGGTTTTGGTTCATACACTGTAAATGTTTTATATTTCCCAGGAAGATAGGTTTTTTCTTTTAATTCTGTTTGCAGTTTAAATATTTCCTGCTCTAAGTTATAATTAAAAGCCAGCACGTTGTCTCGAAACCTTTTCCCTTTCTGTGCTTTTTGCGCTGCTGAGATCAGGTTGCTAAAATCTGTGATTTGTTCCCAAAGATTGCCATAACGTTTCATATTCTTTTGAGCCGTGATATTAATTTAAAATGAGCTTCTTTCATCACATTGAATGCTTGAATAATATGATGCTAAAGCAGCAGCTAATATCAAAAAAAGTAGAGTCTCTCCTCCATAAGTCAAGTTAAAGACTGTAAGGGTGCAAGGGTTACAGTCTAGTGAACACCAAAATCCTAATCAACTATTAGGGCAATTGTGCCATAATAGTTATCTGTTCAGCCTCCCCTCTTCCCGTAGAAGATGGATCAGGGGGTGGGGAGGTTTTCCCTCTCCTGCTGGACTGTTGCTTGATCCAGCCCCCTAACTCTTGCCCGATTTCGGTAATTAGCTGGCTGGCGTATTCATATCTCTCTACTTTAATAAGCCCAAAATCCTTTAATAGCCTGCTTTGATAACGTAACACATCGAGAAGAGCGTTTAATTTTTCTAAAATAGGTTGCTTTTCTCTCGAATATCGTGCTAGAATTAATCCATCTAGGAGATCGTATAAACCAGAAATTATTCTATCTCCTAATAAAAATTTATGGTTTCTTGGTAGCCTGTTTAATAAGGGCACATACCACTTAATTAAATCATAGGTTTTCTGAATAATTGATAGCTCTTTTATTTTTTCCATAGATTTATAATATGAGTTTTAACCAAAGATAAAACATACTACTGTTTTAAAATCGACCCGCCTACGGCGGGCAAGGGTAAAGAAAGATAGGGTAAAGGGCAAAAAGGCAAAAGAGTACCAACAACTAGGAAGAAAAGACAAGACGAAACCCGACATAGATGTACGAGTCGACGGGCTCAAACCAGCTGCGGTAAGCCGAACGGCAGTACCTGGGGTAGAGGCCCAACTACCACCGCGCAGCACACGAATATGTTTCATCCCCTCCTGTCCACACGCTCCCATTATTGGGGGCGTTTTGGTAATTCTCATGCCAGTTGTCAGCGCACCATTCCCTAACATTTCCGTGCATGTCGTATAGCCCGAAAGCATTGGGAGGAAAACTTCCTACATCTGTTGTCTCTTCACGATAAACCCCTTCAGGACCAGAACCATAAGTGTAGTTACCGTCATAATTAGCCAAATCAGTTGTCAAGGTTTCCCCAAAGTGAAAGGGAGTAACAGTTTGAGTTTGGGCTCGGCAGGCATATTCCCATTCCGCTTCTGATGCTAGTCTAACATCTTTTTTGAGATTTTGGGAAAGTTTTTCACAAAACTTTACACAATCATGCCAGGAAACATTTTCCACTGGTCGGTTGGGCCCTTTAAAGGAAGAAGGATTATCTCCCATAACTGCCTCGTACTGTGCTTGAGTAACTTGGTATTTCCCCATAAAGAAGGGAGATACGGTTACTTGATGCTGGGGACTCTCAGAATCTAATCGCTCTTCCTCATCTGCTGGAGAACCCATAAGGAAAGTGCCCCCAGGAATTGAAACAAAATCTATTGTTATTCCATTTCCTATATTAGCAGAAAAATACTGGGCTTGTTTATTTTCTCGCTTTATTTCCTCTCCTTTTGAGTTTACCGTAATCACATCGAAATTAAATGTGCGATTTAGCTGAAGTTTTGACAACAAAGAACCTATAATCATAGTACCAATAACTCCAGCACCACCCCAGCCAGCTAGTTTGAGAAACTCTCCCCGAGAAATAGTCTTAGCAGGGGGAATAGGTTTAAGAATATAGGTTGGCTGGGGTGGTGCTGGAGTCTGAGTTGGTGGGCGACGAGCAACTCGAGGAGGGTTAAGGGCAGCGAGAGTTTCCTTAGTAGTCTGAAAGCGCTCATATGCATACTGGGCGAGCATTTTCTCTAAAACCTTCTCCAAAACTGGATTTATTTTAATTCCCCGCTGATCTAAAATTTCTTGCCAGCGCCAACGCCCTTTGATGGCATTATAAACTTCATCTATTGTATTTCCAGCCCGATCATAAGTGGGGAAACAACCAGTCATTAACCGCACACAGGTTGCCCCCAGACTATAAATATCACTTGCTTCACAGGGTCGCCCGTGCATATGTTCCATGGCTGCATAGCCAGGAGTATATAGAATCGTCCCTGGAGAAGCTTGCATAGTCCCAGTTTGCTGTTTTGCTCCCCCAAAGTCAATCAAAACTAATGTATTGTTTTTATGGGAACGCATAATATTATCTGGTTTAATATCACGGTGGAGTACTTTATGCTTATGAAGATAACCGAGAACTGGCAGTAATTCTTCTAAAATTTGCCTAATTTTTTGTTCACTAAAACGCCCATATTTTTCAAACTCATTATATAAATTATCCCCATCCACAAAATCTTGCACCAAATAAAGGGAATTTGCTTCAGTAAAAAAGGCGTGGATTTTAGGAATTTGAGGATGATCTAGTTTTTCTAATTGTTCCCCTTCCCTTTCAAACAGTTCTTTAGCCTTTTCCAAAGCCCCACCTTGTACCTGAGCAATAAATTTCTTAATTACACGAGGTTTGTCACGAAAATCTAAATCCAGTGCTTTGTAAGTCCGACCAAATGCCCCTTCACCCAGTTTTTTCTCTACCCGAAACCGATGGCGAAAAATATAGCTTTTGGTACTGCTAGCTAACTCAGAACGACAACCCTGACAAAATTTATTGTGGTCTGGGTTTTCAGGTGTGGGACAAGCTGGGTTGAGACAGTACACCATGGGAGGTTAAATCAATTTTTTGCTTTCTATTATATATTAATTTTTTCAACCCGTAGGGTTTTGGTTCAGCATTTCTTACGGGGCGGGCCAGCGGGATAACCTATGTTGCACCACAAAAAAGGAAAATCCCCCCTAACCCCCCTTTGAAAGGGGGGAAATTAAAGGTTCAAAACCCGCCCTCACCCATGTAATTAATTTTGTCTAATTACTTAGCGCAGCCCGCTGCAGGCATCGTCAAGCTTTTTAGTCATTGCGGGCCCTTTGAAATTCCTTTAACAACCAAGCTCCCACCTCAGCATGATTTGTTTCACGACTGCGACGCAAAACTGTTGCTAAAACCTCCATTTTCAACCCTGGTAATACAATAGACTCACTAATCCTTCTACTCCCACCATTTTCCATAGAAAAAGCGATAATTTGCACATTAGGCACATCAACTATCCAATATTCTGCTATTCCTAAATCTTCATATAAAAGTCTTTTTTCTCCCTTATCATCTGCTAGGGAAGTATTCCCCACTTCTATTACCAAATTGGGTGCTGGATACTGATCTAAACTAGGAATTTTAGTTCCCCAAGGAATTGCCTCTACATTGTCCCCAAGATAACAAGAAATATCAGGTTGTACATCTTTAAATCCTACTTTTCTATAAGTACAATTATCCCTAATATTCAATTTGATGCCCTTTAAAGCAGCAAACAAATTAATAGCATAGATAATAATTGAGTGATCGCTGGCGTGGTCATTGCCCAATGGTGACATTTCTAGCCTGAATTTTCCTTGATTATAATAACATTTTGCTTTTTCATATTCTGCAGCTTTAATTATTGTCAGATATTCTTCCCAAGTTGCTCTCACCCAGGTATCTGTTGGCACTTTACCCATTATTTTCTCCTTGAAATTCCTTTAACAACCAAGCTCCCACCTCACCATGATTTGTTTCCCGACTGCGACGCAAAGCTGTTGCTAAAACCTCCATTTTCAACCCTGGTAATAAGATAGACTCAGTTATTCTTCTACTC
>JADQBC010000044.1 GCA_016903655.1 Gomphosphaeria aponina SAG 52.96 = DSM 107014
CAGTCGAGAGTTCGTATTCCTACCCATGACTGCACTGCTCCCAGGGATTCCACATAGGCTTGCAGTTACCTGGTTTTAACCCCGCTTTAGCCTATGAGATACCACCTCAAGTGACTAGGGGTTACGCTGTCAATCCAAGCATTGGACGGAAGGTTTTGCACCTCCAAGAATACAAAGTTATCACAGATACCTCTTACTAGGCATATTTGCTGTTCGGTTAACCCTCTTTTTCCTATACGGTAATTTCTACTCCTCGATTCGGGTTTTCATCCGTGTTTCGGAACTCTTTTCCCGTTTTGGTCTGGGTATTTCTACTCAGTTTTCGGATTTTGGGATAGTTATGACCCGTTTAGATTTTCGCCTTTAAGGGGCATAATTTTCTTTGAAGGTCATTTTATACCTGAGTTAGGTTTACGCTGTCTAGAATCGTTTCTAAACTCACTCTCTGGTGTTTGATTTCAATCACCTGGGAGTGATGCAACTTTTACCTAAACGAATCGCACCAGAGCATCCCCAGCATAGCCACCAATAGCTGCACCAATGCCAGTAGGAACAATTAAAACAACTGTGTAAGGACGCTGATTCACAATTTACTTTTTAGTTACAATTGCCTCTACTTGAGCTTTGCCTTGCTCCACACTGGTAATTGCCCAGCGCAGAGGTTCACCGCATTTTTGTAATTCAGACTCAATTGCCTGGTGGAGTTTAGAGCGATTTTCTTGGAGGTCAATTTCCGCAGTAATAAAATGAGTAGTCATAGGTTTTGTAATTAGCTAGGTTTTCCAAACTGTTTATCATAGACGATATCTTCTTTTTCCGACTCAATTTCCAAATTGGAGCGGGGATAGGAAACACACAAAAGAGCATACCCTTCTTGTTGCAATTCTGGGGATATACCCATCCCCTCGCTCTGCTCTACAGTACCTGCCAGAATTTGGGCTGCACAGGTGGTACACACTCCAGCAGTGCAAGATGAAGGTAAATCAATCTGTGCAGCCAAAGCCGCTTGCAAAACTGTTTGCGTTTCTGATACTTCAATTGTGTGAATTGAACCTTGATGGCGAATTTCTACTGTATAGGTTGACATACTTAGTGATTTTAACTTTCCCTCTTTACTGAGTTTATTATGTTGCCACCACCCCCAGGCCGATTGTTAAGAAATTTATAGAATTTTTAAACTTAATTACAAAATAGCTGATTTTGCTGAAAGAGAGAAAGGCGAAATGATACTTTGAAAAAATCTAATTTTTTCTGGATCAATCCATGTATAACAAAAATACCGATAAAGACATTTTAGGTGCAGCAGCAACTGCTGCCGTAGGCGCTGGTGTAGTTACCTCTTTTGCCGTCAGCCAAGGTCAACCTCCCTTAATAGCATTATTAATTACAATTATTTCTACATTGTTTGCGGTTATTTGCCATCAATCAGACTTAATCTAAAACTGATGAGGTTTGACATTTGGCACAGAAAGATTGTTTTTCTTCTCTAGCAAAAAATTTGAGACTGTTTACAACATATCCCTCTAATTTTCTGCTGAGTGTAACATTTTTAGGGGAAACAGGTGGGCAGTGCCCACCCTACCTGATTTTGTCATGTAAATTATTTTAGTACTATACTTTAGACCTCTGGTGAAACCCCGATTTTTCCACGGTAGCATAAGGGTTCTAGCATAATTATTGGAGATGTCTAATACTTTTGTCTGTTTAAACTTATTAATTCAAAACTAAATCAAAAACGATATTAATAGTATTAATGACAAAAATCCTGGCAAAGATGTTAGTTAACTTTACCAGGACTTTTGTGATTATCTGAAACCATTAGGATTTATCTGAAGAGAAGCAGGTTATTATCACTTAAATACCAGTACTAGTTTCAGCTCAATCAAGCTCCTCCTGTAAATCTAATTATCTTCCTCAGTTAAATTTTCATCACTGCGATTAAAATCACGCCCCCCAAAACCTCTATTATTTCTCGAACCATATCGAGAAGTTTTTTTGCGAAACTGACGAGCGTAAATTTTATTCCGTTCAGCTTTTTCCTTCTTCAAATTGCGACGTTTAGCCATTATTACCTCATAACTCCAAAAAACGCTTCTGGAATAATGCCAAGGGCATTACCACAAAAAGCGCTGTCGGACGACTATCTGGGAGCAGATAGTCGAACCTTTCTTTGTCAAAAATCTGATCCAGCTTAAAAGCGCTTACCAAAACCGCCTGTTTTCCGACCACCGCCACCATTAAATGAACCTCTGCTTTCGCGAGGTTTAGCCTTATTGACCTTCATCTCACGATCCATCCATTCTGCACCATCGAGCTTTTCAATCGCAGCTGCCTCTTCAGACTCGCTGTCCATTTCCACAAAAGCGAACCCCCGTACACGACCAGTTTCGCGATCAGTTGGAATATGAACCCGTTTAACCGTTCCATAATCACTAAAAACTTCGCTGAGGTCTTCTTGGGTAACCTCATAGGATAGATTACCAACATAGATTGACATAGACTGTCTCCAGATTCAAAAATTAAGTAAACATACGAGAAAAGGAGATTTCGGAGACAAGCCTGTCAATACCAAACGTGAAACACCTTTCAATATTACGAACAAACACAGCTACCGAACTTTATTCTCTCCCAAAATTATAGCATGGATAATTTAAGATCAGCAAATATTGGGATATTTAAATTTAGTAAAGAGTAAAAATCGGGATGACTGGATTCGAACCAGCGGCCCCTTCGTCCCGAACGAAGTGCGCTACCAAGCTGCGCCACATCCCGTAACAATTTGATTTTACATATCTATCCTATCACGTTTTTTTCTCCTTGATACTATAAAAAAAGAATCAATCTTCGTAGGAGCAAGTCGGGAGTGACAGTAAAACCAGAATGGCTGCGGGTAAAAGCCCCACAATGGCAACGGGTAGGTAGGGTCAAAGAGATTTTACGAGATTTGGGATTGAATACAGTGTGCGAAGAGGCATCTTGTCCGAATATCGGCGAATGCTTTAATGCGGGGACAGCAACTTTTTTAATTATGGGTCCAGGTTGCACCCGCGCTTGTCCTTACTGCGATATCGACTTTGAGAAAGCTCCCAAAGTTCTTGATGCTACTGAGCCACTACGTTTGGCTGAAGCTGTGGGACGCTTAAAATTAAATCACGTTGTAATTACTTCTGTAAATAGAGATGATTTACCCGATGGGGGGGCGAGTCAATTTGTTCGCTGTATCGCAGAAATTCGTGCTGTTTCCCCCAAAACTACCATTGAAGTTTTAATCCCCGATTTGTGCGGCAACTGGGAAGCATTAGGGCAAATTCTCGAGGCAAAACCAGAAGTACTTAATCACAATACAGAAACAATAGCTAGGTTATATCGAAGAGTACGCCCTGGGGGAAACTATTCGCTTTCCCTTTCCCTGCTCCAACGCACCCGTGAATTAGCTCCTTGGGTTTACACAAAATCTGGCATGATGGTGGGATTGGGAGAAACGGAGGCAGAAGTGCGAGATGTAATGAAAGATTTACGCCAGGTGGATTGTGATATTTTAACCATTGGACAGTATCTGCAGCCCTCTCAAAAACATCTGGGGGTAAAGGAATTTATTACTCCCGCCCAGTTTGATGCTTACAGAGAGTTTGGTGAGTCCATTGGTTTCCTTCAAGTAGTCTCTTCACCCCTCACCCGCAGTTCCTACCACGCTGAACAAGTTAAGCAGTTGATGGAGTTGTATCCCCGCCCTTAATTAGTTAACCATTAACTATCAACTATTAAGAAGTGTAACAAAAAGGGAAAATCTGCATAAAAAGAGATAATCAAACCGAAAAGGGTATATAGAAGCCACATTTTTATGTGGCAGTTGAACCAGAAAAATCAGAGTAAGTGTTTGCTTAAGTGGCAAATTTGGGAAACCTAATAATAAAAAGATGCTTACACTGCTAGTATTCATTGAGGAGTCGCCATGCCTGCCAATTCATTAGATCTAGAAACCCAACCCTTACCCCCCTCTACTCTTCAAGCAGCCCGGGCGCTTGAGAAAGAAATAGCCAACCAAAGTAATGGTACCACCACCGACCTAGTGCGGTTATATCTTCAGGATATTGGGCGGGTTCCCTTACTCGGAAAAGAGGAGGAAATCCAGTTGGCTCAAGAATTACAGCAATATTACAGCTTATTAGAATTGCGCAGCGCCGCAGCCAATCAAGGTAATTCAATTATGAAGGTTTTTGTAGAGCTGATTAAGGCTCACGATCGCCTCGTGTCGCAACTGACTCATCGTCCTTCTCAGGAACAGTGGGCCGCTACTCTGGGCATAGAAGTATCTGAACTGAAAGGGGCGATCGCTGCAGGGAAAAGTGCCTGGGCTTCATTAGCTGGTATAGAAGTTGAGGAGCTTGAGCAAAGGCAAAAAGCAGGTATTCAGGCAAAAAAACAGATGATCGAGGCAAACTTGCGGTTGGTGGTTTCCATTGCGAAAAAGTATCAAAATCGGGGTTTGGAACTGTTAGATTTGATTCAGGAAGGGACTTTGGGACTAGAACGGGCGGTGAGTAAATTTGACCCTACTAAAGGATATCGGTTTAGTACTTATGCCTACTGGTGGATTCGTCAGGGAATTACTCGGGCGATCGCTACTACGAGCCGCACTATTCGTCTGCCTGTTCACATTACCGAAAAGCTTAACAAAATTAAAAAGGCGCAACGGAAAATATCCCAGCAAAAAGGCCGCACTGCCACCATGGAAGAGGTTGCCCAAGAATTAAATATGACACCGAAGCAAATACGTCAAGTTTTTCTGCGTGTGCCTCGTTCCGTTTCTTTGGAAGTTAAAGTGGGTAAGGATAAAGATACACCCCTTGGTGACTTGCTGGAAACTGATAGTGCTACTCCTGAAGAATTATTACTCTATGAGGCTTTACAAAGAGACTTGGAGCAGGTATTGGCAGACCTCACCAAGCGGGAACGCCAGGTAATTGAAATGCGCTACGGATTGCAAGATGGGAAGATTTATTCTCTCATAGAAGTTTCTCGGACTCTCGAGCTTTCTCGCGAACGGGTGCGCCAAGTTGAAACTAAAGCGATTACTAAGTTACAGCAACCGAAAAACCGCAACCAAGTACTAAATTATTTGGAATCTTTCTAGTTCGTACCTTGTAACTCTAAGCTCATTAGTCATTAATTATACAAAAATCTTTAAACTTACACCTCACAACTAATGACTAATGAGCTTAGAGCCTTTGAGAGTTCAATCTCTTTTCCTGGCCTAGATAGTTCGGGCCAAAACCCCCCCTACGGGAGGTTTTAATTTTGGTGCGTTACGGTGGTCACGTTACTCGCCCCGTAAGTTTTAACTGACAACTGATTTAAGCGGATTTTTTGATTTTAGATAAAGGATTCATCTGCTTTTCTAAGTATTTAAACAAAAAGGAGGATGAACTGGTTAACAGTAAATAAAATAAAGCAACAACTATATATACCTCAAAGGCTTGATAGGTACTGGCTACTATTAATTGTCCTTGGCGGAATAATTCTACAAAGCCAATTACTGCTGTTAAACTTGTATCTTTGATTAAGGTAATAAATTCATTGCCTAAAGGTGGTAAAATTCGCCGAAATGCTTGGGGAAAAATAACATCTTGCATTGTCTGTATAGGGCTCATTCCTAATGACTGACACGCTTCCCATTGTCCCTGATCAATAGATTGAATACCTCCACGAATAATTTCTGCTAAATAGGCGGCTACATTTAAACTTAGGGCAATAATTGCTGCGGGAAACCGATCTAAGCTCCATTGTATGCCTAAGTTCTGAAATAAAGCTGGCAGTCCAAAATAAATGATAAATAACTGCACTAGCATGGGTGTCCCTCGGAAAAATTCTACATAGATTTGGCAAATTGTCCGTAACAATTTATTGGGAGAAATTAAGGCGAAGGCAATTAATGAACCGCCAATCATGCCAAAAAAGACGGAAAATGTGGTTAAAAGTACGGTTAATAATGCTCCTTGGGGAAGTCGGGTTAATAATTGAATAAAAACAGATTGTTGTGGCTGTTGTTGTTGGATTGAGGTGGCTAATTCTTGGGCTGCGCCTTCCATTGCAGGAGCAATTAAAGGTAGTTGTAGGGGTTCTCCCGCAAACCATTTTTGATAAATGCTTTGATATGCTCCATTTTCTAAGATTGTGAATAGTCCATAGTTAATTAGTTGTCGATTGGGGGAATTTTTGGGTAAGGCAATGCCATAAAATTCTTCGGTTACTAATTCTCCGACTACTTTGACTCCTTTTAGTCCTGCTTCTTTGATAGCAAATAAGGTAACTGGGCCATCATTTACTACTGCATCTACTTTGCCATTAACTAATTCTTGTAGGGCAAGTACGGCTGAGTCAAATTCTGTGGTGGTAGCATTGGGTATTTTATTGGCTTCCATTGCCCCAGTTGTACCAATTTGCACCGCAATTCTTTTATTGGTTAAGTCATCAAAACTTTCAATATCAGTGTTGTTTTCCTGAACGGCGATCGCTAACCCTGCTTTAAAATAGGGACTAGAAAAACCTACAGACTGGGCTCTTGCTGAGGTAATGGTTATGCCACTAATTGCTGCATCAATGGTATTAGATTGAAGTGCGGGAATAATGCCATCAAAGGGCAATCCTTCAAATTGAATTGTGACTCCCATTGCTTCACCAATGGCATTCATTATGTCTATATCAAATCCTTGAAGTCCACTACCATCTTCTGATTGCATTTCAAAAGGGGGGAAAGTGGGTTCAGTGGCTACTTTTAAAACTTGGGGGGTTTGGGAGTTGACTCGAAAGGAGGAAAGGCTAATCATTAAAGCGCACACTACTAACCCTAAACCCAAATGGCGTAACCAGCTCAAGCGTCTTATTTGTTTAAGCATTAAATATAAATTCATTTTTAATTTAGTATCAAGGTCAACCCAGGTTGAAAATGTAATGGCTTATACAATTAAGCTTAAATAAGTCTATTAATTTGAGAAAAAATTAGGGAAAATTAAGCCATGTCTGAGTCTAACCCAATTATTGCTTGTGAAGGTCTGCGTAAAAGTTTTGGTTCGCTAGAGGTGCTCAAAGGTGTCACCAGCAAATTGTATCAAGGGGATGTGGTTTCTGTTATTGGCCCCTCTGGTTGTGGTAAAACTACTTTTATTCGTTGTTTGAACCGTCTCGAAACTATTAGCGGCGGTAAGTTAAATGTAATGGGAATGGATATGTCTGCTCCGAAAGTGAGTCAAACCGCTTTGAGAGAGCTTCGTAGTAAAGTGAGTATGGTGTTTCAGCATTTTAATCTCTTTCCCCATAAGACTGTTTTACAGAATTTGATGTTAGCTCCCTGTAAGGTTTTGGAAGTATCGCAAGCAGAAGCGAAGGACAGGGGGATGATGTATCTTGAAAAGGTGGGTTTGGGGGCGAAGGCGGATTTTTATCCTGAACAACTTTCTGGAGGCCAAAAACAACGGGTAGCTATTGCTCGTAGTCTCTGCATGCAACCTGAAGCTATTCTTTTTGATGAACCTACCAGCGCACTCGATCCAGAATTGGTGGGAGAAGTGTTGAATGTGATGCGTCAATTAGCTGATGAAGGTATGACAATGGTGGTTGTTACCCATGAAATGCAGTTTGCTCGTGATGTGTCTAATCGAGTTTTATTTTTTAATCAGGGAATTATTGAGGAAGATGGCGATCCTCAAGAGTTGTTTTATCAGCCGAAAAGCGATCGCCTTAAAGCTTTCCTCAGTCGGATTAATAATTAATTCTTTTTCTTAAAGCTGACTCCGTTAATTACTATAATTCTTCTGTATCTAGGATTGATACCTTAAGTTTTATCTAATTATATAGGAGTCTTAAATGATTCGTGAGCAATAAAAAATAGACAAGGGAGCATTCCTCTTTGATTTGTGATAGTTATAATCTTAATAAGAGTTAAAGAGCAATGGATTTAAATTATGAATTTAATTGATGAATTAGATAGTTTTATAAACCATCAAAAACACAAGAGTAAACTTAAGTCAATAATATCCCTTTTTCTGCTATATATTTTGGACAGAATTTAGTCAAGAGCCAGGTATAGGTATTTAAGTTAACCTCTTTGTGCTTAATACAATTCATATTTAAGTAAAGTACAGGGTAAAGTTCCATTATAAACAGGGATTCGGCGAGAAGCTCGCAAACCCACTTTTTTAGCCAACTCTTTATTACCTGTTAAAACATAAGCATTCCAACCTTTAAAACGCTGTTTAAACACATCACCAAGTAACTTATAAAGCGCCGCCAACTCTTGCACATCCCCAAGACGAATACCATAGGGAGGGTTGCAAATAATCACGCCACTATCTGCTGGAGCTTCAATTTCTGCTAATTCCCTGCAAGCAAATTTTACCTGATGTTCAACACCGCAAGCTTTAGCATTATAACGAGCTTGCTGGATAATTTCGGGGTCAGAATCACTCCCAGAAATAGGCGCTTTTAGTGCTGAAAGTTCACTATTTGTTGCCTCTTGTAAAAGACTTTCCCATAAACCTTGGTCAAAATCGCGCCAACGCTCAAAACCCAAACTTTGACTAAATAAACCTGGGGCAATATTTAACCCTATTAAAGTTGCTTCAATGGGCAAAATTCCCGAACCACACAAGGGGTCACAAAAAGCTAAACTTGGTTCCCATTCTGCCATTTTTAACAGGGCAGCAGCTAGAGTTTCTTTTAAAGGAGCTAACCCCATTGCTGGACGATATCCCCGCTTATGAAGACTATAACCAGAGCTATCTAAACTTAAAATACAAAGATTTTCCCTGATATGGGCATTAATTAATAAATCGGGATTTTCTACATCTATATTAGAACGTTCACCAGTTTGACTTTGCTGTTGATCTACAATGGCATTTTTAATTTGCAGGGCAGTAAAATGGGTATGATTAAGGTTGTTATTTTTTCCTGTACATTTAACTGCTATAGTATTATTGGGCTCGATAAATTCATCCCAATGAATATTTTGGGTACTTTGATAGAGTTGTTCGGCGTTATGAGCTTTTATTTCTCCAATTACCATAAGTACCCGAAAAAATGTTCTCCCCCAGAGGTTAACTTTGTAAAGTAATTCTTGATCTCCAGTAAAATGTACTCCAGTAAAATCTGGATTAACATTTTTTGCTCCTAGAGTTTCTAATTCTTGAGCAGCAATGGTTTCTAATCCGCGAGCCACTGTGGCAAAGTATTTGTTCATGTTGAGCCAGTAATAATTGATTCAAAGCTAATGCTAACTTTTAGTTTGATGATAGAGTATTGTTCAAAATATTAACCGATAACTTGAAAGTTAAACTCTTGGATAACTTCCCAAAATTTGCCATTGTGATTTAACAGAGTAAGTTGCGGTACTGTAAATTCAAAGTGTAGCTGCTGCCACTGAAATTCTGGCCATGCTCTTTGGAAATTTTCCTTAGTTAAA
Source organism: Gomphosphaeria aponina SAG 52.96 = DSM 107014 (assembly GCA_016903655.1). GTDB lineage: Bacteria > Cyanobacteriota > Cyanobacteriia > Cyanobacteriales > Gomphosphaeriaceae > Gomphosphaeria > Gomphosphaeria aponina. The sequence goes on from JADQBC010000044.1 coordinate 9,458, forward strand.
TCCCGAAAAGCTACTGTTATATGAGGAGAAAATGGGTTATTTTTAGCTAGTTTGTCTTGAATATTGAGGGATAATTTAAGCATTGTTATTAGTTCTGTTTGCAGGGACATAAGTTCTGGTGTTTGGAGTACGTTAATATAGATGACGCGGGATTTAAAAGCCCCAAAACCATCAAGGATAATAGGGACAGCACTTTGACTCATAGCAAACTTTTGTAAGTTTTCTTGGAGAAGAGGTAATTCTATTACCTTCCACCTGAAGGGAGGTTGTAAAGTAATATGAGGTGGAGATTTTTGTGCAGCACTACTTTGATAAAATTGTGCAAATTGTTCTTTGATGCCATTTGCAACTTCCTGTACCTCAACGGGGGGCAGGAGAGCAATAAAAAATAATTGTGTTTTTTTGGGTTTCATTTTTGAATAGAAATTATAATACTATGCCCTGGTTTGTCAAAATCGAAGAAGGTATTGTCAATAAGAGCGTCTTTGACCAGTATATTCCAGCCCATAAAGCCTACGTCGAGGAGCTAATTGCTAGGGGACACAAGGCGAAAACTGGTTACTGGGCAGAATTTGGTGGAGGAATGCTACTATTTGAGGCAGATTCCATCGCGGAGGCTAAAGAAATTGTAGCTCAAGATCCGCTAGTTAAGTATGGTTGCGTGAAGTACCAGTTGCACGAGTGGCGCATTGTGGTTGGTGGTTGATGGTTGATGGTTGATAGTTGGTTGGTGGTTGATGAGTAATACTTCTAGGACTTACGCACTCAATACCCAAAAGAAGGATTTTAGGCCTTGTTTTTTAACTTTTTGCTCCAATTAATCCTAATTCACCCTTAACTTAATCTATGAGCGATTTTGCCTAGTCTGATAATTTCAGCTCTCTGGGATAGCAGATCCGAGAACTTCTGTCAATACCTGTCACTAACCCTGATTAATTCTAAGAGTGTAGAACCCATAAATCGAAAAACAAAAACAGAAACGGCTTAAGTTTGATAAGATTACCCAAGGTTGGGGATTTTTCCCCTAAACTGAGAAAAATCCCCAAAAATTAGGTCGTCAAACAGAGGTGTAGAGTGAAACTAAGAGAATTTTTCAAGTCAAAAAAAACCTTTCTGGGACAAAAAGCAGTTAAAGAGCCAGTAGCCAAGCCAAAAAACCATCTGGGACAAAAATATGCAGCGGCACTCGGATTAATAATTTCAATCGGAGTCAGTTGTCTGGGGGTGTCACATGAAGAAAATCAAACAATAGCAGCCAACCCAATAGCCCAAAAGTCTATCCCCACAAACCACAAATTTAACAGCACAAATGCAACAGAAGTGATCCCTACCTGGGATTTCAACCCCCCAGTTTTCATGTCAGTAGAGTCAGAGTCAGAACCTCAACCAAAAACTTATCAAGTAAAACCTGGAGATACCATCTCCCTGATCGCCTCAGCTCACGGAATTTCCCCCACCGAACTGGTAAAAGCCAATCAGATCAGCAATCCCAACCTCATTCAAGTAAATCAAAAACTGATCATAGAAACCCCAAAGCGCCAGCAACTTTTAGCCACAAAAAACTCCCAAAAACTCCCAGCTTCTTATAGCTTCAATGCAGCACAATTAAAACTGGTGAGTTTCCCATCACCACCCCAAGAAAGCACCCCAACTGAATCCATTACCCAACCTTATCGAGAAAAACTTCTAGCTGAAATCCTAGAACTGCGACGGCAGTATCAGCAGGACAATGAGAATAATAACTCTCCCGCACAAGTTACCAAGCAATTAAACAACCCAGTATCTCTCCATACTCAAGTAGTTAATTTTCAGGGACAAAATCCCAGTTCAACCGAGCCGCCGATGCACAGCAGTTTAAACACACCAGCAAGCTTAAACATGGCAATATTAGGGGAAACAATCGAGCCTGAACTACCGCCCCTCCTCTCTCCAGAACGATACTTACCAGAATATACCCCAGAAGAACCAGTATTTAACGGTTATATCTGGCCTGCCAAAGGTACGTTCACATCAGGTTTTGGCTGGCGTAGAGGTAGAATGCACAACGGTCTTGATATCGCAGCTCCCATAGGTACTCCCATTATTGCGGCTGCTAGTGGGGAAGTAATCTATGCAGGCTGGAACTCTGGTGGTTACGGCAACCTGGTTAAAATTCGGCATCCTGATGGTAATATTACTCTATATGCACACAACACAAAGATTCTGGTACGTCGAGGTCAGCAAGTTAAACAAGGTCAACAAATTTCTACTATGGGTACGACAGGAAACAGTACAGGTTCTCACCTCCACTTTGAAATCCATCCTCGAGGACAAAGACCAGTTAATCCCATTGCTTATTTGCCTTGAAATAACTAGCGTAGAGGGAGTTTTACTCCTTCTACAAAAAAAATTTTATTAGACTTGCAAAAATCCCATTTTTTGTGTTAGGATACACAGGGACTAAAAAACCAGGCTCAGTAGCTCAGTCGGTCAGAGCAGGGGACTCATAAGCCCAAGGTCGGCAGTTCAAATCTGCCTTGAGCCATTAACCTCCCGCTAGTCACTATATACTTGGATGGGAATGATGGTCAGAGTACTATTTCATGGCTATAGCAGTTTTTTATGGTTACAATACAGAATTAGTGAGGAGTTATCAGCCAGTTATAACTGATCGCCCCTCACTAATTCCCCTTATACTCCTGGCGAATTATTTTGAGAACTTCGTTCAGTAGCAATCATTTCAGCAATAGACTTAGGTAGATCTTCCAAATCATCTGTGGTAGCAGAGGAACTCAAAGGAGACACAAAACTATAACAAGGGTCACATTCACCCGTATCATAAACTTGAATCACCCATTTATCAGGATATCCTGGCACTTCAAGTTCCACAATATACCAGCCTTCTGAAAGCAAACGAGAAGTTTTCACCTCAAACCATTCTTGGTCATCATTAGGTATTTCCCAATCGTGCACAAGAAACTCTAAAGCTAATTTTTCCGCTTCTATTTCAGTCAAAATCATCTTATTGAGCAGGTGTTTTAGATGTGGACAGTTTGGGATATAATCCCAATTGATGAGCTAATTGGCGGGCAATAAATACTAAAAATTGCGCTCCGTCATTATTCCCTTCATGTGTCAACATAGTTGATACTTGAAGCAACATGGAAACAAAACCCTCATCAATTAAATCCAGATGTTGATCTAAAACATTGGGTTCTTCACCATTAGGACAACGCATCAGTTCATCAATGACATTTAAGTACAATTCTTTTCTTGGTTGACTCATAATATTCCCTCTTCTTTGAAGCAAAAAAAAATCAGTAAGTAGTAATGATTGATTCCTAATAATTGAATCAATCAAATTCATACAGTACCTCGGTAATTACTAGCAATGTAAATCCTTGATGCCAAATATAATGTTAATTCAGAAACAATTTAATAATTATTTAACCTGAAGCCATCAACAAATTTGCTCAAGCGCCTAGGTCAAATCGCGTTACTATTTTCAGATTGGCAAAATATTAGGAGAAAATGGAAATAGATTTATTACCCACAGAGTTAATCCTGACCCATCCCCGTCAGTCATTAGGCAAAATTCAACTGGACTGGATGCCCCAACCTGGCAATTATCTTGATGTAGAAGGGAAAACTTACGCCGTTTTGGAACGCCATCACCATTATCAATACAAAATTGGTGGCTATTGTTTGAGTAAAATTGCTCTTTTTGTTCAATCAGCACAAAGGCCCTCGGAAAGAAGTATGCTTGAGGGTCGCTGGGTTATGGGCGATAGTAGTTGTCGTTTTAATGCTCGCTCGGAAATTCTGCGTTGTGCAGTTAACCCCGATGGCCCTTGTGCTGGTTGTCGCTTTTATGAAACCCTAACTTAATTGTTAACCATCAACCATTGTCTAATAATTCTCCCTGTGACAAGCGCATCCCGTTGACAAAATCCCATCCAGACTGGGGACGTTTTCCCGCTAGTTGCACTTCGAGCAAGAGCAACAATCCCTCCCCAGTTTGGATAATTGGGCCGCTTTTCTTTAGATTACTTACTATTTCTCCAGGATTGCCTGTGGGGGAAGATATATCTAGCTGTTGTAATTCTGGAGGAAGTTGGGAGGCGTAAGCTGCTTGACATGGGGCAGTAGCTAGTATTTTTAACGGTTTCCCTCGCAATGATGCCACGCAGTCGGGGTAAAATGCTCTAATTTGATTGTGTAATTCAATGGCAGTACGATGCCAATTTAAAGCATAATCGGCTTTTTGAATTAATGGGGCGTAGGTTGCTGCGCTATCATCTTGGGGAATGGGTTGAATTTCCTGCTTTTCGAGTTTTAAAAGGGTTTCAATTAATAAATCTGCCCCACTACTGGCTAGGTTGGTAGCGATGGAATGGGCGTTGTCGAAAAGGGCGATCGCCCTCTTGGTTTTCAGCAATATCGCCCCAGTATCCATTCCTTCATCCATCAACATGGTAGTCACCCCAGTTTCTTTCTCCCCGTGATAAATACTCCACTGAATGGGTGCCGCCCCTCGATATTTGGGTAAAATGGAACCATGAACATTGATACACCCCAGTTTGGGCATTGCCAGAATTTCTTTGGAGAGAATTTGACCATAAGCTACCACTACAAAGGCATCTGCCTTGGCCTGTTTTAATTGATTTAGGGTTGCTGTATCTTTTTTGATTCTTTTGGGTTGCCAAACGGGTAGGTTATGCTCTAATGCCACTTGTTTTACTGCTGCGGGAATAATTTTATTCCCCCTGCCCCGCACTTTATCTGGTTGTGTAACTACTGCGATTACTTCAAAGTGGGGATTTTCGAGTAATCTTTCTAAGCTGGGTACTGCAAATTGGGGTGTGCCGAAAAAAATTACCTGCATTTTTTTTATGGATTGTGGTTTTCTATTTCCTGTTACTCCTAACTTTAGTCTAATCTTACTTCTGCGTCTTCAGGCTTGTTTGCCTTTGATAATTGGCTAATTCTTATCTGCTTGAATGGGATAATTTTAGAAAAACTCTACTCGGAAATAACCTGACTTTTGAAGCGATCGCCCCAAATTATGCTAGTTTAATAAAACTGTCAAACTTATCACAAAAAAAATGATTAATCACCCCCCACAACTAGACCAGTTAGCAGGTTGGCGCTCTATTTTAGATCCAGAAATGAATCAATCTTATTTTAAATCACTGTTAGAATTTGTCGCCCAAGAACGGCAAACTGGGCAAGTTTTTCCCCCCGCCGATGAGGTTTTTACCGCTTTTTCCCTCACTCCTTTTCATGAGGTTAAAGTAGTTATTCTTGGACAAGATCCCTATCACGATTATGGTCAAGCACATGGTTTGAGTTTCTCTGTGAAAAAAGGCGTTAAACTTCCTCCCTCTCTACAAAATATTTTTAAGGAACTGCAAACAGATTTAGGTATTCCTCCCTCCAGTCATGGAAACCTCTCCCACTGGGCTGGTCAAGGTGTGTTGTTACTTAATGCAGTGCTTACGGTTCGCGCTCACCAACCTAACTCTCACAAGGATCAAGGTTGGGAACGTTTTACAGATGCAGTTATTCGTACTGTAAGTGAGCAACGTCCCCATGTTGTTTTTGTTCTCTGGGGTCGTTATGCTCAGAAAAAAATTAAGCTTATTGATCTTAAAAAACATACTATTATTCAATCAGCTCACCCTTCTCCTTTTTCTGCTCACAATGGTTTTTTTAGTAGTCTTCCTTTTTCTAAAATTAATGCTGCTCTTAGTGGTGCAGGTGAGTCGCCAATTCACTGGAATTTACCTCAATAGTGGTTAGGATTTGCGGAATTTTTGTGGCGAAAAAAAAACGGATAACGGGAATGTTATTATAGGTCAGATTATCTTCAAAACTAAATAAGAGAAAGTAATTTGAGTAATTGCGAAGCAAATAAAAACCTAAGTGAAGTAGCCAACAGCTTTATCAGTCGCTGTTGTAAAGCTTCAATTAGGTCTGTCTTCCCCAGTGAACTCCTTTCCCAAACTTTAGCAGAAATAAAAATTAGATAAGAGAGGCGGGAAATTGCTCAACGATAATCGTTTTAAAAAGTACCAAAATAAGATTATGATTAATGAAACTATCCAGGAAAAACCATCTTTTTACGTGGCTGTACTTTTATACGAATCTTCATCAACTGCTCCTGACGATCAACCTTTCTACCAAGAAGGTTTTGTGCTAATTAAAGCTACTTCTAAAGAAGAAGCGGAGAAAAAAGCTTGGAAATATGGGTTAGAAGAACAAGTTAGCTATCATAATGAAAACAAAAATACTATTACTTGGTCTCTCAAACAAGTAGTTGATGTAAATTCGGTTTTGTATGATGAGTTTGAAGATGAAAGGCAAATAGACGCTAGAAACTGTTAGGATTATGAATCGTACCAACAACTTGACCTTTAAGGTGCTGGGGTTTGTAACAGGGCGATCGCTTTTTCTTCCCTAGAAAATGCCCTAAAATAAAAGAAATTATTTCAATTCAAGTTGATGCAAGTTCAAACAAACTATGACCTTACTACTATCTTGGCAGGGTTTCGCTCTCTGTCGGATCCCATTCGCCTATCTGTAGTGGAATTGTTGCAAGCTCAAGAGTTATGCGTTTGTGATTTATGCGAAAAACTTGATATCAGTCAATCTAAACTCTCTTTTCACCTCAAAATCCTGAAAGAAGCTGGTTTAATTCGTCCCCGTCAAGCAGGACGTTGGATTTACTACAGCTTGAATCTCCCTCAGTTTGTGGTTCTTGAACAGTATTTGTCAGAGTATCGCCGCTTTAGCCCAGTACTCCCAGCTCGCGTCTGCAAAGACTGAACCCAATTTTTTTTTTGCTTGACATATCAATTTTTTTTGATATGATTAAGTTAATGATTTGGCGCAAAGAGCGCAACTACAAACATCTCTCAGACATATCAATTTTTTTTGATATGATTAAGTTAATGATTTGGCGCAAAGAGCGCAACTACAAACTTCTATTTAGAAACCCCAATGAAAGACAAAATGATAAATCCCGCAGCAGTGAAAGCTGGGGGACAACTAAATATCTTTGAGAAGTATCTCACTCTGTGGGTATTTCTTTGCATTCTGGCGGGTATTGCACTAGGCAAAATTTTACCAGGAGTAGCAAAAACCTTAGATGCAATGAGTATCTATAACGTTTCTATTCCTATTGCAATTTGTCTCTTTTTTATGATGTATCCCATCATGGTAAAAATTGACTTTTCCCAAGCAGTAAAAGCAATCAAAGCCCCCAAACCCGTGATTTTGACTTTAGTAGTCAATTGGCTAATTAAACCCTTTACAATGGTTGCCTTAGCTCAGATTTTTCTTGGCTGGTTATTTCTGCCATTATTAACAGAAACTGAGCTAATTCGTGGGAGTGAAGTAACCTTATCTAACTCCTACATTGCAGGAACAATATTGTTAGGAATTGCACCGTGCACCGCCATGGTATTAATGTGGGGATATTTATCCTACAGTAACCAAGGACATACCTTAGTAATGGTGGCGGTTAACTCCTTAGCCATGTTATTTCTTTATGCACCATTAGGCAAATGGTTACTGTCGGCAAATAACTTAATCGTACCCTGGCAAACCATTGTTTTCTCAGTCTTAATTTATGTAGGTTTGCCTTTAGCCGCAGGAATTTATAGTAGGTCTTGGATTTTTAAACACAAAGGACAAGAATGGTTTGAGAGGCAATTTTTACATTATCTTAGTCCCATCGCCATTAGCGCTTTATTATTAACATTAGTTCTGTTATTTGCCTTCAAAGGAGAATTAATAGTAAATAATCCCCTGCACATCTTATTAATTGCAGTTCCCTTATTTCTGCAAACTAATTTTATTTTCCTCATCTCCTATGTGGCAGCTTTAAAATTAAAAATGTCCTACGAAGATGCAGCCCCAGCGGCTTTAATTGGAGCGAGTAATCATTTTGAGGTAGCAATTGCCACAGCAGTAATGTTATTTGGTTTAAATTCAGGTGCAGCCTTAGCAACAGTAGTAGGGGTTTTAATCGAAGTTCCAGTGATGTTAATGCTGGTGGAATTTTGCAAAAAAACCGCATTTTGGTTTCCCAGAGAACCAGAAAAAGCTACCTTACTTGACCCCCGTTGTGTGAGTTCTTGTAAATAAGAAAAAGGAGTGAGTGAAATTAATGACAACCTTTGACCATCCCCCCCGAATTTTATTTCTTTATGGGTCATTGCGGGAACGTTCTTATAGTCGTTTAGTAGCAGAAGAAGCTGCTCGAATTATAGAAGGTTTGGGAGCGGAAACAAAGTTTTTTCATCCCCATGAATTACCTTTGCGGGGACTGGTAGAAGAATCTCATCCCAAAGTGCAAGAGTTACGGGAACTGAGTCAATGGTCAGAAGGACAAGTTTGGTCTTCTCCAGAAATGCACGGTAATGTTACAGGTATTCTCAAAAATCAAATTGATTGGATACCTTTAAATATTGGTTCAGTGCGTCCAACCCAGGGAAAAACCCTCGCAGTCATGCAAGTAAGCGGTGGTTCTCAATCTTTCAATGCAGTAAATACCCTAAGAATTTTAGGCCGTTGGATGCGGATGTTTACTATTCCTAATCAATCTTCTGTAGCTAAAGCATATCAAGAATTTAATGAAGATGGAACAATGAAAGATTCACCTTATCGAGACAGAGTAGTTGATGTTATGGAGGAATTGTATAAGTTTACTTTGTTATTAAGGGATAAAGTAGATTATTTAACTGACCGTTACAGCGAAAGAAAAGAAAGAGAACAAAAATGAAAAATGTAGGGGCGGGTTTAGGGATAACCTGAATATGCCAACAAAAATAGTAGGGGCGGGTTTAGTATTCCTACACAAAAGCGTTGTTTAGTTCATAAAGTACCAAACCCGCCCCTACAAAACCCGCCCATTCCTTATCTAGGGGCAAATAGTGAATTGTTGCCACTGAACAGTTTATGATATTAATAAGTGAGAACTTTAATAGTGCGGTGCGTTACGGCTTCGCCTAAGGCACCCTGATAACTGATTTAAGGAAAAATCATGGGAAAAACAACGCTGTTTAGGCAAAAAGTAAGCCCTTTTTTCTGGGGGAGCTTAGTAGGAATTATGGGTGGTTTGATTGGTTTAGGAGGGGCAGAATTTCGCTTACCTATTCTGATAAACATCTTTAAATATCGTACCCTACAAGCAATTATAATTAACCTCGTTGTCAGTCTAGTAACCGTTACTTTTTCACTAATTTTTCGCAGTGGCATAACAGGTTTTAGTAATGTAACCAATAACTTACCAATAATTTTTAATATCCTGGCAGGTTCTTTACTAGGCTCTTATATTGGGGTTAATTATGCAACTAGAATTAACGATCGCGCCTTAAATAAAGTAGTTGTTATTTTCCTGATTTTTATCAGTTTCATTTTAATGGGACATGAACTAATTTTTAGCCTGCAAACTTGGCAACTACCAAGCTTATTAAAAATAATAACAGCTCTGGTAGCAGGTATAGTAATTGGAGTTTTCAGTAGTTTATTAGGCGTAGCAGGAGGTGAGCTAATTATTCCCACCATTATTCTCATTTTTGCGGTAGATATTAAAATCGCAGGTAGTTTAAGCCTTGCAATTAGTATTCCCACCATTTTAATGGGTTTATTTAAATATAATCGGCAGGGAAAATTACAAGAGATAAAATCAGAGAAGTTTTTTCTGATAATGATGGGAATGGGTTCTATTGTTGGGGCATTTATTGGCAGTTATTTGTTGAACTATATTTCTAGTTCATTTCTCTACTGGATTTTAGGCATTATTTTATTAATATCTGCCTTCAAACTAGCAAAACACTAAAAAAGTAACAAGGAAAAAACCATGAAAAAAGTAATGTTTGCGTGTAAGAAAAATTCCTGTCGTTCCCAAATGGCAGAAGGGTTTGCTAAAACTTTAGGAAAAGGGAAAATTGAGGTAAAAAGTTCGGGTTTAGAAGCATCAAGAGTACATCCTACTGCCATTGAAGTAATGGCAGAAATTGGCATAGATATTACTGACCAAACTTCTAAACCCATTAGTGATTTTAATGCAGAAGAATATGATGCCGTAATTTCCTTATGTGGCTGTGGAGTTAATTTACCAGAAGGTTGGGTATTACAAGAAATATTTGAAGATTGGCAATTAGATGATCCAGATGGCCAACCGTTAGAAACTTTCAGAAGAGTAAGGGGGGAAATTAAAGAAAGAGTAGAAGCTTTAATTACTAAACTGAGTAATTAGAAATTACTCTTTTATGGATAATAAAGTAGTTGAGTTAGGGGAAATTTTGGGCTTTACTTGTCAGAAAAATATGGCAGGTAAATGGCTAATTTTTTCCCTAACTGAAAATTGGCAGTTAACTGAAGTTGAGGAAAAGTGGGAACTTAGTATCAAAGAAACACCGCAAATTAACTTGAATGAAATAGATGCGATCGCTTTTTTAAAGTAACTTTGTAATCTTGGATGTTTGTGAGAAAAAAAACCAAATTTAGAGGAATAAACCATGAGTATTAAAGTAGAAATTCTCGGCACAGGGTGTAAAAAATGTCAACAATTAGAAGCAAATGCAAAAGAGGCCATATTGTCTTTAAACCAAGATGCTGAAGTACATCATATTAAGGACACAATGGAAATAGTTAAACGGGGGGTAATGAAAACCCCAGCACTGGTAATTGAAAACAAAGTAGTTAGTCAAGGAAAAGTACTTACACCAGAACAAATAAAACCTTTCTTGTAAGGTTTAAAAACAATTCCTACCTAACAAAGAAAAGGAGAAACTTATGAATTTTTGGCAAGAAGAATGGAAACCACTAAGTGTAATTGTCGTAGGTTTCCTCATCTGTTTTTATCTCCCTGTAGAAGCATTACAGCAGTTAATATCATTGCCAAATGCTTTTTGGGAAGCATTGTATCTAGTGCGGTGGTACGCCCAGGAACACGTATTATTTTGCTTAATTCCCGCTTTTTTCATAGCAGGGGCGATCGCTGTTTTTATTTCCCAGGAAGCGGTAATGAAATACCTGGGTGCAAAAGCCAACAAAGTACTCGCCTATGGAGTAGCATCAGTTTCAGGAATTATATTAGCAGTGTGTTCCTGCACAGTACTCCCATTATTTGCTGGCATTTATCGCCTGGGTGCAGGTTTAGGGCCAGCCACTACCTTTTTGTATTCAGGGCCAGCGATTAACGTACTAGCCATGATCCTCACAGCGCGGGTACTGGGGCTAAAACTTGGTATTGCTAGAGCTATAGGCGCAACCGTCTTTAGTATCATCATTGGTTTAACAATGGCCTTTATTTTCCGCAAAGAAGAGCTAGAAAAAATTGAGGTTCAAGGAGGTTTACCAGAAACAGAAGTTACTAGACCCTTATGGCAAAATGGTCTTTTTTTCGGAGTCATGGTAGGTATTTTAGTTTTTGCCAACTGGGCGCAACCAGGGGCAGCCGTAGGAATCTGGTACAGCATTTATACTGCAAAATGGCTCATTACCAGCTTATTTGCCATTGCCTTAGCAGTAATGTTAGTTTTCTGGTTCGAGTTAAATCCAGGAAAAGTGATCCTCATTTCAGGGGTAACAGCGGCTTTATCTTTTCAATTTTCCCCCACTCCCCTCATACCATTCAGCGCAGGAGTAGTTGGTTTAGCGTGGCTCACCAGCACCAATAAAAATGAAGCAGGGGAATGGTTTACCGCTTCCTGGGACTTTGCCAAACAAATCTTACCCCTGTTACTATTAGGTGTGTTAGTCGCAGGAGCATTACTGGGTCGCCCTGGTCACGAGGCCTTAATACCTTCTGAGTGGGTAGCCATGGCAGTTGGCGGTAACTCATTTTTTGCCAACTTTTTCGCCGCCTTTGCGGGAGCATTTATGTATTTTGCAACCCTAACAGAAGTACCTATTTTGCAAGGATTAATGGGCAATGGAATGGGAGAAGGCCCAGCCTTAGCACTATTATTAGCAGGCCCTGCATTATCCTTACCCAATATGTTAGTTATTCGCAGCATTTTGGGGACAAAAAAAACCCTAGTATTTGTCTCCTTAGTCATAATCATGGCAAGTATTAGCGGGATAATTTACGGAAATATTTTTACTTAGAGAAATAAAGATGTCAGAAAAACCTAAATACCCAGAATATCTTTGGTGGGTTAAACCCGAAAAACTTGGGGGAATGTCTCGGCCACCACTAGAAGACTTACCCCAACTTTATCAAGCAGGAATGAGGGGAATTGTTTCTGTAATGGATGAACCATCTGGGATTAAAGAATATCAAGCAGCAGGTTTTGCAGCTCTCTGGTTGCCCATTATAGGAGGGAAAGCACCTACCATTGAACAAGTACAACAATTCGTTAAATTTGCTGACCCATTGTTAGGTAATAATCAACCAGTTGTTGTGCATTGTACCAGTGGTAATCGTCGAACAGGAACACTTTTAGCAGCTTATTTAATTGCCAAAGGAGAAACCCCAGACACAGCCATTCAACTCATTCAAAAAGTCCGTCCAACAGCAGAATTAAGAGAAGCTCAAATCAGTTTTTTATCACAGTTACCTAGCCAAATGAAATAATTATCTAACTGTTCTGAAAATATTTTTTAGAACAGCTAAGTCTTAAGTATTTCAACTAAAAAAACTACTAAATTGTGGTGGTTTGATAAAATTAGAAAAAACCTTGAATTAAACATTTATAAGCCAATGAACTTAGGTAAAGTAATCACAAACCCATTGTGTAGTATAATACTGGCATTAGGAATATTAACAGGTTGTGCAACGCAAGCAAAAAAACCACCTCAAACAAAAGCTGTTGATCAAACCATTAAAATTGATGGTTCAAGTACAGTTTATCCCCTAACAAAAACCATAGTTGAAGAGTATCAAAACAGCCCAGCAAACTTAACAAAAAACGTTCCAGTTACAGTACAAGTATCAGGTACTGGAGGAGGTTTCCAAAAGTTTTGTGCAGGAGAAACCCACATTAATAATGCCTCCCGTCCCATTACAACTGAGGAAATGGAAGCGTGTAAAAATAAACAAGTAGCATATATAGAATTACCCATTGCTTTTGACGCTATAGCAATAGTAGTAAACCAACAAAACAAGTGGCTCAATAGTATCACCACCGAGGAATTAAAAAAGATTTGGGAAACAGCAGCAGAGGAAAAAATTACCCATTGGAATCAAATAAATCCAGACTTTCCCAATGAACCGATAAACCTTTTTGGCCCAGGAATTGATTCAGGAACATTTGACTATTTTACAGAAGCAATTATGGGAGAACCAGGAGCAAGTAGAAGTGATTATTTTGCCAGTGAAGATGATTATTTATTGAGTCAAAAAGTCGGGGAAGATCTCCATGCTTTAGGCTATTTCAGTTTAGCCTATGAACAACAATATAACAATCTCAAACTCTTAGCAGTAGATAGTGGTCAAGGAGCAATTATTCCCAATCCAGAAACCATTAAAAATGGTGCATATAAACCCTTATCTCGCCCTTTATTTATTTATGTAAATGCAGCAGCAGCACAGAAAAATGAAGATTTAAGAAAATTGATTGACTTTTACCTAGAACAAGCCCCCGAAATCGCAAGTAACTTGCGATATATTTCCTTGCCAGCAGAAGCTTATGAATTGGATAAAACAGCATTTCATACTGGTAAAGTTGGCACAGCTTTTGAAGGTAAATCTCAGTTAAATTTGACTCTCTATGAGTTACTAACCAAACAAAGAAATTTTTAGCAAATCTAATTTTAATTCTTAATCACACTGCTTGAATTTAGCATAATTTCCCCCTAGTTCAACTTTCCCCTATTTATTTATTCCCTTAAATCAGGTAAATTTAGAGCGATAAACAAGGCGCGCTCCAATGGATTTATTTCTAGTAAAACATACGATAACGCCAAAAAGACTCTTATTCACCCCATTTCATATTCAGACTCACATAACTTTCTCAAACTCTCGACAAATAGCTAAAGCTTCTTTCTGATATTCTTCATCGGTTGCCATTTCTGATTGTTCTAAAGTCATAATGTATTTCTTTCATTAATTATTGTTCAATTCTTCCAAAAACTCAACTTTAAATCCTGTCCTTCTACTGCTACTGTACCTAAATAATCTTTCCCAGGAATAATCTTATATAAACACCAGCCTAAAGCTGCCTGACTATCTCCTTTGATTCTCAATAAACCTGAGTTTAAATCAATTTCAATCTCATCTAACCCACCACTTATTCCCTCTCCCGTTGCTTTGAAATAAGCTTCTTTTCCTGTCCAAAAATGCAAAAATGCTGTGATTTTTTCTTCAGGAGCAAGCTGTTTAATTATCTCTGCTTCCCTCTCAGAAAAAAACCTTTCTGCAATATTTTCAACATCTCTAACTTTCCTCACATATTCAACATCTACCCCAATTTTTCTCTCCAGAGTAAACCCATATAATGCTAAATCTTCGGCATGAGAAACATTAAATTGTAATTGCTCTCCCTTTAAACTAGGTTTACCCTTGTCACTATACTTAAACTTAAATTTTTCTGGAGCAATTGCTAAATACTGTGCTAAAATTAATCTCAGAGTTCCACGAGCAACAATAAACCGCTTTCTATGTTCCTCAAAGTAGAATCTATTCGCTCTTTTTTCTTCATCTTCTGACAGGATATTTACTAATTCATTTACCCGTGCAATTGGTAAGTTTAAATTAGCTCGCCACACATGAACTTCTCGGGCCGTAATGCTTAATTCTTTGGGAGGTTGCTGCCACATTTTCCTGTAAAAAGTTTTTTGTTGCCAATGTAAAGCCAAGGGGTTTACACCCCTTGTCTCTGTAGGGTGGGCAAAGTTTTTTGAGGTTTACACCCCTTGTCTCTCAAAATACCTTCGATAAAATTCATTTTTTTCCAGGTGCGATCGCTTCTTATCTGTGGTTTTTTTTTAAGAAACAAGGTTATTTTTACCTACGGACGTACTTTTTAAATACACAAACGTTGATAAATTTCGTCTAAATTTTGCAAGTGATATTGAGGATCAAAACATGATTCAATTTCCGCTGGAGAAAGATATTTTTGTACCTCACCATCTTTGCTAATTAACTCCCGAAAATTACCCTCTGGGGTATTCCACGCTTGATGAGCGCAACTTTGAACTATTTTGTAAGCTTCTTCCCTGTTTAACCCTTTTTCTACTAAGGTTAATAACACTCTTTGAGAGAAAATTACCCCGCCATAGACGTTCATATTCCGTTTCATGTTTTCGGGATAAACTAACAGGTGTTTCACTAAATCAGTGATTTCCTTCAACATAAAATGCACTAAAGTACAGCTATCAGGCAAAATTACCCTTTCTCCTGAACTATGAGATATATCACGCTCGTTCCACAAGGCGACATTTTCCAAAGCTGCAACTGCATAACCACGAATAACTCTGGCAATGCCAGTAAGACGTTCAGAACGAATGGGATTACGCTTGTGGGGCATGGCAGAAGAACCTTTTTGTCCTTGGGCGAAAAATTCTTCAACTTCTAAGACATCGGTACGCTGGAGGTTACGAATTTCCACAGCAAAACGTTCAATGGTAGCAGCGAGAAGGGCTAATTGTTGCACAAATTCTGCATGGCGATCGCGGGAAATCACTTGGGTAGAGGCAGTATCTGGTTCGAGTCCCAGTTTTTGACAAGCGATCGCCTCTATTTTCGGCTCTACATGAGCATAAGTACCCACAGCCCCAGAAATTTTCCCCACCGCAATATTCTTGCGCAGACGCACCAGGCGATCGCGACACCGCAATACTTCTGCCAACCATCCCGCCAGTTTGAATCCAAAAGTAATCGGTTCAGCATGAATACCATGCGATCGCCCCACCATCACTGTATAACGATGCTGTTGCGCCTGGTAACGAATAGCTTGGATTAATTCTTCCACACCTTCCAAAATCAGATTCACACTTGCTACTAATTGCAGTGCCAGAGCAGTATCCAACACATCGGAACTGGTTAACCCCAAATGAATATATCGCCCAGCATCCCCCACATACTCATTGACATTAGTCAAGAAAGCGATCAGATCGTGACGCACTTGGGCCTCAATTTCCCCAACCCGTTTTAAATCAAACTTCGCTTTTGCTTTAATTTCGGATACCGCCTCTGCAGGGATATAACCCAGCTCCGCTTGCGCTTCACACACGGCAATTTCCACTTCTAGCCAAGTTTGCAGTTTATAATTTTCAGTCCAAATTTCGCCCATTGCGGGCAAGGTATAGCGTTCTATCACAGTTTCTTGAATGGATCATTATCAATGATCTATTATCACTGAACACTGAACAATATTTATAAGCCGATGACAGGATTTGAACCTGCGACCAGCTGATTACAAATCAGCTGCTCTACCACTGAGCTACATCGGCGCTTAAGCTCCAACTACTCTAGCACAATTTTTGGCATTTGGGAAGGGAAAATATTAAATTAATTATTGGTCACTGGTCACTCCCACTGTGGTTCGACCGCAGCGGTTATTTATGAATTACTAATGACTAATGACCAATTGCAGAAGGCAGAAGAATGTTAAACCATATTACTTTCCATTGCCCAACGTGCTAACTCAGTGCGGTTGTGCAGGCCAGTTTTATTCAGCATATTAGACACATGACTTTCAATGGTTCGCTGACTCACACCCAGTTGGCTGGCAATTTCCCCATTTTTCATACCCTTGGCTACTAAATCTACCACTTTTAATTCTGTTTTCGTTAATTCCACATTTTTGGGAACTTGAAGAGTTAGACCACTATCTGGCTTAGGTTTTGGGATTCTTTTTTTTTGTCTCAAACAAGCTTCTACTTGTGCTACCAACTCTTCTGGCTCAAAAGGCTTCACCATATAAACATCAGCACCCGTATTTAACCCCTTAACTTTATCTTGACTTTGACCTTTAGCGGAGAGAAACATGACAGGTATCCAACTGGTGTGAGCTTCTTCCCTGAGCTGTTTGACGAAAGCATAACCATCCATCTCTGGCATCATTACATCACATATAATCATGTCAGGAGTTAATTCTTTTAAAATATTTATTCCTTCGAGCCCATTTTCCGCTGTGGTGACATGGTAGCCACGAAATTCCAAATAGTCTTTTACCAGTAAAATTAAATTGGGGTCATCATCAATTAATAACAGTTGCTTTTGAGATTCTTTCATAGGTGATACTTACTCTATTTCTTTATTTTCTTGCTCTACCTCTACCAATGGCAAAGCATGGACATGAAAGGCATATTCTTCCACTATTCTATTCCCAATCAGATGCTCTTGCATAATTCGCTCAATAACTTCTGGAGTTCCATGGCGATACCAGACTCCATCGGGATAAACTAACATGATCGGGCCTGAGGTGCAAACTCGCAAACAGTTTGCTTTTGTCCGAAAAACACAGGATTCTAATCCTAATTCTTTTAGCCTTCTTTTCAGATATTCCCAAGCTTCTAAGCTAGTTGCTTTGGGGCAACATTTGGGTTTAGTCTGGTCAGCACACAGGAAAACATGGCGCTGTATTTGCTGAAGACCTAGACTTTCCACTGCTTCTGTCAAGGAATCTTGTTGTGCTTGAATTTCTCTTGTTTGCTCACTCATTCTGCTTCATCTGCTACCATTTGTAAAAGTTGCGCCTCACTCAGTTGCCCAATCCCCAATTTTTCTGCCTTCTCCAGTTTAGACCCTGGGTCTTCTCCCACCACCACATAATCGGTTTTTTTACTTACTGAACCTGTCACTTTTCCCCCTGCTTTTTCAATCAACTCTGTTGCTTCATTGCGCTTTAAACTGGGTAGAGTTCCCGTAATTACGAAAATTTTACCAGATAAGGTCTGTTCTTGCTGAGATTTTTCTGGGGCAGTGACAGTCAATTGAAGCCCTGCTTGTTGTAAACGTCTTACTAGGGTTTGATTTGCAGAAATTTGACACCATTCCCAGACAGATTGGGCGATTTCAGCTCCAATACCATGTACTGCGACAAGGGATTCCACCGAAGCGGTGGTTAACTGTTCTAAGCTCGGAAAGTGTTCGGTTAATAATTTGGCAGTGACATTGCCAACATACCGAATACCTAAACCATAAAGTACTCTTGAGAAGGGTTGTTTTTTGGAATTGGCGATCGCTTCTACTAATTTCTGGGCGGACTTTTTCCCCATCCTCTCCAAACTTGCTATTTGTTCTATTTTTAAATCATAAATATCTGCAATCGATTCTACCAACCCATTTTCAATTAAAAGTACAGCTATTTTTTCTCCTAAACCCCGAATATCCAAAGCATCACGGGATGACCAATGGATCAAACTTCCCCGTAAAATAGCAGGACAGGAACTATTGACGCAACGGGTAACAGCTTCTGGGAGGGGACGCACTAAAATAGAACCACATTCTGGGCACTTTGTTGGCATTTGGAAAGCTTGGGTATGATCCCGACGCAATTCTAGCAATACCCGCACAACTTCTGGTATAATTTCCCCTGCTTTTCTGATCACTACCGTATCACCCACCCTAACATCTAATTCCGCCACCCGATCACTATTATGTAAAGTAGCTCTTTGCACTGTAGTTCCTGCTAATTGTACAGGTTTCATTATTGCCATGGGAGTCACTGCCCCAGTCCGTCCTACATTCACAATAATATCTATTACTTGAGTTGGTGCTTCTTCGGCGGGATACTTTAAAGCGATCGCCCATTTCGGAAACTTATGAGTAAACCCCAATTTTTCCTGTAACTCCAACTCATTTACCTTCACCACCACCCCATCTGTCAGATAGGGTAAATTCTTTCTTTTACTATCCCATTCCTGAAAATATACCTTAACTTCTGCCAAAGACTCACAAAGTTTCCCATTTGGATTAACCAAAAACCCCATTTCCTGTAATAGGTTTAACGACTCCCATTGAGAATTACCTAGGGAATGCAAAGTATAAGCGAAAAACTGTAACCGACGCTGACTAACAATTTGCGGATCTAACCCGCGTAAAGTACCCGCTGCTGCATTACGCGGGTTAGCATATAAATAATCTCCTGCTCTTTCCCTTTCCAAGTTGATCCGTTCAAACTCTGCTTGAGGTAAAAACGCCTCACCCCGCACTTCCACCACTGGGGGAAGGTTTTCCCCAGTTAAGCGTAAAGGAATAGAGCGAATGGTGCGAATATTGGGAGTAATATCTTCTCCTGTCGTGCCATCTCCCCTAGTCACCCCCCTAACCAAGATTCCATTTTCATAAGTTAAAGCCAGAGCCGAACCATCTATTTTCAACTCACAAACATAATTAAAGTTGTTAACATCAGGGACAATTTTTTGCCAACGCTCCTGCCATTTTGTTAACTCTTCAAAATTAAAAGCATTTTCCAAACTGTAGAGAGGAATATTATGCTTGACTGAAACAAACTGGGATAACAATTTATCTCCCACTCGCTGGGTTGGACTATCTGGTGTAATTAATTCTGGCTCTTGACTTTCTAATTCCTGTAATTCCCGATAAAGTTTGTCATATACAGCATCTTCCATGATCGGATTATCCAGAACATAATAAGCATAACCTGCCCTTTGCAATTCTTGCCGTAATTGTGCTGCTCTTTTTGCTGACATTTTTTCTCCCTGTCCTATCCCAGAGTTAAAACTTTTGAAGACAATTCTGCAACTAATCGTTTA
>JADQBC010000011.1 GCA_016903655.1 Gomphosphaeria aponina SAG 52.96 = DSM 107014
AGACTTATCCCAGCACGGTTTTTGTTGATATCCCCAATTTTCGAGCAAATTCCTTTGTTCTCATATATTTCTTTTTTCTTAGACATTTGACCACTAATGTCTATCTTAGTCTAAGAAAGTAGGGGTTAGCCCAGAACAGTAGCGCCACCATCCCTTTGCAAGCGATCGATCCATTGACATAAAGCTGCTACATATTCTGGTTTATCCATTTTCACAACATTTAAAGGGGAAGATGGTCCGAAAATATGATTTTTATCTTTAAATGCAGTTAAAGAAACAAAATCAGCGGGTAAACCAGAAAGTTGATAAGCTCTTTTATGGACATTAATTAAAAAGTGCTTAATTTCCTGTTGAGCTATTTGAAAATCTCTGACACTAATGGAAGCGGTGCAATCTATTACTATGGATAATAACCAGGGTACTGGTACATTAAAAACCCCTACTTCTTTTTGATGTAAAATAACCATTGTTTTCTTCTCCTTAATTTGATTGAATCTTGATTAATTTCTTGAGCTATCCTTTTTTATTCCCAATAGCCATAGACAAAACAATACTAGGAACAACAACTAAGCTAATTCCTGTTATTGCTAAATCACTATTTTCATTGATTATCCCAATAGTCGTCATCGTCAAACCTGCTATAATCAGCACTGGACTGAGATAAACCGTTAAATAAATAGCCAAGGGAATACCGAAAACAAGTATAATAATTACACCAATAATTAAAGTAATAGGTTCCATTTTTTCCTCTCTTGAAAAGGGTAAACAAATTAGCTAAAAACTAATAACATTGCTTAATGAGGTACATAAATAAAAGTAAATGTACCTCATTTAAGTGGTTAATAATTATTCACCACCATCTTATTCACCACCATCATCATCACCACCATCATCATCACCATCATCTTCTTCTTCATTACATTCAATTTGAGTGTCAGAAGCAAATCCCCAACCTGTTGAACTTTGACTAAACGATGCCATGCCATTTTCACAACCTGAATCTATATCTACATCTATAGATGTTTCGTTTGTGTTTGAACTATCGGTGGATATGGAAAAATTAGACATTGGTTCCTCCTTGTATTTAATCGATTATGCGAATACCACGCTCTTTTTTATCTTGGTTAATCAAAAACCTGATTCTTTCTTCTACTAGCGGTGCATTTTTAATGGCTTTTAGCACACAAAATGGATAAGAAGATTTACTGGGATATAGGGAAATATCAGCGAACAGCAGGGGTTTTTTCCTCAAAATTTGGCGAAAAACATCTATTATCTGATAAAAAATACCCCGATGTAAATTGGGATTAGGCTGCAATCGATATAACTCTTCTGTGTATTTCTTGCGGCGAAAAGCTCCCTCAATAATGGATACTCTTTGACTGGTGATAGTATATTCAGATCGCAAAATTTCAACGAATTTAATCCAATTAATGGGGATAATTAATAAAAAACACTTACTAGGTTTTAAGCGCATTACTAATTGTTCATTTTGTCTTTGAGACAGTATTAACCACCTCCTTTGAACAAAGGTTTTATTAAATTGTCGAGGTACTTAACTTGAATATTGCTCACAGTTGGAAAACTCTCTTTCCTCACTTACTTTTTCTTTCCTCCCTTTACAGGTTATTTATACAAAATATGTTCTAAGTTAATGAGGGCAATGGTTTGAGTCGATTTACTCCTTTTTTATTTGTTACTTACTCTTTCTTCCTCCCTTTACAGGTTATTTATGCAAAATATGTTCTAAGTTAATAAGGGCAATGGTTTGATTGGTTTACTCCTTTTTTATTTGTTACTTACTCTTTCTTCCTCCCTTTACAGGTTATTTATGCAAAATATGTTCTAAGTTAATCAGGGCAATGGTTTGAGTCGATTTACTCCTTTTTTATTTGTTACTTAGTTTTTCTTCCTCCCTTTACAGGTTATTTATGCAACTTACATTCCGCACTTCAAAATTTAGCCTAATTGATTGCCCAACATTTCCATTTGATTACTGCATTTAGGGTAGATTTTGACAAATTGGCGATGCCTTTCGTCTGAATTGGTATATTGCGACGTGCGGAATGTGGGATAGTAATATTGGTATGGAATAAAATGTAGGTTGGGTTGAACGAAGTGAAACCCAAAAAATTAAGGTATAGCAGAAGGCAGAAGGCTCCAGGGCCCAAGGCAGAAGGAAAACCCTTACTATTATTAAGTTAACCTTTTGCGAAACCGTAAAAAACCCCACCCCAACCCTCCCCTTGGTAAGGGGAGGGAGCCCTACATTCCAAGCATTTCTCCCCCCCTTGCCAAGGGGGGGTAGGGGGGGTTAACACTACTTTCGCAAAAGGTCTAGTTTTAGATTTTGATAATGTCAATACTATTCCCCTCTTTGCTATAAGAAATAAAAGCAATGTTGGGTTTCGTTACCGAGGGCCCAACCTACAAGATCAGCGATCGCACTTAATTTAATTAAGGCAATGGTTTGAGTTGGTTGAGTGGTTTATTAGGGCAATGGTTTGATTGGTTTGGGAGCATCCCATTTTTATGAATTTATCTTATGTAGTGCGAGCATATTGCTCGCTGCTGCGCTTGTTAGCGAGCAAGGTGGTTG
Source organism: Gomphosphaeria aponina SAG 52.96 = DSM 107014 (assembly GCA_016903655.1). Lineage (GTDB taxonomy): Bacteria > Cyanobacteriota > Cyanobacteriia > Cyanobacteriales > Gomphosphaeriaceae > Gomphosphaeria > Gomphosphaeria aponina. The sequence continues at coordinate 2,600 of JADQBC010000011.1, forward strand.
TTAGCGAGCAAGATGGTTGTTAGCGAGCAAGATGGTTGTTAGCGAGCAAGGTGGTTGTTAGCGAGCAAGGTGGTTGTTAGCGAGCAAGGTGCTTGTTAGCGAGCAAGATGGTTGTTAGCGAGCAAGATGCTCGCACTACAAAAAAATTGGGATGCTCCCATTGGTTTTTATCCCTCTTTAATTTTCTTTCGTGTCACAAGGCAAAATTTAGACAAAATCGTCTCAAACCCTTGCAGTGACTGGTTTTTAACTTTATTTCTTGCTTTTTTGGCTCAATTATGCTAATATATTCCTAAGTAGGGGATTCTGGAGATGCTATGTGTATCTAAATGTAGTTTAATGTTTTGGAGATTATTAGATGTGCAATTTTTTAACAGCTTTGGCAAGTTTTCCTCAAAGTGAATTAAAGGAAAGTTTATTTAATTTTTGTCAAATACAAGATGAGGAGAAAAAATTAGAATCTCAAGGTGGTGAGCAGCTTCTTTTGAAAAGATTAAAATATCAAGATAAAAAGTTAAAAGCTTACTTAAATGCGACACTATATCTTATTTGTAAAAATGCAGTTAAATGTAAAAATCCCAACTTAATTGATGAATATGAGTCTTTATTAGGAAAAGTAGTAGCAGAGTCACTCAGAGTAATTTGCATAAATTTAGAATTAAATGCTGAAAGAACCTTAGAAGAAAATTTATCTACTTGGTTATGTGAAATAAGGCGTTTTAGGTATCAATGGTTAGATATTGTTACTGCTGCTAGACGGAGAAGGGAAGATCGCTTGTTTGATGTTTTGGAAGAAACGGTTAGTCAAAATGAAGCTGGTTTTACTTTAGATGAATTTTATAATCAAGCACAAATTAGAAATAATCAATCGCAAGCAGATATAACAAGAGAAGACGCAGAAGAGTTTTTAAATAAGCAGGTGAGAAAGATTAGAGGGACAATTATTCCGAGAGAAACAGGAATTAAGATTTATCAATTTCCTCCTAATATAAAAAAGCTTACTTTTCAACAAGAGTTGAAAAAAAATATTAAAGCTACTAGTTCCACTAATACTCCTGTGGGAGAAAATGGGGAAGAAGAGTATGGAGATATTATCTTAGGTAATGAGCAAAATTTTTGGCAGGTATTGGATAAAGTAACGAGGGAGAAAACTGAGGAAGCTTTAACTATTGAACAAAGAATACTTGACTGGGTGAGAAATGACCCTGAAAATGAATTGAGGGATACATATCCCAAAGGATACCCTGATTGTAACTGCCATGTTTTGATTAATCATCATAATAGTGAGAAAGTTAATTTAAGCGAGTTGCAAAGAGAATTAGGGGTTAGGCAAAATTTATCTAATTATTGCGATCGCACTTGTTTCCCCCTTGTTTATGAGAAAATTTTGGCTTTTTATTCCCCTAATATTTTGGCAAAAAAAGACAATGATATTAACCCAGAATATGCCAGACAAGATGATATTTTTCGCTCCTATATTCAAGATGATTTAGAGTTTAAGCTACGAAATTGTTTTACCCTAAATAAGAATGGAGAAAAATTCAATGCGCAAACATTAACTAGGTATATGTTACCGATTTTTCGACAGCAAAGAGCTATGACCGCAATAGCTCAAGAATATGGGTTTACTAATGATAAATTAAACTATTTTTGGAAAAAAGAAGTGCTGATGTTACTGAGTAAAATTGTGATAGAAGAATTAGAGGCAGATTGTAAAATAACAGAAGAAATAAGAACAGGAGGAAATTAATGATGAATAATAACTTAAGAGAAAAAAAACATATTCCCATACCCATAACTAATCGAGTGCTTACCAAAGCTAAAACTTATGCAGCGCAATTGGAAAACCCTGCCCAGAAAGAGGAAGTTTTTCTCAATACTTTAGCGGTAAATACGGTTAATCAATATTTGCAATGGGGGGAAATAGAAACAGACTTAGACAAAAGTTATAGTGAGCATCCTGTACACAGAATAATTGCTCCTAGGGCTGATTTATATTTACCTAATTTTGAGGGACGTTTATTATGTTGTCCTTTAAAACCAGGGGAAAATATAATTACTTTACCTACTAATATTGACCAAGTTTTGGGTTATGTGGCGGTGCAGTTTCAAGAAACATTAGACCTCTTGCGAAACCGTAAAAAACCCCACCCCAACCCTCCCCGCGGGTTCGGGAGGGAGGATTATAACCAAACATTTCCCCCCCTTACCAAGGGGGGGGAGGATTATAACCAGACATTTCCCCCCCTTACCAAGGGGGGGGGAGGGGGGGTTAACAGCACTTTTGCAAGAGGTCTATTAGAAGCAGTGGACTTGGTGGGGTTTTTACCTTTTCAAGAAAATTTACCTCAAGAAATGTCTATTAATGATTTCCAGGAAACTGAAACTATTTTTGATTATTTTTTCCGCTGGGAAGAAGAGTTATTAGTTTTGGCAGAGTTTAAAAATGATCCAGTTTTTATGGAAGTAGAAAATATGCTTGAAAATACTGATTGGTTGGTAATTATTAAGCAGTTAGAGCGCATGGTTAGTGAGGAAGAACCGTTTTTATATGGTACAGAAGGCGCTGACATTATTGCTAATATGCTGGATAAAAAAGAGGAAAGTTCAACAAATAGGGAGGGAAAAACAAATAATGAGTTAGTTACAACGAGGGAGGATGAATTTACAAAAAGTTTAGATATAAGTAAACGCAAAGCATTAGAAGATATTGCCGAAAAACTGATTAATGATTTAAAACCTATTTGGGATGAAGGATGAATATGAGTTGGGAGTTATGAACAGTTATGAATGTTTCATTATTAACTGTTCATGCTTCATTGTTAACTATTCAAGGAGTAAAAATGCAATTACTAACCAGAAAATTTACTGTAACTGATTACCAAAAAATGGCAGAAATGGGGATTTTTCAGCCAGAGGAAAGAGTGGAATTAATTGAGGGAGAAATCATCAAAATGTCACCCATTGGCTTTAAGCATGGAGTTTGTATAATTAGTTTAACCAATATATTAGCTAAAAAACTCGGAGAACGTGCTTTAATTAGTGTGCAAAATACCATACAATTAGATAATAACTCCCAACCTCAACCTGATGTGGTTTTATTAAAAAATGATTTAGAAGTTTATAAAACGAGACATCCCCAACCTGCGGATATTTTTTTAATTATTGAAGTGGCAGATACAACGATAAAAAGCGATCGCTCTGTGAAAATACCTCTTTATGCCAGGGCAAATATTCCCGAAGTTTGGTTGGTGGATATTAATGAACAAACCGTAGAGGTTTATGGAAATAATCAATTAAATAATTATCAAACAATGGCAAAATTTACGGGGGATGAAACCGTAACAATTATGGCATTTCCTGATGTAAAAATTCCAGTAAATCAAATCATTTAAGATACAACACCCCAAGACAAAACTATGATTAAATGATTATTATGATTACTATAGCAATCCTAAATGATTTGTGATAAATTTGTTTGTATTTCCCCCCTTGTCTTCGGGGGGTTAGGGGGGATCGGATTTTACAACTCAAATAGGATTGCTATAAATATAGACTGATAGTTAGTATTGATTATCAACAGCAGTTAATCTATATCAAATATATCCTTACCCATGGAGAATATGACAAAAATAAGTGGAAAAATGACCCTTACTTTTAATCCTGAAAAGTATAAAGAAGTTTTAATTAAATATCAACCTAAATTGATTAAAACGGAGGCGGAAAATGAGCAAGCATTGGCTATTATTGAAGAGTTGATGCACAAAAAACATCGCAGCCCAGAAGAAACGGAATTATATCAACTGTTAATTATTTTAGTGGAAAAATTTGAGCAAGAATATTATTTATCAGGGGAAACAGCAAGGGAGCATCCCAATTTTTTTTGTAGTGCGAGCATCTTGCTCGCTAACAACCACCTTGCTCGCTAACAACCATCTTGCTCGCTAACAACCATCTTGCTCGCTAACAACCATCTTGCTCGCTAACAAGCGCAGCAGCGAGCAAGATGCTCGCACTACATAAGATAAATTCATAAAAATGGGATGCTCCCTGTTTGCTTACTTTTAGCGCAGCAGCGAGCAAGATGCTCGCACTACATAAGATAAATTCATAAAAATGAGATGCTCCCAACAGCAAGTGCCCAATCAGTGTTATTATTGTTAATGGAAGAAAAAGGAATGAAACAAGGAGATTTAGTTGAGATTTTTGGTTCTCAGGAGGTTGTCTCGGAAGTGATTAAGGGGAAAAGAAGTATTAGTGAAAATGAAGCAAAAGCTCTTGGAGAGTTTTTTAATGTTTCCCCTGGATTATTTATGTTGTAAGAAATTATGGCATACACCCACCAACAACAAAACTATGATTAGACCTCTTGCAAAAGTGCTGTTAACCCCCCCTCCCCCCCTTGGTAAGGGGGGGAAATGTCTGGTTATAATCCTCCCTCCCCGAACCCGCGGGGAGGGTTGGGGTGGGGTTTTTTAGGGTTTCGCAAGAGGTCTATTAAATGATTAAATGATTACTATAGCAATCCTAAATAATTTGTGAGAAATTTGTTTGTCTTTCCCCCCTTGTCTTCGGGGGGTTAGGGGGGATCGGATTTTACAACTCAAATAGGATTGCTATATGATGGAAAAATTATTACTCACCACCACAAACTAATCATAGTCAATCACATAATCATAAAAATCATAGTACAGACAATGGGGGGAGGGAATGGCAGATGGAAAACTTATTACTCACCACCAACAACAAAACTATGATTAAATGATTAAATGATTACTATGATGGAAAACTTATTACTCACCACCACAAACTAATCATAGTCAATCACATAATCATAAAAATCATAGTCCAGACAATGGGGGAGGGAAGGGGTAATCATAGCCCATAAACAAGAAAAAAAATAAGAGCCGAAAATCCGCATAAAAACCACCAACCTGCACGAAGGATAATTATATAAACCAAAGGAAAAGAATAACCATGAACAATCCAGAACAACGTCAAGAAGCCTACCTGGCGCTTATCCAAGCATTCCTTCAATGTGAAAATGATGAGCAAATAAATACCTTACTGGGTGAATACCACCAGTTAATTGATTTTCCCTTTCTCCAAACCATATACGCATTTGCACAACAAACAGAAGATGAAAACCAAGGAAACTTTCTCAAAAACATCATCAACTCATTAAGTGAATATCTCCTCAAACAGCGAATAAGTTTTTTAATGGAAATACTCAGAAAAATACAAGAAAGTAACGCAGAAAAAGCCTCAGTTTATCCTATTTTAAAACAAAACCTCAACCAAATAGATGAATTACTGGGTTTAGCTCTGCAAAATTGGTGGGAAAATAACTCCCCTAACTGGAAAGAAGAAGTGAAAAAAAGTATTGTTAATGTTATTGGCAATTTTAGTAACTTAATGCAGGGATTTACTCATAATCAACCTGTATGTTTAGAAATTGCCATTATGGTTTATGGCATAGTAGAGACATTTTATACCCGTGATAATTTTCCCATTGAATGGGCAAGTACACAAAATAATTTGGGCAATGCTTACCATGATAGAATAAAAGGGGATAAAGCAGAAAATCTAGAAATTGCCATTAAATCTTATGATAATGCTTTAATAGTTTATACCCGTGATAATTTTCCCATTCAATGGGCAATGACACAAAATAATTTGGGTTCTGCCTACTTACATAGAATAAAAGGGGATAAAGCAGAAAATCTAGAAAATTCCATTAATTCTTTAAACAATGCTTTAATAGTAAGAACCCGTGATAATTTTCCCATTGAATGGGCAGAAACACAAAATAATTTGGGCAATGCTTACTTATATAGAATAAAAGGGGATAAAGCAGAAAATCTAGAAATTGCCATTAAATCTTATGATAATGCTTTAAAAGTAAGAACCCCTGATAATTTTCCCATTGATTGGGCAGATACACAAAATAATTTGGGAAATGCCTACAGTAATAGAATAAAAGGGGATAAAGCAGAAAATCTAGAAAATGCCATTAAATCTTATAACAATGCTTTAATAGTAAAAACCCCTGATAATTTTCCCATTGATTGGGCAGGTACACAAAATAATTTGGCAACTGCTTACAGTGATAGAATAAAAGAGGATAAGGCAGAAAATCTCGAAAATGCTATTAAATCTTTAAATAATGCTTTAAAAGTTTATACCCGTGATAATTTTCCCATTGAATGGGCAGGTACACAACATAATTTGGGATCTGCTTACGATGATAGAATAGAAGGGGATAAAGCAGAAAATCTAGAAATTGCCATTAAATCTTATGAAAATGCTTTAAAAGTTTATACCCGTGATAATTTTCCCATTGAATGGGCAGGGACACAAAATAATTTGGCAACTGCTTACAGTCATAGAATAAAAGGGGATAAGGCAGAAAATCTCGAAAATGCTATTAAATCTTATCATAATGCTTTAAAAGTTTATACCCCTGATAATTTTCCCATTGAATGTTTAGGAACCAGCAAAAACTTAGGCAACTTAGCATTTAAAGAAGGAAACTGGCAATTAGCTATTCAAGCATATAGTGAAGGAATAGAAGCAGTAGAAATATCCCGTAGTCAAGCCCAAAAAGACGATCGCCGCCAGGAAATATTAGCTGATGCTATCAATATATATGCTAATTTGGTGCAATGTGCCATAAATGAAGGTCAATTGGATTTAGCCCTAACCACGGTGGAGCGCTCCCGTAGTCGCTATTTAGTAGATTTAATGGCAAGTAAAGATTTATATAAGGATGCAGAAATACCTCCCCAAGTGCAAGCATTATTACTTAAATTAGAGGCAAAAAATCAAGAAATTCATCAATATCGCCAAAACCCTGAAGGAAATGGGACAAAAGAAGGCGCAACCCGAAGTAACCGAGCAGCATTAAAAGCAAAAACTGAAAAAATTGCCCAATTAGAGAAAGAATGGACAGGGATACATGAAGAAATTCGTCAATATGACCCAGTATTAGCGGGATTGACAAAAGTAGAGCCACTAAATATTAATGAGTTACAAGCCTTAATTCACCAACCCAGTCAAGGTATTTTGAGCTTTTATACAACTAAAGAAGACACCCATATTTTTGTTTTGCGCCAAGATAAAATTACAGTTCATACTTGCAAAGGAGAGGGTGTAGGAAATTTGCAAAATTGGATAAGGGAAAATTGGTTAATACCTTATTTAGAAAATAGAAAGAACAATAAATGGCAGAATAATATTAACTCATTTATGGGGAAATTAGCCGATCGCTTGCAAATTAACCAATTAATTAAGGAGCATTTAGTGGGAATAGAAGAATTAATAATTATTCCCCATCTTTACTTACATTTAATTCCTTTTAGCATTTTACCAATTAATCTTGATCCCCCCCAACCCCCCCAACCCCCCTTGGAAAGGGGGGAGTTAGAAGAAAATCCCCCCCTTGGTAAGGGGGGGCTGGGGGGGTTTCTCACAAAATCAGGGGAAACAAGAGCAAATCCAGATTTAGATGATATAAGCGATGACGAAAACAATTCAAACAAAGAAACCCCAACAGAAATATTAGGGGAAAAATATCTTATTCGCACCCAAAGCAGTTGTCAAATATTGAATTATTGTGAGCAAAGAAAACCCATAGAAGAGCAAAAATTCGGCATAGTAGAAGATGCAACAGAAGACTTACCATTTACCAATTATGAATGTGAAACCATTGCTCAAATGTATCAAATACCCGAAGAATATCGCTTAAAATGGTCAGAAAAAGCTACTGTGAATAATTATCAAAAACTATTACCCCTTATTTCCAGCCTGCACTCCTCCCACCATGCACAAAGTCGCCTTGACGATCCGTTACAATCAGCGATAAAATTAGCAGATGGAGATATTAACCTGGGGCAAATTATGCTGTGGCGTTATGAAAACCTCAATGAAGTTTTCCTTTCCTGCTGTGAAACTGGGGTAGGAGTAATGAAAAACCTAAATGATGATATTCTTACTTTAGGGGCAGGTTTTTTATGTGCAGGAGCGAGGGCAGTTATTACCACTTTATGGTCAGTAGATGACTTAGCCACCTCCTTATTTACTATTTTTTATTATGAACAACGTAACCAAGGAAAAAACCGCCCCACCGCCTTACAAGCTGCACAAAATAAACTGCGTAACCTCTCCAAAGAAGAGTTTAATAATGAATATGCTCCCGTCATGCAAAAAATCTTAAAAACCAGGATGAATGTATATCGTAAAAAAGCTTATGAAGCAAAACAAAAAATGAATGAATATCCAATAAACTCCCCAGAATATGAACATTATAAACAAGAAAGCGATCGCTATGAAAAACTAGGCATAGAAACCTACTTAAAAGTAGAAAAAAAATATCTGCCACATTTGGCAGCAAAATGTAAACAAGAGCGCCCATTTTCCCATCCAGTATATTGGTCAGGTTTTGTTTGTCAAGGATTAGAGTAATAATGAGGAGCGTACAGTTACAGGAAAAACTGGAGGAGAAGGCGATCGCATTTTTTGTTGATATAGGGTCAATATCAAGCCATAACGCCAAGAATTTACAGTGCCATAAACCGTAGAAAAGCCAACAGTCTGCATATATTAGACATGAGTGCGAAACCGTAAAAAACCCCACCCCAACCCTCCCCTTGCCAAGGGTCCGGAGCCCTACATTCCAAGCATTTCTCCCCCCCGCGGGTTCGGTCCGGAGCCCTACATTCCAAGCATTTCTCCCCCCCGAGCCCGCGGGGGGGTAGGGGGGGTTAACACTACTTTCGCAAAAAGTCTATTCACTCCTCAGTCAACCCCATTTGGCCCCAGAATCCCGTAATTATCCTTGAGCCATCCTTTAACACATGAATTTCCACCTGGTCACTCGCCCAGTTTACCTGAGCTGAAAAAGCAGGATTGAAAACCCGCACCCGCTGATTACGGGAAGAAACAGGAGATTCTGGGGAATGAATTGCCTGAGAGTCCACATAAGGCCCATCTACCAGAATATCCAACTGTGATAATAAATCTTGCGCCCCTCGAGGAGCTTTGGGAGATTGTAACTCTTCCAAAGTAAAGCCACTAAAAGACATGACATTTTTTCCTGCTGCTTTAAGTTTACTGGCTACTTCAGCCAAAGCTGGTGCTTGCCAAAAAGGTTCACCACCTGAAAATGTCACCCCTTCATTGTGAGGGTTTGCGAGAATTTTCCCCACCAGCTCATCAATAGAAATCAACTGATTTATTTCAAAAGACCAAGAAGCGGGATTAAAACACCCAGGACATTCTCGCTTGCAGCCCTGTACCCAGACAACAGCGCGACATCCTGGCCCATTTACTCCCGATTCATCCACATAGCCCATCATGTTTACATATCCTGGAGGAATTTCTACTGGAGTTGGTGAGGCGTAGTTAGTTTGCTTCGTCATTTCGTCTTATGGATGATACTGTTAGTCATTCATTAACTTTTAACCATTCTAACACTACTACCGATGGTACTTTCAATTCTAAGGATTGATTATTTAGAGGTAGGGAAAGACGAAGGGATAAATTGGGGGAAAGTTCAGTTATAATTTCCGTGAAGTCATATTGCCCCACATTGGGAGCAGGTGCAAGTTGAGCAAACATATCTTCAGCACTTTTAATTTCACTTCCCACTGCAATTATTAAAGGTTGAGGATGGGAAAACTCCACATTTCCAGGAAACCCCACCAGTCGCAGACTAACACTGGCAGAATGATCAGGTTTTACCCGTTTAAAAAGAACTACCTGCCACGAATTACCCTCAAAATCTTGTAAAGTATGGCGAGATTGAATTAATACTTGTCCTGGTGCTTCTTCTGTCTCGCGAATCGAAGCGAGAACAGGTGAAGAGAAGAATATGTTGAGTGAGAGTAGTAATATAATTACTAACAACAAAAATGTTTTAAGGTGAGAGAACATAATTTGAAAGCCAACAGGGATAAAATTGCTGATTGGATTGTGAGTTAATTATATAACTAAAAAGAGGTTTGGCTAAAATAGCAGGAAAAAGGAAAAAGCAGGAATCGTGAAACTTTTGCTGGTGGAAGATGATACAGGCTTTGCTGACCTAGTGCAGAAGACTCTAACCAGTCAGAAATATTTAGTAGATGTAGCAACAGACGGTCAGATGGGCATGGAATTAGCAGAATTATTTCAATATGATTTAATTTTGCTAGATTTAATGTTGCCAGAGTTAGATGGGATCAGCTTATGTAAAGAGAGGCGGAGGAGAGGCGATCGCACGCCAATTTTGCTTGTTACCGCCCAAGATGGTAGCACAGAAAAAGTAGCAGCATTAGATGCGGGAGCGGATGATTATCTGGTGAAACCCTTTGATTTATCAGAATTGTTAGCAAGAATTAGAGCATTACTGCGACGGGGAAATGATTCCCTCTCACCATTATTACAATGGGGAGAGTTGTGCCTTGATCCCAGTAATTTGGAAGTAAGATATCAACAGGAATTGCTCCATTTAACGGCAAAAGAATACTCACTGCTAGAGTTATTTTTGCGCCATCCCCAACGAATATTTAGTAAAAATGCCCTTCTAGATCATCTTTGGTCATTTGAAGAACCACCTTCAGAGGGAGCAGTGAGAACCCAAATAAAAGGTTTGCGGCAAAAACTGAAAAAAGCTGGCATAAAAGAAGATTTAGTTGAAACAATTTATGGGCTGGGTTATCGATTAAATTTTCAAGAAATATCACCAACTCCTAAAGAAAAGGAAAAGAGACAAGAAATTATTTCAAGCTTAACTGCCTTATGGGAAGAGCATCAACCAAAGTATCTCCAACGCCTTAAACTGTTAGAAGAAAATTTACTAGCAGGAAAACGTCAAGAAGCAATAAAAGAAGCACACACCTTAATTGGGTCATTAGGGAGTTTTGGGTTAAAAGAAACTGCTCATAAGTGTCGCCAACTTGAAAAAATGTTGCACTCAGGAGAAGAAGAGAAGCTCGAAGAGATCCTGTTTTTAGTGCGCCAAGAAATAGAACTAGCAAATAATTCCCCCATTAGTAAAGCGCAACAAGTATTAATTATGGATGAAGATACACAAGTAAGAGAAATTATTAGCAACTTACTAACTCCTTGGGGGTTGAAGCTCACCTTTTTAAGCAACATAAAAAAGGTCAGAGATGCTCTTAAGCAATCAATTCCTGATTTACTTATTTTCGACCAGAAAATGGGCGGTATTCATTTGTGTCAAGAAGTGCGCCATGACGATCGCACCCGCAAACTCCCAATATTGTTACTCTCCCCAGACACAAAACCGCAAACAGTATATTGTATATTTGCAGCAGGGGCGGATGATTATGTGCAGAAACCAATTATTGCACCAGAATTAATTGCTCGCGTGGTGAAGAGCTTGCAACTTAAATAAAAAAAAGTGATATAATTTAATTAAAGGGCAAAAAAAAGTGGCAAGTTAAACTAACAAAGACAAGAAAATTAAAGTAAAGGAAATCACTATCTGTGATTACAAGAAAAACAATTTTGGTAATTGACGATGATGATGGTCTGCGAGAAATTATAAAATTATCGCTGTCAACACTAGCAGGCTGGGAGGTGATCACCGCTGGTTCAGGAAAAGAGGGGTTAAGCAAAGCAGCAACAGAACAGCCAGATGCTATCCTGCTGGATATGGTCCTACCAGAAATGGATGGTTTGACCATTTGGCGAGAGTTAGCTGCTAAAGAGGCAACAAAGCATATTCCCACCATATTCTTAACAGCCTCTGCTGATGTTAAAGAAGTAAAACAGTTGCTCTCAGAAGGAGAAATCAAGGCGATCGCCAAACCTCTCACCCCAGATCAATTAGTTTCCCAGATCCGTAAAATTCTCCACTGGAAAGAGTGATCCCTCTCACAAAATCCTCACATTTATCCCCTAGAGTTAGAAGTGTGGTCAAGGGGGTTAAGCCTACTGTCATTTGGTCAGCCGAAGGTGGCAGGCAAATCCCTGAATTACATAAAAAAACTGTGGGTGGGAAATGTTATGAATAATTGTCCTTGTTGCGCTGAACCTATGTTACGCCACATTCGCCATAACGAAATTTATTGGTATTGTTCTTCCTGTCATCAGGAAATGCCCAATTTTACGGCATTAATTTTATCCAATAAAATCAGGAAAGAAACTGCTGTAATGAAGCAGAAAAATGCTCAAATTAATAAGCTGGAACTGAGTTATCAATTTTCATAATTTTTATGGAAGTAGGAAAATAAGTGAGTTGGGATGGGAAATTTTAAGAAAAAAATAATGAATTAAAACTTACAAGTGGTAGGGGAAGAAATTGGAAATTTGCGAAAAAAAATATCTGCTCACGCTCCATAAAATAAAAATAAAACAAACCTATTGACTGGTAGGATTTAAGGAAAGTAAGCCCCTTTCAAGGTCCCATCTGGCTAGTAGAGGTTATAATATGTGTGAGAACCTCATTTAGTTGGCTATGGTAGGTAAGGTAAAAAAAACAAGATTGCTACTTAAAAAAGGGGATCAAGAAAGGCATTATTGGTTAACAGGAGTATTACGTTGTCGCGGCTCTGTTATTCCTGTTATTATTACCAGGGTAGTTTTATGTGCTTTGTTTGGGTTTTTAATTTCTTTCCTGCACTATTTAGGGTTTGATGTATCTCTACCAATTTTAAGTAGTATTTTCCCCAGTATTGTGTTAGGATTGCTGTTAGTATTTCGGACAAATACAGCTTATGACCGCTTTTGGGAAGGGCGGAAATTGTGGGGAAATTTAATCAATAATGTCCGAAATTTTGCGCGCACAATTTGGATAACAGTGGAGGAAAATAAAGAAAAAGATAGAGAGGAAAAAGTAGCTACTCTGCGTTTATTAGTGGCTTTTGCGGTGGCGCTGAAACTGCATTTGCGGGGAGAAAAAGTTAATAGTGAGTTAGCAGATTTAATGCCAAAAAAGTGGTATGAAAAGCTGAAGGAAATGAATAATCCGCCTTTAGAAGTGGCTTTTTGGATTGGAGATTATCTTCAGAAACAGTATGAAAACAAGTGTATAAACGCTTATCAAATTACAGTAATGTTTAAGTTATTAGATAATATGGTAGATGTTTTGGGAGGGTGTGAGCGCATCAAAAAAACACCAATTCCCCTGGCATATTCCATTCATTTGAGGCAATTAATGTTGATTTATTGTCTAACTTTGCCTTTTCAAGTGGTGATGGAGTTTAATTGGTGGACGGGGGTAATAGTTGGAATAATTAGTTTTACGGTGTTTGGAATAGAAGCAATCGGAATTGAAATAGAAAATCCTTTCGGTTACGATCCTAATGACTTACCGCTGGATGAAATTTGTGATACAATGGAAAAGAATATAGAAGATTTAATTAGTCTTGCTCCCTGTGTTAGACATTGGCGGCAAGAAGCGCTAGATTAGGTATATTAAAGAGAGAGTTATTCCGAGGGGAGAAGAGTTGAATAAACAAGTGTCAGATAATTTGAGTTTTGAAGAGGCGATCGCCTTTACCCAGTCGCTGCTAGAGGAAAGGGAAACAGGGAAACTGGGGGAAGAGGAAACCCAAGAAGCTATTACTTCTCTGGTTAAGAGTGAAAATGGAGCGCGGGGGTTTTTTGTTACTTATCTTACGGGGGAATATGCTTTAGCAGATAACCCTTCCACTGCTGTTATTAATGCTTTAAAGTCTGCCCCAGAAATAGTAAGTGCGTTGTTAGTAAAAAACTTAGCCATGTCAGCAGCAATGGCAGTTACTCATCGCCGTAATAATAATGAAGAGATGGCACAGGCTTCTGATAGAGTACGCTTGCGTACTGCTGAGATTATTAAACAAGTAAAGTTAGATTTAGTATGCCAGGAATTAGAGCAGTTGCGGGAAAGTTTAACTACTGGGGAAGGAAGTTATGAGGCATTTCTCCAACGCTGGGGTTATGATACTGAGCAAAGGCAAGTTATAGAGCAAACCAGTTTAGAGGTGTGAAAGGTAATATTAGTTATTAGTCATTGGTATAGCAAGCCTAATTGATTTATGAGAAAGCCCCAAACTCCTCTCCTCAGAGTGTAGGGTGGGTTAGTAACGCCCAAAACTCACCAGCGATCGCTTGTCGGGGGCATATGTTATAACTGAAGCAAGAGTGTAGGGTGCGTTACTAAGGCACCAAAAAGCACCAGCGATCGCTTGTCGGGTGCATTAGGCATTCATTAGAATTATGTTATAATTAATTAAGTAAGAAAAGCCGTAACGCACCAGCGATCGCTTGTAGGGTGCCTATAGCTGGGGTGTTGATTTTTCAATTAATTACAAATATAGGGGCGCTTACTTCTTTTGCACAACGCAACCGCAAAAGAAAAATTGCCTATTAGATCTCTTGCGAAATTACGAAAAACTGTCATCAGTCCGCGCAAGCGTTGGATCTCGGAGATCCAACGCTTGCGCGGACTGATGACCATTTTAAGTTTGGACTTCGCAGCTTTTGGTCTATTCTTCCACATCTTCAGGTTATGTTAATATTACATAAGCTTTTTTTATCGGTGGGGTTAGTGGTGTTTTTGTGATTTTAGGAGAAAAAGTTGGAGAATTTTGGAAAATAGATGATCCAGTAGGTGCTATTCCTGCACATCTATTTGGCGGTTTTTGGGGAACAATCGCAGTTAATTAAAATTTCGACCATTTATTTATTGAACAAAAGGATAAAATTATGATTCAAAGTCTAGAAAAAGCTATTCATCAATTATTGCAACTTTCAGAATCAGAACAAAGAGAAATAGCCCAGAGAATTATAATAACCAGAGAAAATAAAAAAATTGCCGACAAAAATAATGATGTTAATGGTAGTTTTTCTGCCAATGAATTAGACAAAAAAATTATAGCCCAAAAAAATGCTTGGGATATATTAGAAGATATGGCGGGAACCATAGAAGCTCCTCAAGATTGGTCACAAAACCATGATTATTATCTTTATGGATTACCTAAACAAAGTCAAGAAAATGAGTAAATGAATACTTTTTTTAGACCCTAGCCTATATATAGTGTATTTTGGTTCGTTTTTTGTAAGTTCTGTTAAAATTTTTGTGGAGAAACCTTCTAAGGAAATCTATGTTAAAACATAAAAGTAATTTATTGATATTCAAAAGTTTGATCAACTGGCTATCACGTCGTAAATATTTCTGTTTGTTTTTAGCCACTATTTTTTGCCTCATAGGGGTTCGTGCTGTAATGGCACAAGAAGATAGCATGACAAATGATTTTAACGCCCTAAAAACTATTTGGTTGTTGGTTTCTGCTTGTCTAGTATTTTTTATGAATGCTGGTTTTGCTATGCTGGAAGTAGGGTTTTGTCGGACTAATAATGCGACTAATATATTAGCCAAAAATTTAATTGTTTTCTGTGTTTCTGCCTTAGCTTATTGGATGTTTGGCTTTGGCTTAATGTTTGGCAATAGTGGTAGTCAGCCTAGTGTTTTCGGACAAGCAGGGTTTTTCTTTGATATTCCTTTTCCCACAGCTTCTGAAATACAAAATAATATTCAACTTATCATTCCAGAGTTTAGTAAGTTACAAGAAGCCTGGGCGGGGCGTTCATTTTCCGCATTATTTTTCTTTCAATTGACGTTCGCTGGGACTGCTGCAACAATCGTTTCAAGGGCAGTGGCAGAAAGAGTTAGATTTTGGGCTTTTCTAATATTTAGTTTTTTGTTGGTAGCATTCTGTTATTCTATTGTGGGTCATTGGATTTGGTCAAGTGAAGGATGGTTATTTAATTTATTTAATTTTAGAGATTTTGCTGGTTCAACCGTAGTTCATTCCGTTGGGGGAATGGCAGGTTTAGTAGGTGCGTGGTTGTTAAAGCCGAGAGATGGACGTTTTGGTTATAATCATCAAACAGATCAGTTTGAGGAGAAAGAAAGAGGTAATTTTACTCCCCATCAATTAGGATTTGCTACTCTGGGTTGTTTTATTCTTTGGTTAGGATGGTTTGGTTTTAATGGCGGTTCAGCACAGGAATTAGCTAATGTTCCTAATGTAATTACAAGTACTATGATTGCCGCTGCATCAGGGGGCTTATTGACTTTAATTTTTAGCCCAGCAATTAGTGGGAAACCAACCTTAGCTTCAATTATTAATGGTATTTTAGGAGGTTTAGTAGGCATTACCGCATCTTCAGGTTATGTTGATATTAAATCGGCAATCTTGATCGGTGGGGTTAGTGGTATTTTTGTGATTATAGGAGAAAAAGTTTTAGAATTTTGGCAAATAGATGATCCAGTTGGTGCTATTCCTGTACATCTATTTTGCGGTTTTTGGGGAACAATAGCAGTGGGAATTTTTAGCACAACAAACTCTAGTGAATACAGTAGTCCAAATAATATGGTGATTCAGTTCTTTTTCCAGTGTATTGGTTGGTTTGCTGTGATGTCTTTTACCTTTGTTTTCAGTTTGTTGATCTGGTTGCTCATTGGGAATATTCTTTACTATTTTGAACAATGGACTATGAAGCCAGAAAATAGAAATTCTAACCAGGATCAAGATTCAAACTTATCCCAACTATTGGGTCGGGCAATAAAAATCGGTAGGCAAGGCATTAGAGTCTCCCTAGAGGATGAAAAAAATGGTAGTGACGGTACTTTTAAGAACTTGTAGCCATAAAGTAATTATAAATTAATTACGATTTAGACCATTGATTTATTGAACAAAAGGATAAAATTATGATTCAAAGTTTAGAAAAAGCTATTGATCAATTATTGCAACTTTCAGAATCAGAACAACGAGAAATAGCCCAGAGAATTTTAATAACCATAGAAAATAAAAAAATTGCCGCCAAAAATAATGATGTTAATGGTAGTTTTTCTGCCAATGAATTAGACAAAGAAATTGTAGCAAAAAAAAATGCTTGGGATATATTAGAAGAGCTAGCAGGAACCATAGAAGCTCCTCAAGATTGGTCACAAAACCATGCTCATTATCTTTATGGATCACCTAAACAAAGTCAAGAAAATGAGTAAAGAAAGACTTTTTTTAGACACAGCATTTATTCAAGCTATTTTAAATAATCGTGACCAATATTATTTATCTGCCTTAAAATTATTACCTAGAGTAAAAAAAGCTCAGGAAATTTGGACAACGGAAGCAATTTTAATGGAAGTTGGCAATGCTTTAAGTGCTTTAAATCGACAAAAGGTAGTTAACTTTATCAAACAATGTTATGAAACAGAAAATATCAAAGTAATTAATGTTACTCCTGGACTTTTTCAGGGAGGTTTAAATCTTTATGAATCTCGTCAAGATAAAAAATGGGGTTTAATTGACTGTATTTCCTTCACAGTTATGAGAGAGCAAAATTTAATGGCTGCTCTTACTTCAGATCGTCATTTTATTCAAGCAGGTTTTAATGCTTTACTAATTTCAGATTAATTTTCTTGGTTAATTTTTGGTTTCTAAATTTACTCTATGAGTTTTCGACATTCAGGATTATTTTCTAAAGCTTCATCTATACGGGGTTTCCAATAATTATTTCCATACCATTCATTTACCCAATGTTGAGCTTCATTGAAATTGAGAGAGTTTTCAGGAATTTGACATAATGTTTCAAAAGCATTTTCAACTCTCTTACTTGCAACAATATTATTTTGGGCTAATCCTATTGCTTTTTGAATCCAATTCAATTCAGTTAATTGGGTTTCACATTCGGAAGAAAACTCTTCAGGATTTTCATTCTGCAAATTCTTAAGTTTCTGAATACGTGTTTCTAAAGGAACGCTAAGATCTGATGTTCTACAAATTTCTGGTGATTCAGTTACTATATTATTATCATTACTATTAGGACTATTAGAATCATTAGATGGAACTGTTTCTGGCTTATTCAAGAAAAAAAGAAAAATACCTCCAATAATAAAACCTAATAAAAAGTACAAAGACAATGTTCTGGTTAAAGGAGCAGTTTGATTCTCTTTTTGAGCTATGTTTTCTAGTTCTTCCTTAACCCATCTAAGGTTAAAAACCTCTCTATAAATACGATTGGAAACCTCTAACCATCCATCATTATTAATAATTAATTCTACTTGAAGTAATGCTAATGTTTCTGGTCTTTCATCGGCACTTACTCGATCTTGTAATATCTGTTTATATTTTTCTAATCTTGATTTAGCATAACCATCTTTATTTAAAAGATGACTTCCCATTTCCCTTAAATGATCTATATTTTGCCAATTTTCAATTATATTTATGGAGATAAGCTCTTCAATTGAATATTCCCTTTGTTGGAGAGAGTTTTTTTGTTCAATGAGAAGTTGACAAACAATTTCTATTAGTTGTAACTGATTACCAGTCCATAAGAATATTTCTCTAATTAAATTATTTCTTTGATCTTCCTCAAATTCTGAGGCTAATATATTTTCAGCCAATTCATAAGTTGTCCTTTGACTTTGTGCTTTGTTTCTTTGTTTTTCTTGATTTACACTTAATTCTAAAAAACGAGTTAGTGATTCATTAATAGACTTATTTTTGCACCACTCTAACGCTTCTTGTAACTCTTGCCCCGATAAAAGTTTAGATGAGTCTTCCCCTTCAGCTAACCAAGTCTCATATTGTTCAATAAAGGGAAAAATTTTATCTAATTCTTGTTTAACCCAGTTTTCATTAAAAACATTTCTGTAAATCCGATTATAAGGTTTTAAATATCCGTTATTTTCGATGACTAAACCCGTTAAACGCAGTTGTATTTGTTCGGAATCGCTATTACTAGGAATTTCACCTCTTGCTAAAATTTCTTGGTAGAGTTTGAGCATTCTTCTCCCGCTAGAGGGAGTACATAATAAACGATCTCGAATAGTTCTCAGATGCTGTGGATTGTCTTGGTATTCCCAGTTATCAATAATTTTTTTGAATACAAAATCCCTAACATCAATTTTTGCTTTTGGATTTTCCCCTAACAATCCAGATCTTGATTCAGATATTAACTGAAATATTTTTTGAGTCAGAAAAGGTTGTCCACCTGTCTCATCTATTATGTCTTCTAAGATTTGTTGAGGGTTAGATACTTTTCCTTTTAAACCTTGAATAAGAGGTTGAGCTTCATTTTTATTAAATCCAGTTAGAGAAATATTTTGAGCAATGTTAAAAGGAGTACGAGTTTTATCTCGAATAAAGTTAGAGACGGTTGCTACTCCTAATATACAAAAAGTTAGGCGGAGATAAATAGGGTTATTTGCCCGTTGATTATGACAAGCACGAATCCAAGCAAAAAAAGGATCTATGACAAAATTGAAACTAAGGACATAATCAATTTCATCAAAGCAGATAATAATTGGTTTTTTTATTTCTTCAAGTAGAACTTCCTCCATAAATTCGTCAAAACGCTTGATAGGTGATACATCTGCTCTTTCTTCCCACCAAACTTTTGCTTGTTGTCGATCTCCAATAGAAAGATTAAAGGTTTTGACTAATTCATACAAGAGAACTCTATACCAACCTTCTTCAGAAGAACTTTTTCCCACTTTAGTCAAATCAATGTAAACACATTGAACTCCATCAGCCGTTAATCTAGCTTGTGTATAATACCACAAGCTAGATTTTCCCATTTGACGAGAATTGAGGACATAACAAAATTGCTTATTTTTTAATGCTGCATAAAACTGATCATCAGCTTTGCGTTTAATATAACTAGGCGAATCAGCAGATAATGCTCCTCCAACTTGATAAAAATTACTATTACTCATTTTTTTAGCGATTATCAGTGAATTTTTTTTCTTGAGTCTATTTTTTTGTTTAATGATTAGGTTAGGCGATCGCTAAAGTATTGAGCATATAGTTGATAACGAGGTTTAATGGCATTGTGTTCAAATTTTACTAAACCCAAACTGTGTAATTTTTTGTTTAGCATTGTTCCTAGATCCACAGGAGTGCTGGAAGTCACAACTTTTTGCATCCCTTCCTGTAATTCGGGAAATTTTTGTAGTTTAAACCAAAGTCCTCGTAAATGATCTCCATAAATCCCTTCTTCTGTTGTTGCTGTTAGTATAAAATTTTCTAAAGAAAGTTGTTGTTTAGCCATGGCATAAATTGCTTTTTGTATAAGGTAAAGATGCCCACCAACAATTTGAGTAATTTCGTGGATATCCTCTTTTGTTAATCCTGCATCATATCCGTTTGCTAGTTCTAGTATTTGCTCTGAACTAAAATCAGGTAATTCTATTTCTTCTCCAACATTTTCTAGAGGAGAATGATTAATATCTATATATCCTTCCATATATTCTTCAGTAGAATAAGCCATAATTAAATGTAGTTTTTGCCAAATTTTCCTTGTGTTTGCCTCTTGGCGCCAAATACGAAATAAACTAAAAAACTCATCAGCAATGTTTTTGTGAGGAAATAACTCCTCTACATTATCCAATACTAAAACTAAATCTTGTGGAAATGAGGGCAAAAGATATTCTTCCAAATAATAGCTTACATTTATTTTCCCTAAATCTTCTTCCCAACGCTTTGTGACTTCATCAGAAATATTTGATCTTCGTGAAACCGTTTTACAAAACCATTTTCCTAACCTATCTAAGTCATTTAAAATGTTTTGATCTGCTTCTAAAAAATTTAACTTAACAACTTTATACTCATTTATATTTAGACCACTGAGAATATTATCAATAAGTAGGGATTTACCCATTCCTTTTGCTGATCTAAGACGAAGTAGTGAACCCGACTGAATCATTGTGTCATAACATCTTTTTTCAAGGGGAGGACGTTCAATATAAATAAAAGGTGAAGTGATTAACCCATCCCAAGTAAGAATATTTTTCGCCGCTTCTGGATGCAAAAATAATTGTGGTAACCATTGCACTCCTGGATATTGATTACCATAATTTTCTTCCAAGATATCCCTAGCTTTTCTTACTGCTATATGTAAAGTATTTTTGTCTTGAATAAAATTAGTTAAAAATTCCCTTAAAAACTTTCTACCTACTTCTAAAGGTAGCAAAGATCTCATAGCAATAATATTAGGAATATTTAGTTTATCGAAAACATCAGCTAAACCAAAACCTTTACAAGAGGTAAATATTGCCAACTGTAAAGGATTATTTTTGTGTTCTCTTACTTCATTTAAACAGTCCCTTAAAACACTAATATTGATCTTTTCAACTTTTCGATTGTTACTTTCTAGATAAATATAACCATCTGCATTATTCTCCGCACTATTACTATGTCCGATATAACAAAAAATATCACATCCTTGCTTAATATACTTTTTTAAGTCTTCTGTACTTTTTGGTGTAGCTAAAATAATATAAGCAGTATTTGCATTAATGCTTGGTAACTTATTTGGTAAATCGTCAGGATGGTCTGAATCAATAACTTCTATATATTTTATTACATATTTTAAATTTTTTATATCTGTTTTAAAAGATTTTAATTTTGTTGGTTCTTGTTGTTCACTTTGTTCTGTCCCAAACACCACTAAAATCTTAACAGGTGTAGAATAATTCCGCTCTAACTTTGCATTGTAATTAAAATTAATTTTGGCTAAAGCGATTTCAGAATTTTTATATTCTTTTAAAAGATTATAACATTGCCAGGGATACTTTCTTAAATCATCATTGTTAGTATTTTCATTCTTAACCAAAAACAAAATATCTTCTTTTGTATTTAATGCGCTATCTAAATTATTTTTGATTTCAGGCTCTGAATTAAGCAATTGATTAAATGATTCCTCAAGCTCTTGTGCAGAATCTGCACAGTTACCTCCACTTCCAATTTCTACATCATCAAAAAGTCCAGTTTTGACTATGCTTTCAAATGCTTCATGCCATCTTTGACAGCTAGTTTCAATTCCTGGAGTTATTTGTAATGTGTTAGTTCTTTCTCCAAAATTTGAAATAGTATAATGGATAGTTAATGATTCATTTATGTTTTTAAAAAAACAATTGAAGTTTACTAAGATAGTCATCACTTATTTTATTTTGAGTAAGTAAATGTATATAGTAATTCTAAATAAGTTATAAGATTTTCCTGACCCTACTTGTTTAGGGTTTTAAGGGTTTTCTTATAAATGAGATAGGATTACTATATTTCCAATTATAGGTTAAGTTGTTATTAGTTAGATTAGACTTTTTGCAAAAGTCAGGGAACAGGGAACAGGGAACAGGGAACAGGGCGAGTTTTGCATGAGATCATAATAAGAATTGATTTGTTTTTTAGTTTCGCAAGAGGTCTATTGTGAATTGCTCTTGAAAACTTTCGTCACCTAGCAATAGTCTTAAAGTAAAGCTTTCTCCATAGTTTTTACTAAAAGTTATATCAAATCGATCTTGATGTTTTTGTTGTTTAATTTTGCGAGTAATTGTTTCTTTTTCATCCTCTAAAATTAGTTCTAATTCAGAAGGTAAAGGTTCATTTTCCTTGACATTTTTGACAATAATCTTAATATTAATCTTATTAGTGTTATTAGTTTCTAGTTGGAGACTTAATAAGATTTGTTCTTGTGCGAGATTAATTGGGTTAAAAGTAATTTTTTGATCTTCTGTATCTCCCAGAAAAGCTGTTGCAGGAATAAGTTGTTGAGCGATCGCTTCTTCCCTATAAAGATAACCAGGGGTACGTATTCCTTTTATAATATCCCCTAATTTTACTACTGCATTACCTATTTGAGTACCAATATTAATGGGTGATTTACCTGGTTCATTTTCTTCCCAATATGCTTCTATGGGTTTAAACAAATTTTTAACTAAATCTTCTAATTCTGTACTTAATGATGATTCATCATCAACTAATTGAGAACGAATAAAACTTACTCCTTCTGCATATCTTTTAGTATCCACATTAAAATCCCGATAGATTTTTTCCAATTGTAATTTTATCGCTGCTAATGGCATATCATCTAATTTTTCATTAACATCTGCTACTGTATTTTCATCAAGAGAATCAATATATTCTTCAATGGCGAATAACTCATCAATTAAATCTTCAATGGGTGTTAACTCCTCTATTGGAATGGTTATTAATGGTTGACTGGTATCTAATTTAGTAGCAGGATAAAATCCTAAAAGTTTAACTTTATCTAAGGATTCTTGAAATTGTACCCCGATATAAAAATCAGCAGTTTCAATTACTTCTTGAGGGACAATAATTGCTGATTCTTCTGGTAAAATCGGACGACATTCTAAATTAACATCTATATCTGCCACCATTAGATTACCAGTATTGTATAAACAATTGATAACTGGGTTAAAACTAGCACTTTCCCTTAAATTTCCTTGATAGTTAATTTCAGGTAAAAACTCATTAATAGCCAAAACTGCTAAAGTATTAAGATATACTTGTTTTGCCTTAAATTTACTGGTTTGCTCATGGGCAAATTTTTCAGCTATTTGATGATGTTTTGCGGTTAAATAAATTGTAAAACTATGTTGTAAATCAATACTCATTTTACTTGCTCCTTGACCTTATAATTGATTGAAAAATTGCTCTATATCTTCTTTAAATACTTTGTTCAAAAGGTTTACAACTCTACTTCTACGTCTCTGGTTAGGTTCAGTTTTAGTCTTGCTTTGAGGGATACCAATTAATTCATAAATTTGGCGGTATTTAACTCCAAAAATTGATGCGATTTTGTTGTAATCATATTCAGGACGATGAGCTGGCAGAATTGATATGTTAAACTCCTCTTCTATTTTTTCGACTTTTTCTTTGATTTTTTGCTCAAAAATATCATTTTCAATTTGGGGTTTTAATCTTTGCTTTTTCTCTTCAATTACTATGTTAGTTATTCTTGGTTGATCTCTGCGCATTAAATTTATAAGAGATTCTAATTCTTGATTAACTAAAATCTTGAAATTCTCATTTAAAAACCATAATTGCAAACAAACTTGAGCATGACATTCTTCATGTCCCTTTACACAACATTCTTTCAATTTATTATCAGGATCTTCATCAATGTATTGTAATAATTTTTTCGGTGTATTTTCACGAGTATCTGCTTCTTGCTGATATCCTATTGCTTCCAATCCCGTCAAAGTTTTGTCACTAATATTGTCTCCCACAGTATTCCTTGAATCAGAATCATTATTTGGAAGTGGTTGATCTAAACTAAGTTCACTTGGTATCCCTATTCTATGTCTGTAAACATCAATACGCTTATAATCAAAAATCCTTTTAACCCATCTCATAAAATGTTGAGTTAAAGTTTTAGCTTGTGACTCATTTTGACAGTCGTAACTTTTAGGATCAATCTTTCTATAAAAATTATGAATTTCACGAACTACTTCTTGTGTTCTTTTTAAAACTTCGTCATAATCACGTATCTGTGACTTAGGCAAGCGTTTTTCTAATCCAAGATGTGCGATCGCCAAACTCAGAGCTTCTGCTTTTTCATCACTATCACCAGCTTCAATAATTAACTGACAGAGTTGTTGGTTTGTATAAGTCATCTCTTTATTTTCTCAGTACAGGTCATATCTTTATTTTCTAAGGAATTAGAAATAGACATTTCCAATCATTAGGGTTGGCGCTTAAACCCCACTATTATCTGGAGATGTTTTTTGAGAACTTTTTTTCCCAGAAATTGGGCTATTTTTTTCCATCCCCAACCAGCCGCCCTGGCTGCAATTTGCCTGCAGTTCAAACTGAGCGATTGATTTTTCTAAGCTGGCGCTCCCTTTTTTTCCCTCCTTTTTTTTTACCTTACCTTTCCTATCCTAGGCGATTCTTTGGGATTTGTCAATGGTTTTGATAACTTTTTTTTCCAGAAATTGGGCTATTTTTTCCCATCTCCAACCAGCCGCCTTAGCTCAAACCCATTTATACCCTTATCAGCTTGCAACCCGAGATTACCATTGACATCAGTTCATTTATTTAGCGTATTATTTTTAGTAATTAAATGCTATACTTTGTTCATACTAGCTCTCAATAAATTATTAATGATTTTCAAGCATATATTTTTTAGATTTGTTAAGATTTTAAGTTGTAAAAGAGGTAGCGATCGCCCGTAGGACTTGCTATGCGATCGCCATTAAAAAAGTGAAAGCAGCAAGGAATAAATAAGCTTTAAAATGGAGCTGAATAATTGTTAAAATCATTTTTATTGCTGCTAAAAAAAGTGATAATTTATTTAAAAAAAGGCAGAAAACGTTTCCAAGAACCTTGAAAATTAATAGATGATTCAAGGGGCATTCTAGCAAGAGATAGTTGAGCTTTACCCACAAAAGCTTCTTTTAAATTAGTGGAATATAAATCTGCCCCAGTTAAATTAGCATTAATAAAACTAGCTTGACTTACATTAGCATTAATTAAGTTAGCCCAAGCTAAATTACATTGAGTTAAATTAGCAGCAGATAGGTTAACATTTTCTAAATTTGCTTCCCCTAAATTAGCTCCTTGTAAATTAGCTTTATTGAAGTTAACATCTGTTAAGATGGCATTATTAAAGTTAGTACCTCTTAAATCAGCTTGTACTAATTGGGCTTTTTTTAAATTAGCACCTTGAAAATTAGAACCCTGTAAATTAGCTTTAATCAAAATAGCATTTTCTAAATTAGTTTCGCTAAAACTATGAGCTTGTAATTTAGCTTGAGTAAAGTTAATTTTTGGCAAATTATGGGGAAAAAGACAGTGATCAAAACTAGCACCTTGAAAATTAAATCCTTCAAGATTACAATGGCGAAAATCAATATTAATGCAATGAGTTCTTTGAAAATTACGTTGTCCTTGAACGTATGCTAATTCAAAAGTTTTTTGGATGAAAAAACCAGATGTTGACATAAAACCTCCATTAATTACTATAAAGTTCTCTAAAATAATTAGGATCATTCTCTTTTTTCTGATCGTTCTGTTTTTAATCCATAGTTATAAAACTCAGGATTAGTTTTTTTGAATGTTTCTTGTATTTTTTCTTTTATCCAACTGCTTAATTGTTCACTTTGGGTCATCAAAAGATGCAAATATGATAATAAGCGTTTTTGATTATTTTCTTTGACAAAATCTTGACTATTGTGATTTTCTAAGTACCCTTTTATATAACTCAAAGTTTCCAAATTGTTAAGAGAAAGTTGTTTTTTAGACATCAATAAATTTTGCAAACGTTTGAGAATATTAGGTTTTTTGCATCGCTGTTGATAAAATTTGGCTTGTTCAATAAGTATATCTACATTTTTAGTAATTAAAGCGATCGCTATTTCCCAATTACCTACTCCATTATTTTCTTGAATTAGTTCAATTCCTGTTTGACAGCTATTTTGTATAGCTTGATTACTATTGCTAATTAGCTCACTATAAAGCTTAATTTGTGCATTTTTTGCATCTTCATAAACCTGTTTTAAATGCTTGCTTAATTCAGAGTCTGTATATTCACCGTTTTGTGCTTTTTCTTTTACCAGACTCAAAATTTTTTTCTCAACTTTATACTGAGTCATATCTCTCATCCTAAGTTATTCAGATAATTTGCTTGACAAGCTGTTATTATCTAATCGTTAATTTCAGCTATTTTTTGCATTAACTCCATAATTTTTTTTTCCTTGAAAAGGTGAGGGAGCCTCACCTCTTAGCTAATGCTTAAATATCACTCAATTTCTCCTCTAAGTTTTCCAATTCAAAATCTTTTAAAGAATGGTCATGGGTTTTATGTCCATTACCATTATTATTATGAAGGTTGTATTTAGCATCAGTCTCTGCTTCAATAAGAAGAGCGATTTTTTCATCAAACCAAGTATCCCGTGCATGAGCCACTTCCTGAGAATGAGACATTTTTACATCTTCTCTGTTACTATGGGCAATAATTAAACAAGTGGCAATTAATGAGGTACTCACGGATAAGGCAAACATAACTAGAGATAAACTCAATTCATGCCATTTAAAAGTAATAAAACTATCAAACCAAGATTTCATAGCCACAGTTGCTTCTGCTTGAGCTGCGTTAATTAGTCCATCTTCATCAAAATAGGTTTCATAAATATCTGGTTCATTTTTGCGTAAATAACTAACCGCTTTATCTTGGGGCGCTTCTTGTTTGATATTTATATAATCTTCTTCTGCTTGTTTAACCTTTGATTCATAAAGTTCTGTCATTTTCTTCTCTCGTGGTACTAATGGCCATTGCTCTAAAGGTTTATTCACATAAGAAGGGTTTTCTGATTTTGAATCTTCATAAGAGCCATTTAGTTCACGATATTGTGTATCTAAAATAGCAGGTAATAGTGCATTTGGATCTCCAGTTAATCTTACTCGTTCTTTGTATAAGAAATCTTCTTTAATCTTAATGTCTTGTCTGAGTTTTTCAAGCTCTTTAACCTCTGAAGAATTTTTTAACTCTTCTATTTCCATTTGATATGGTTCAACTATTTTTTGGTAAGCCAAAATTTGAGCCAGTTTGGGACGATTTAACGCTAATTCTGTGCCAATACCACCAATTAAAGATAAGATGGCATTTAAAGCGATAAACATGTTTAAAGCATGTTGTCTAGATTCACGGGGATGGCTAACCGCTGCTTTGTCTCCACTGGCGTTTAAAAGCCAAAGTAAAATTAAATTCACAGTCAGAGGCGCTACTGGAAACAATAATGTAGATCTGAGGGTGATAAAAAATAGGGAGCCACTGGTGAATACATTAATTAAATTAGTGCCAGTCAAAATGAGCGCTAACCGATTACAATCTTCTTTGAGCTTAACATCAGCGTAAGCTTTGCCCCGTAATGTTTTGCCATTAACAACAATTAAGCTGTAAACTTTTTCTAGTACATTTAAGCTACCTTGACCTACCTTTTTAGCCAGTTCTTTTTTATTTAAAGTCTTATTTTCATCGGTTTTGATACTTCCTGCTGAGGCTTGCTGACATTGTGTCATAGCTAACTCTACTTCACGTTTCTGGGCTGTATCGTTTTTGATTGCCTCAACATAGTTTAATACTTCTTGCTGATTTTCAGGCTTTTTGTTTTCACTCATCTTCATTTAGGTGGTAATTTTTGTTCTATGCTTAAATCGTTAATCTCG
Source organism: Gomphosphaeria aponina SAG 52.96 = DSM 107014 (assembly GCA_016903655.1). GTDB lineage: Bacteria > Cyanobacteriota > Cyanobacteriia > Cyanobacteriales > Gomphosphaeriaceae > Gomphosphaeria > Gomphosphaeria aponina. Next base: position 30,562 of record JADQBC010000011.1, read on the forward strand.
CTGTAAATTTGCATTTTTGCGCCAATTATTTTTTTTAGCCAAAATTTAACAAAATAAAGAAGGAGTCAAACCCTTTGTATGAAAGAGTTTTGAGCTTTTGAGTTTCACATAAGATATAAGTTTGAAATATGAAAAAGTCAGAAAAAAAGGCGATCGCCTCTCAACTCAGAACTCATGGTGTTTAATTGATTTGCAGCGTTTATAGCGTTTATGATATAATAGATCTCTTGCGAAACCGTAAAAAACCCCACCCCAACCCTCCCCTTAGTAAGGGTCCGGAGCCCTACATTCCAAGCATTTCTCCTCCCCGAGCCCGCGGGGGGGTAGGGGGGGTTAACACTACTTTCGCAAAAAATCTAATAATTTTTGTAAATATACTTAATACTTTTCAAATGCTTATGACTATCAAACTCACTCCTTCTGAAGAAATGCAACTAGCAGCTCAAGCTCTTTTAGGGACAAAACTAAACATAAAAGTTGAAACTGGTACTCAAGGAGAATTTATTACAGTACCTAAATCATTGATTGAAATTGTCCAACAGCTTGTCTCTGAAATTGCTAAGGGAAATTCACTGACTATTATTACTAATGAGAAAGAAATCTCTACTACTGAAGCAGCAGAGATTTTAGAAGTAAGTCGTCAACATTTAATTGAGTTATTGGAATCTGGAGAGCTACCTATTCCTTTTAGAAAAGTTGGCAAGCATCGTCGTCTTCGTTTAGAGGATGTTATTAACTTTAAGCAGAGAATAGATCAGCAAAGACTAGAAGTACTTTCGCAATTAGCTGAACAGGCTCAAGAATTGAAATTAGGTTATGAGTGATCTTACTCAAAAAAGAGGAAAAAATAGGGTTTTCAGTGTTCGGTTTAACTCATGTCATTTTAACTCCGTCAGGACGAACTGCGAAATCACGTTGTTCTCTCTCACTTTTTCATAAAAATGGGATGACTCCTCTCAAGAAAAAAAAATCAAACCTGAAATGCAAATTTTTTTCTGTTTACTCGATAAAGAAATAGAAAGTTAATCAAGAGAGGTAATAAACATGGTGAGAACATCAACACAGCAACCTAACCCTAGTCCCGTATTAGAACAATTTAACTTTGAAGAACCCTATCAAAAACTAGAAATAATGGTAGATATAGTCAATGGTACCCATAATGAAGAACCATCACACCGACTAATGAATCAATATGCTTTACCAACCCCAATTATATCAGCTTTGCGCATCAAAGGTTTTTTTTCCAATCGCAAAAATCGCCATCTGAGAACATTTGAAAAGAGCGTACGTTATAACTTACCTTTTGTTTTAGCCGCCACGGGAACATATATTTTATTTTATGTCTATGGTTTTGAATTTCTCACCTTGTTTTGGCAAGTATTCCATTTAACTATAGAGTGGGAAGAAGTATGGAATGGACTAATTCAATGGCAAGTTGTTCAATTAACTATCATCTCCTTTTTACATCATTTTCTTAGTAAATTAGCCTTAGATAGTTTTCATATTAATCCCACATTTTACGCCCGTTATGACCTATTAATGCAAGAAGCAAAAACTCAAGGTGAAATTCCTATTAATGAACTTGAAGCTTTAAAACTTTTACAACTAAAAAAAGTTGAGTTATTGCAAGATTTAACCAGACAAATAAGTACTACTCTTATTACCATGGATGATTTAGACCCCGCTAAACTTCAACAAATTCAAACTTTACTTTTAAATAGTGTGGAACAATCCATAGATAAATTAGGCTTATCCAACCATCCCACCATTAATATTTCATCTCCAGATTCTAATCCCCTTCCTCCTCAATATCATAGCAATAATGGAAACTTATTAGATGATGATGAGGATGAAGAATATGGCAGTAATGTCTGATTTCTAAACCTTAACCCCTCTTATAAAAACGAGGGGTATATTATGACCAAAATTACGCCCCAGCCAATTTTATTAACTCAATATAGTGTTATGGTGGGCATTGCCCACCCTACAGATAGCTTTACAGACCAAATAATTAAAGATTAACCATGAGAAAATCACAAACAACAACCCTCAGCAACAATATTTTCTTTGAGGCTGGTTCAATTAAACGTCCATTTCAAAGGCAAAATAACCAAACCAGAAAAATACCCAAAGACTTAAAAAACGTTCTCGCTGACCCAAAAGAACACCCTTTAGTTCATCCTAAACAAGATAAAATATATCTTGGTAATAGTACCGCAAAACCAGAAAATCCAGAACGTTATCCCATTTATTTACCCAAAGATATTTTTGATAAAAACCTATTTATTGCTGCCGCCCCTGGAGGAGGAAAATCTACCTTACTTTTCCGTATTTTAGCACAAGCAATTAAAACCCAACGCAGTGTTTTTATTAGTGAAGCAAAAGCAGGTAATCAAGGTTATGCAGAAGGAGCAGCATTTAATGATATTACCCGTTATTTAAAATTAAAATATCCCCACTTATTATTACATCGCTGGCCCAGAGGAGATGTTTATTTCAACCCCTTAATGTATCTCAATACCTCAGTAAAAAGGCGTGAATTTTTTGATAACCTTTGTGAACAAATTCAAACTCAAGGACATATTACAGGGGATATAGTCGCATTTATTCATAATGCCACAGCGATCGCTGATTTAATCATTGAATTTCTGCAAACTTTTACCCCCAAAGAAGATTTAAATAAAAACTGTACCCTACAATCATTAGTTTACTTTCTGCGTCATCCAGATAAATTAAAACAAACCCTCGCCAAAGCAATTAAATATTATGAACAAACAGGAAATAACCCACAAGCGAGCGCCATTATTAAAGACATCTATGCACAATTAAAATCCCGTAACTTTTTCTTTTTAGAAAAACCAGAATTAAATGGCTCTCGTCATGGAGTCAACCTCTTAACTAACCTTTTTGATCATCCAGATCTGCTCTATTATAGTCAACCCCAACCCAATTTACAGGAATTAAAACTAGAAGATATTCTCTATCAACAAGCCCTAGTAATTATTAGTCAACCATTATATGATACAGCATCAAAAGTAGTAGGTCCTTTATTTTGGGATAGTGTATTAGGAAAAACAGTAGAATTGGGTCCAAAACCACCCCAGTATGAAGGAAAAGAACGCCTTAGCATTTTAGCAGTATTTGATGAAACCCATCGCCTTCCTGTAGGTCGTTTAGGTACAAGTGGCGACTTTACCAGAGAATACCGTTTAGGATTAGTAGAAATCACTCCTACAATAGTAGATCCTGAAAGATGGTTTGCAAACCGCCATGTATATCAAACTTTAATCTCCCTTAGTCCAGGTGTCCCAGAAGTAGTGGAATTAATGCAATCCCGCTTACCTAACTTTTTCCTTAATTCAACCTATGTGCAAACCATGATGGACGGTACAGGTATGGCACAACCATTTATTGGTACAGTACCCAATCATAAATACCAAAACAGTCAAGATAACCCTGGTTGTAGCTTACGCTCCCTTGCCATGACAGGCAAATTTACAGGATTATTACAATCCTTTGAATTAGATGGAGAAGGAAAGGTATTTTGGTTAGACTTACAAGATGAACTATTAGCTAATATTAAAACCCTATTAGAAGATGCTTTAAAACCCAATTGTCCCTCAGATATTCATAGCGCTTTAGACTATGTTCTTGGCTTAGAAGAGTTTTTACTGTAACTTTATGTATTGATAATATTCAAATATTTCTGCTAAAAAATTTTGCAAAAAACCTCTTCATTTCTCGATAAATAATTAACAAGTCAAATTGGCTGATCATTTATTCAAAAACAAAAGGATTAATTATAAATATGAGTGGAAAGAAATCAAAAAATAATTCTAGCAGTTATCGTCTTGATCCCAGTGTATACAAATTCGAAAATAGTCATGTTAACATAAATGACATTTATATTGAAAATCATAGTCTTGATGATTGTAAGGAACAGGAAACAAAAACGAACATAGAAAAACCTTCTTTCTTTTCCTCCCTTTTCTCTAAAAGAAATGAGACAAATATAACAACAACGCAAAAATGTCTAGATAATAATCAAGAAAATGAAAAAAATATTGAAAACCAAGATTATCGAGATGATAATTTATCAGGAGAAATAAATCAAGAAGAGGAATTGTCAAAACCAGAAACTGATCGCTTACTTGAGTCTGAAAATGAAGGCGAAGAGGAATTATCAGAAGCGGAAACTGATAGCTTACTTGAACCTGAAAATGAAGGAGAAAGTGAATCTTCAACCATTGAAATGGATAATGATGAGGGGGGAGAATCTCTTGATTTTGAATTGTAAATTAATAATAAGTTAACTTAAATTCATCCCCATCTCACCGAGACATCATTTAAAGTGCAAACTAAAAATTTAGTTTGCACTTTATCACTTGTATGTTGCAAATAGCATCAATAATTTTACAGTATTAAGCTTTATTTAGTATAAATATACAGAAGCGGAACCCCTTTACCAACAAGCTTTTGAGACAGCGGCTGTTTACAGATGACCATTGTTAAGATGAAGTAATAAAATTAAATTTACATACTATATAAAAAGGATCAATCTAATGTGCCAGGAGACTCATTAATCTGAACTGGGAAGCACCACACAGATTTGGTGGATTGATCGATTCTTCTTTAATAGGGATAACCGTTCTTCTACCATCAGGATGGATTAAAAATTGATAACTTCCCTTAATTCTAGCAGGGTTCAAATTCTTTATTTTCCATTTCTAAACAAAGTTCCATGGCTTCTTGAATCCGTTCGATTAATTCGTCATAGCTTTTGGCTTGTGTATGACATCCTTTTAAACTGGGAACAGATGCGACCAAGTAACCATCTGCATCTCTTTCGATGATGACATTAAAGGATTGAGTCATTGATTTTTTTTCTGAGTGGCTTGTTCAATTATACCCATCTCCTCCTCATTTAAACCATATAAGTAATTAGACAAAATTAATTACATGGGTGAGGGCGGGTTTTGAACAATCAATTTTTGTTGTGCAACATAGGTTATCCCTAAACCCGCCCCGTAAGAAATTCTGTAAATAATTTTGTCCACCTACTTATCCCTCTTCTGTCAGTCTGGGAACAAGCGATCGCTCATTACTTAAAGTAGGGAGTGAGGAGTGGGGAGTGGGGAGCAACTGTAGGGGCCAGCCTGCGGGAAAATCTTTCTCATCAAACCCTCACTTTAAATCCAAACCCGCCCCCAGGTCAGTCTGGGAACAAGCGATCGCTCATTACTTAAAGTAGGGAGTGAGGAGTGGGGAGTTGGGAGCAACTGTAGGGGCCAGAGGGTTTTAGTTTGGTTAGTAGTTTTTGTAAAAATATAATTCATGACTCAAAAAACGCAACGCCCAGGAAAAGGCACTGCCCACCATTAAAAGGGACTATCAAAAAAAAGCGCATAGTGGTTACATTGTTATATATATATTGGCCGCATCTTTTCCCATTATCAGGCTAACATACAAGAGTTATTTTTGTCAATAGTTTTCAGAAGTATTTTTTTTGTTACTTGTCAGAAAAGGGGCAATCATGAAGTACATAAATAATTAAACCAAACATCAAAGCCAATTCCTAAGAGAAGTTAAAGAATTAGACCAAAATTTGGGGATCGCATTATTATGCCAAGTAGAGAACAGCCAGGTGTATTGCAATAAGTTCATAGCTAACATTTAAGAGCTGCCAGCAGAATTATCTTGAATAAAGATAGCAACAGCTTGTTTTACTCTAGTAATCTAGGAGAATCAATGACCATAGCAATTGCCAAAGAAATGGAAGTAGCGGAGAAATCTGTTACAGAACAGACGCTAAAAATAGGTGTACCCACAGAAATTTACCCTCATGAATGTCGGGTAGCTGCTACACCAGATACAGTGAAAAAGCTGCAAAAACTAGGTTTTGCAGTAATCATGCAAGCAGGGGCGGGAGAAGCTGCTAATTTCCCCGATGATGCTTACCAACAGGCAGATTGTACCATAGTACCTGATGCTGCAAGCCTTTGGGCACAAGCAGATATTGTACTCAAAGTGCGGGCACCCCAACCAGAAGAAATTGATTTCATCCATGAGGGGCAAACTTTGATTAGTTTCTTTTGGCCAGCCCAAAACCAAGAACTCTTAGAACAACTCGCGGCCCGCAAAGCCACAGTTTTAGCCATGGACTCCATCCCCCGCATTAGTCGGGCCCAAAAAATGGATGCTCTGAGTTCTATGGCAAACATTGCAGGCTACCGCGCAGTCATCGAAGCAGCCAATCACTTCGATCGCTTTTTTACAGGACAAATAACAGCAGCAGGAAAAGTACCACCAGCTAAAGTAATGGTAATCGGGGCTGGGGTAGCAGGTTTAGCGGCGATCGGTACAGCTAGGGGACTAGGGGCAATAGTGCGCGCTTTTGATACTCGCCTAGTAGTAAAAGAGCAAGTAGAAAGTTTGGGCGCTCACTTCCTCGAATTGCACTTTGAAGAAGATGGTAGTGGAGAAGGTGGTTACGCCAAAACCATGAGTAAAGAGTTTATTGACGCAGAAATGGCCCTATTTGCTCAACAAGCTCAGGAGGTTGACATCATTATTACTACAGCCCTCATCCCAGGGAAACCAGCCCCAGTACTGATCACCGAAGAAATGGTGAACAGTATGAAAGAAGGTAGTGTAATAGTGGATATGGCAGCAGAACAGGGCGGCAACTGCGCAGTGACTAAGCCAGGAGAAGTATATACCTATAATGGTGTAACTGTAATTGGCTATACAGATTTACCTTCCCGCATGGCTAGCCAGTCAAGTCAGCTCTATGGTACTAATCTTTGGCATCTCCTCAAAGACATGGGAGGAAACCAAGATTATAAGGTGAATTTTGCAGATGAGGTAGTGCGTGGTGCATTAGTACTCCATGAAGGAGAGATAACTTGGCCAGCACCAAAAATCAGTAATCCTTCCCCTCAACCTCAAGCTCAACCCCAGTCTGCTCAAGCTAAAGAGGTGAAAAAGTCTAACCGTCTGGGTAGCTTGATCTGGTTATTAGTCACAGGAGTAGGGCTGACGGTTGTAGGTTTGGGCGCTCCTGCTTCTTTCCTTTCTCACTTGACTGTTTTTGTCCTCGCTTGTTTTGTGGGTTGGCAGTTAATTTGGAATGTAGCCCCTGCACTCCATACACCCTTAATGAGTGTGACGAATGCAATTAGTGGAATTGTGATTATTGGTGGAATGCTCCAACTTTCGGGCAATGCTCTTTCTCCAACTACCATCCTCGGAGCTGGGGCGATTATGGTGGCATCCATTAATATTGTGGGGGGCTTTATGGTAACACAAAAAATGCTCAATAAGTTCCGCAAATAAATAGGGTCATGGTTCCTGCTCAGGAACCATAGACAATCCAGAAATCAAATTAGAGGAATATTATGTTGTCAAATAATCTGTTAGTGGTCGCTTATATTGCGGCTAGCATCTTATTCATTTTGAGCATAGGTGGACTTTCAGCCCACGAAACTTCCCGTAGGGGTAATGTTTATGGCATCGTTGGAATGTTGATCGCCTGTGGTGCTACGGCACTAGGTTCAGATGTAACAGCTTATCAAATACTCGGAGGAGCGATCCTCCTAGGAGGAATTGTTGGGGCGATCGCAGCTAATACTGTAGCCATGACAGAAATGCCCCAAATGGTAGGTCTGCTCAATAGTTTCGGCGGTCTAGCTGCTGTTCTCATTGGCTATGGGGAATACCTTAGCCTGGATACTACAGCAATTGGGGTTGATGCTACGATCCACAAAATAGAAATATACATCGGTGTTTTAATCGGGGCTGTGACTTTTACAGGTTCGGTAGTCGCTTTTGCCAAACTCCAAGGTATTCTCAGCAGCAAACCCCTGTTACTCCCAGCTCGCAACTGGCTGAATTTGGGGATGCTTGTAGGTTCGGTAGCTCTGGCTTTCCCCTATATGACATCCCCAGATGGAGGTTTAATTCCCCTAGCAATTATGACCGCTATTGTCTCCATTTTCGGGATACACATGGTTGTAGCCATTGGTGGCGCAGATATGCCTGTAGTAATATCTGTACTAAATAGTTACTCAGGTTGGGCAGGCGCTGCAGCAGGTTTTATGCTATCTAACGACTTACTCATTATTGCTGGATCCATCGTGGGGAGTAGTGGGGCAATTCTGAGTTATGTCATGTGTAAAGCAATGAACCGCTCTTTTATGAATGTAATTCTGGGCGGTTTTGGCGAAGGTACTGGTGGGGGTTCTTCTACTGGTGCTAAATATATGGGTGAAGCTACGGCGACTAATGTTGAAGAAACAGCACTACTTCTCCATGATGCTAGTAGCGTAATCATTGTCCCTGGGTATGGGATGGCAGTGTCTCAGGCGCAAAACTCGGTATCAGAAATTACTAAGATTCTCCGCGATCGCGGTACTAATGTGCGTTTTGGGATTCACCCAGTAGCTGGTAGAATGCCAGGTCACATGAATGTACTGCTAGCTGAAGCTAATGTACCTTATGATATTGTTTTGGAAATGGACGAAATTAATGATGATTTCCCCAAAACAGATGTAGTTCTAGTAATTGGTGCTAATGATACCGTAAATCCTAGCTCCCAGGAAGATCCAGCTAGTGCGATCGCTGGTATGCCAGTGCTGGAGGTTTGGAAGGCTACTACCGTAGTTGTGCTGAAGCGGAGTTTAGGTAGTGGTTATGCAGGGGTTGAAAATCCTTTATTCTATAAGGACAATACTTTAATGCTCTTTGGGGATGCGCGCACCAACATTGACGCAATTTTGAGTCACCTTATAGAAGGGGATAATAGTCCTTCTACTCAAGAGAAAGTATTGGTTTCTGCTTAATTAATTAAGTCTGTTACCACTGAGGGGCGTTAATTTTAACGCCCCTTTTTCAAGCAATTCAAGTAGGAGTTCCTTGGGCATTTAATTATTTAACAATAAATAATACAATTCCCCTGTGGCATTCATAACCCCAGCCCGCTCACCTGCTACTTCCCCACTCCCCATAAATATATCCACTCGCCCTGCCCCTTTAATCCCACTCCCAGTATCCTGATCTAACACATACTGACTCACTTGCACCATTTCTATTTCCCCCAACCCATTAACAGAGGGAATAGTAGTCTTAATTAATGCTAAACCGCCAGGAGGCATTAAAGTTTTATCTGTGGCAATAGAGCGATCGCTTGTTACTGGTACTCCTAAACTCCCTCTGGGCGGTGCGCCTTGTGTATCCCGAAAAAATATAAAACGGTTATTCCGAGGTAAATACTCATCCAACTCCCCAGGATGAGCCTGAAAATAATCAATCAGCACTGGTAAACTAATTTCCTCTAACTTGAACTTCCCATCTTTTACCAACTCCCCACCAATACTCAGATAAGGATAATCCGTACTCCCATCATAGCCGACAGTCATTATTGTGCCATCAGTCAGCTCAAGTTTAGCAGAACCCTGAACCTGAATTAAAAACGCTTCAAGGCGATCGCCCAACCATACCAACTCATACCCAGATAAAATACTATCTCTAGCCAACCCATCTTCCCCTTCCAACTCTAAGCGCGTGGGGTGAGGTTTTCCCCAACTGTCAAAATCTGCTGGTTTCCTATAAAGAGGATAAGCATACTCGGCTGTTTGTCTGCGACTAGCACGATACACTGGCTCAAAATACCCTGTAAATAACACCGTCCCCTGACCATCCTTCCCGAGGGACTGATAACAAACAAACTCCTGCTCCAATGCTGCTTGAAACTCTATCTGGGTAGGTTTTGAGAGTAATAACTCTTGAAAACGCAATAAAGATCGCTCAACGCGATCGCGTTTTATTCCCAATCCCTCATAATCTTCCGCCGCACTATTACTCTGCAAATATGCCAAACTATAATTTATTGCCTCTAACAGCTTTTCTCGCTCCCCCACATTTTCCGAGAGCTGCTCATCCACTAAATTAGCTAAACAACTCTGGGTTTTTTCCACTTCTCTCAGCGGCATTTCCCCTGCCCAAAGCTTGTGCGGCATTAAAATCAGTCCTAATGCTAACAAGAGCCAAGTCTTTTTTTGTTTCATTCCTTACTCTTCGTACGCTTCATCCCTGGCTACACTACCAAAAAATATTGGCTCTACCCTGATCGCCACAACGCTTACTGGTCTTAATACCATATACTCCCCCTGAATGTTTTTAATTGGCACATTAATAAATTCATTGGAATCACATTTGGGAACTAACTGATTGCTATACCACTTCTGAAACTCTTGAATGCTCACGAAGCGCACTTCTTCTACATGGCCACTGGAGAGAAAAATATGAATTGCGTACTCGTCTGCTGTTCTTGACATGGTTTTTGCTCCTCACTCCCTTCTGATTTTATCACCTACTTGGCAATAAATTAAACTTTTGAAGCATATTTTCTAGCACTAATGGTAAAGTTTGAGCCAATTCGGAGGTATTTTTAAATCCTAGCTGCTGATGTCCAGGTAAGTCAAAGGGAAACTGCCCTGAGTAGTCTGATCGCTCCATGTAAGCCAGCAAAATTTGTCCCGAACGTTTATTAGCCAGTGCGTAGCCTATTTCTACGCACACATTCGCATTTGGTATGATTTTAGTTACATTTTCCTGCACTACCCGCCCTACTGCCGTTCCATCTGCCACAAATAATAGACTTTTTCTAATTTTGCGCAGTTGGCTACTACTAAGACGAAGAGGAGCAGCCGTGGGGCGTGGCGCTTCTTCTAGAGTTAAAGAGAGACGCGATCGCCCTTTAAAATTAGCGATCGCCGTACTCAGTACTTCCCGTAAAGCTCCACTTGCTGCTCCATACTCAGTTTGGGAGCTAAAAAAGATCACAGGCTCCAGCACAGAGGTTATTTCCTGTTTTGTCAAATACATCTCATGGGAGATTAAATCTATGTTTGATAATACATAACCTCCACTTCCTTCTATATAAAACTCCACTGTCTCCCCTTGGAGATAGTGCTCAAACCAGACTGATTTTTCCACCTCTTCGGTGTCATCCAAAAAGTCTGCCCGCAGCCCCGACTTCAACATACTATTTCTGCTCAAACGCAGATCATGGGGGCGTTTTATTACTTCCTTGATTGGTTCATACTGCTCTAGATACCAGGCTTTTAGAGCGATTATCGCCATGATGAATTATTTTCTGAGAAATTTTCCCTAGCAGCTTGCCATTTTAGCAGTAATTGCTCACATCCTCACAACATTCTTCCGCCAGATAGGAAATTGCCCGAAAGCGCAACATCATTAATTCCTCATAAAGGGGATTTAACTTACACAGTGGTGGTATGTTCACCAGAGTTCGCCCCCAAATCTTGATTTTTCTGGCAAAAGGACATTGAGCTGGGATCAGCTTACAGATCTGATGTGCCCGTGATGGTTTTCTTACTTCAATGTTGTTAATCCACCATCGCAGAGGGCTTAACAAATCAATTTTTGTGGTTTTCTTGTCAACTGTACGCTCTTGTTGTGGTTGCTCCCAAGTCCAACCACTCAATATAATTTGCTTTACTGTTAATTCTGTTACATCCATATTTTCCTCACTTTCCAATCCCACAGGATTGCTGCTGCTTTTTTTACCTTTCACTCAACTGATGAGATCCTAATTTCCTTTCCTGCTGCCTTTTTCTCCAGCTTTCTTTTTTGAAAAGCCCCTACTTTTTTAGTTCCTGGTTTTTCTTTCCCAGACTTTTTTCTCCCCAATCTTCTCTCTATTTAGCTCAAGTTTCTCTTACTGCTATATAAAACTGAACTTTCCTTGAATAATCAGGTTTATTCTTTAACAAGGCTACTGCCTTGAGAGTCTATTTCCTGTTTCATCCAGACGAGTCGGCTCGCTACTGTCCACAGGCGTTAATTGGGCGATCGCCCACCC
>JADQBC010000074.1 GCA_016903655.1 Gomphosphaeria aponina SAG 52.96 = DSM 107014
TCGCCAATTTGTCAAATAAGCTAAGTATAAGTACTTAATTTGCCTCTAAAAATAGTTGTCTGCGTAGGCGCAGCCCGCCGCAGGCATCGCCGATTTCGTCTGAATTGGTATATTGCAAAATGACGTGCGGAATGTGGGTTAATAGTTTAACAAAAAAAAGAAATGTTAAAAGCGTACAAATTCAAACTAAAACCGAATAGCTCTCAAAAAGCCTTGATGGTTAAATGGCTGGATATGTTGCGTAGTAGTTACAATTTTTTTTAAGGGACAGAATAGAAAGCTATGAACAAGTAACTCAACCAAAGCTAGGCAATTACTGCGACTGTTGCCTTTTATTTTTCTGGTTTTTGCACACCAGCTTTTTATGAATTTTTGTGAAGAGAAAAGCAACTCTGAAAAAAATAATTTACCATAGAAGAAGACAATAAAGAAAATGGATTGAAAGAGGTAATTAAAATGGCAATTATAACGGGAACATTAAACAATGACAAACTAACAGGCACTGCTGAAAACGACGAAATGTACGGATTAGCAGGCAACGATTTGCTCAAAGGGCAAGGAAAAAATGACTTGCTCTTAGGGGAAAATGGCAATGATACCCTCCAAGGTGGTACAGAGAGTGATTATATTTTTATTTCAGAGGATTACGATGATTCTCTCAGCACTTATGAAAATGGAGGGTTATATGGCGGAGCAAATGATGATTTACTTATGGGAGAAGATGGCAATGACTTACTTTTGGGAGAAGATGGTAATGATACTCTCAAAGGCGGGTTGGGAAGTGATTATATTGTTGCTTTAGAAGAGGGCTATGGAAGATACACTTCTTCCAAGGGAGGGTTATATGGCGGAGCTGGTGATGATGTACTTTTTGGAGAAGGTGGGGCAAACTATCTAAATGGGGAAGGAGGGAATGATACTCTCAATGGGGGGAATGAAAGTGACTTCATTTATGATTATTCTTCCAGTGGGGGTATATTTGGACCTGAGGGGTTACGGCAAAGTGCAGGGCTTTACGGAGGGGGAGGAAATGATTTACTCTCAGGTAACAATGGTTCTGACTATCTAGATGGAGGAAATGGAAATGATATCCTTAATGGTGGTGCAGGTAACGACAGACAAATATTGACTGAAATAGCATATATTAATAACGTCTCTGAAAAATTCGATGCTGGTTTATATGGGGGAGTAGGAAATGACTATCTAGATGGGGGAGATGGAGATGATTATCTAGATGGAGGAGATGGAAATGATACCCTCATGGGTGGAGCAGGAAATGAAAATTTCTATCGGTATTCTTCCGATGAATACGAAACCACAACATACTCAGGAGGACTCTATGGCGGAGCAGGTAATGATTCACTCTTAGGACAAGATGGAACAGATTACCTGGATGGTGGTATAGGGCGGGATACTCTCATTGGTGGCACAGGGAACGATACCCTCATTGGTGGCACAGGGAGAGATCTGCTTGTAGGAGAATCAGGAGCAGATAATGTTCTCTTCTATGCTCCTCAAGAAGGCAACGATACCATCAGTAATTTCAACTCCCTGGAAAATGACCAGATTTGGATTGATGCTAGTGGTTTCGGTGGTCAACTGCTTGAAAAACAACTCCTATCTGAAACTCAATTTGTCATTGGAAGTCGACCCAAAGATGCCGATGATCGCTTTATCTACAATAACAGCCAAGGCAATGGACTCCTATTTTATGATGCAGATGGCACAGGGAGCATCAACAAAATTCAAATTGCTACCCTGGAAACCTCTTCCAACCTCACAGCCAGTAATATTTACCTCTTCTAAAGCAACACCCATAAACGGCGTTGCTGAATTGAAGCATGAAATCTTAAAGTAGGGAGTAGGGAGTAGGGAGTGGGGAGTGGGTTTTAGTTTGGTTAGTAGTTTTTGTAAAAAAATAATTCATTACTCAATTCAGCAACCCCTAAAAAAAACGACGGCTCAAAAGAAAAGCAAACCGTCGTTTTTTCATTGAAAATCAGTTGATAGTTGATAGTTGATAGTTGATAGTTGATAGTTGATAGTTGATAGTTGATAGTTGATAGTTTATCTTCTTCCATTAACCATTAACCATCAACCATTAACCATTAACCATTAACCATTAACCATCAACCAAAAGGTTAGGTTTTAATTACCACTTCCCGATGACAGGAGCCCGTGTAACAGAATCCTTTACTTGCGCTACAGAGTTTTCAGCCACCAAACTGGGCACAGAATTACGCATTAGTGCTGTTAACTGATGGGTAGTAGCATCATAAATCTGAGTAACAAGTTTGGGATACAAACCAATACCGATAATGGGAACTAACAGACAAGCGATAATAAACACTTCTCTTGGTTCAGCATCTACGAGCACTTCATGTTCCACTAACTCTTTATTTTCTGGGCCATAAAGCATTTCTCGCAACATAGAAAGGAGATAAATAGGAGTCAAAATCACTCCCACTGCTGCCAGGAAGACCACAACTACCTTAAAAATGGGGTTATAAGCATCACTGGTAGCAAAGCCCACAAATACCATTAATTCTGCTACAAAGCCACTCATTCCTGGTAATGCGAGAGAAGCAAGAGAGCAAGTAGTCCACATAGCAAAAACCTTCTTCATTTTTTGCCCCACACCCCCCATTTCATCTAACATCAGGGTGTGTGTCCTGTCATAAGTACATCCCACCATAAAGAAGAGACTCGCCCCAATTAAGCCATGAGAAATCATTTGCAGCATTGCACCGCTAACTCCCAAGTCTGTAAAAGAAGCAATACCAATCAACACAAAACCCATGTGGGAAATAGAAGAATAGGCAATTTTGCGCTTGAGGTTGCGCTGGGCAAAAGAAGTGAGGGCGGCGTAGATAATATTAACTACCCCCAGAATGACTAATACTGGCGCAAAATAAGCATGGGCATCGGGAAGCATTCCACAATTCATGCGTACCAGAGCATAGCCTCCCATTTTCAGGAGAATACCAGCGAGGAGCATATGCGCGGGTGCTGTAGCTTCACCGTGAGCATCTGGCAGCCAAGTATGGAGAGGAAAAATCGGGAGTTTAACACCGTAGGCGATTAAAAAACCCCCATAAAGTAGTAATTCTAGATTAATTGGGTAGTCCTTAGCAGCGATCGCCCGCATATCAAAGGTGACGGTATCACCATAGAATGCCATTGTTAATGCTGCCACCAAAATAAACAGGGAACCCCCTGCGGTGTAGAGAATAAACTTAGTTGCTGCATAGAGACGTTTTTTCCCGCCCCAAATAGAAAGAATGAGATAAACAGGAACTAATTCCAACTCCCATACTAAAAAGAATAGGAGCATATCTTGGACAGCAAAAACTGCAATTTGCCCCCCATACATTGCCAACATTAAGAAGTAGAAAAGCTTGGGTTTAAAAGTTACTGGCCAAGCTGCCATAGTTGCCAAAGTTGTGATAAAACCAGTCAGCAAAATTAGGGGCATTGATAAACCATCTGCCCCCACCGACCAATTTAAATGTAATTGTGGAACCCAGGAATAACTTTCTACTAATTGCAAATCTGGATTACTCAAATCATAGCCGATATAGAAAGCATAAACTAAGATGGCAAAATCAATCAAGCCAACGATTAGGGCATACCACCGTACAGTTTTGCCATCCTTATCAGGAATAAAAGGAATGAACAAAGAGGCGGCGATCGGAAACAAAATACTTGTTGTTAACCAGGGAAATTCTGTCATATTCCTTCATTTTATGTTGGTAAATTGTTATTAGTAATTGGTCAAAAACGTAGGGGCGGGTTTAGGGACAACCTCTGACTCAAAACCATAACATTTATCTGGCAAACCCGCCCACTCCTCGAAGTGACCAGTGACTAATGATTAAGTTACGCTAAAAACAATCACAAAACCCAAGACTGCGGCAAAAACAATCAGAGCATAAAATTGAGCGCGACCATTTTCTAAATACTTTAAACCTTCGCCACTAACTAAAGTAGCTAAACCAGTGAGGTTAACTGCTCCATCTACTACTCGGAAATCTACTTCCATAATTTGGCGAGCTAAACGACGACAACCCTGGACAAATAGCTTATCGTAAAGTTCATCAAAGTACCATTTATTGAGAGAGAATTGATAGAGAGCGGGGTATTTTTTGGCGATCGCCGCTGGAGCAATTTTCCCTTGAAAATACATCAAAGATGCAATTGTAATTCCAATTAAAGCAATACCCACAGAATTACCGCCCATAATCAGAAATTCTGTCAAATCGAAATGTGTTGCCTCAGCCAAAGCTTCAGCAGCACTTTCTCCTGGGGGATAAATAAACTCTTCAAACAAGTTTTCCCAGGGTTTACCAACCCAGCCAATCATCAAAGAAGGTACTGCCAAAATTAAGAGAGGTAGAGTCATAGTTAGGGGAGACTCATGAGGAGATGAAGCATGATGTCCATACTCATCATGGGTTTCATGTTCCAATTCTTTCACATCCATTGCCCCAGGGCCAAAAGCTGGTTGTTCTACCCCAACCGCTGCTAAGAGTTTTTCCCTAATGGACATTTCATTACCCCGAAAGTCACCCTCAAAGGTCATAAAGTACATACGGAACATATAAAAAGCAGTCATCCCCGCAGTACTCCAACCTACAATCCAGAGAGCAGGATTAGCTTCAAAAGCGAGTCCAAGAATTTCATCTTTTGACCAGAAACCAGCAAAAGGAGGAATCCCACAAATTGCCAGAGTCCCCACTAAAAAGCTAAGAGAAGTGAGGGGCATAAACTTACGCAAACCGCCCATAATACGCATATCCTGGGCCAGTACTGGGTCATGTCCCACTACGCCTTCCATCCCGTGAATTACAGAACCAGAGCAGAGGAAGAGCATAGCTTTAAAATAAGCGTGGGTCATCAAGTGGAATAAACCAGCGCTATAAGCTCCTATTCCCATTGCCATTACCATATAACCCAATTGGGAAACAGTGGAATAGGCTAAACCTTTTTTAATGTCATTTTGAGTCAGGGCGATAGTTGCTCCTAAAAATGCGGTGAAAGCACCCGTCCAAGCAATTACATTCATTGCCACAGGAATATTTTCAAACACTGGGTACATCCGAGCAACTAGAAAAACTCCTGCAGCTACCATTGTAGCTGCGTGAATTAAAGCAGAGATGGGAGTCGGGCCTTCCATAGCATCTGGCAGCCAGACATGGAGGGGAAATTGAGCTGATTTGGCTACAGGGCCTAAAAAGACCAAAATGGCAAAAATGGCGACTAAACCTGCGCCTAACATCCCAGAAGAAACTAATTCTTCGAGTCTTTCCCCCATCACCTCAAACTCAAAACTGCCAGTGGCCCAGTATAAACCCAGCATTCCTAAAAGTAAACCAAAGTCACCCACACGGTTAACAACAAAAGCTTTTTGAGCTGCATCTGCTGCTGCTTTGCGGTCATACCAGAAACCAATGAGCAGGTAGGAACACATCCCCACCAGTTCCCAGAAAATGTAAACCTGCACCAGGTTTGTGCTGACTACAAGGCCGAGCATCGAAGAGCTAAAAATGCTCAAATAGGCATAAAAGCGCACATAACCTGGGTCGTGGGCCATATAGCCATCCGTATAAATCATTACCAAAAAGGCTACGGTAGTGACGATAACCAGCATTAAAGCACTGAGATGGTCAATGGTATAGCCCATTCTCAGATCGAAACTCCCTGCTGTTGCCCATTCTATGGTACGAGTGTAGGCAGGGTGTCCCTGAATTTGACTCCAGAGAATAGCAAAGGAGAGTACCATTGCAGCGCCTAACAGGGAAATAATGAAAACAGCATTAAGCTGGCGCAGACTGTTAGTTGCTTTGTTAAAGGATATCAGTCCTAGTCCCACTAGCATTGCGCCGACTAGGGGCAGAACTGGAATTAAAGGGGCGTACTGATAGAGTGGTTCCATTATTACTGTCAACTTTATATTTCTTTACTCAAATTATCGCTCTTCATTCTTACACACACAGTTCTTAATATTCTGTTTAGAACCGATTTTCTTCCTCTGAGTAGGGGCAATTCCTAAAAAATCCTACAGAAAAGCAACTTTTTCTGTATTTACTTAATAAGTACGTTTGTATAATTTTTAGTTTACTACTCTAAAAACAAGACAAAAAGCTTATTATCGCAACACTTGCTCAATTTATTTTTTAGTATTATTAAATAGACCAATGAGCAAAAGTCCAAACATTAAAAATGAGGAGTGGGGAGTAGGGAGTAGGGAGTGGGGAGTGGGGAGTGGGGAGTGGGGAGTGGGTTTGAGTTGGTTTGGTAGTTTTTGTAACTATATAATTCATTGTTATTTAAATCACCTTGAAGCCATTCCTATTATCAGTTGGATATTTAATTTGTATTTGGTTCATCATTTGACTTTTGCAACATTTTTTTTACTTCTAGCTCTACATCAGGAAAGGCAACAGGGGAAATTATTCCTTGATTTAGTTTAAATAAGGTTTGGTAATCTTCTTGACTTGGTTGTCTCCACACAATTAATTCTTTTGCATTTAAATCAATTACCCAGTATTCTTCTATTCCCGCAGCAGCATAAATTCTTTTTTTCTCATTTTTGTCTTTGTCTAAAGTTGTTCGAGAAACTTCAATTAACCAGAATATATCTTGAGGGTGAGGATGGCGATCGCTATAGCAGAAGCGCGATCGGCAGAGGGCAGAAGGCAGAAGGAAAACCCTTACTATTATTAAGTTTTAGATTTTGATAATGTCAATACTATTCCCCTCTTTGCTATATATCTTTTTTGTTTCACAATTGCTAAATCTGGCTCAGGTTCGGACTCTAATAAAGTAATAGGATGTGCTTCCCTGACTTTGGCTTTTTCAGTTAATTTTTTTCTCAAATATCCTGCCAAAGTTTCTGTTGTATCACTGTCTAATGGACTTTCTGGCGACATAGTAACAATCTCTCCTTCAAGTAATTCTAGGCTGCGATCGCTTAATATCCCCGCGTCAATCATGCGGTGGTAATCTTCTACTGTCCACTTAGCTAATACTTTCATTTTTTTCTCCCATGGAATACAATTAATTTATGAATTATTTTTTTTCAAAAACTACTAAGTGGTCGCACAAAATTAATTACCGCAGGTTCGGGCGGGTTTTGATTTAAAGATAACGTTGTGATAACAAAGATCAAGGCTAAACCCGCCCCTACAGAAATTGTATAAATAATTTTGCTGATCTACTTAACCCAACTCAAACCCTCTGGCCACTCCTTACTAAAATGCGTCATTCTCCAAAAAACGCTCAATTACACAAGGCGATTTTTCCGATTTTTAAATAGTGAGCAAAACGCCAATTTTAGCGGCTAATACAATATTTGCCGCTAAAATTAGTAACTATAGATATTTTTATATTTAGAAGAACAAATTGTTCTCATTGACTGCAAGGAAATTTATCTCAATCCTTTATGGGTTTGGGTTTAGTTCCCAAACCCAAACCTTCTAAGTACTCTCATTAATTACTTGGGTAGGGGTGGATTTCTCTGTTGATCTAACCATTGTTGTAAAATTATCGTAGCCGCTTGACGGTCAATTAATCCTTTATTGCGAGTATTAAAACGTTTCTGAGCCTTTAACTGTTCTTCTGCTTCTACAGAAGTAAAACGTTCATCAGTGTATTCTATTGGTAAGTTAAGACTTGCAGCCAACCTTTCAGCAAACTGCTGCACATATTGAGCTGTTTTTCCCATACTTCCATCTAGAGAATAGGGCAGACCAACCACCAGCACTTGAACTTCTCGCTCCGCAACAATCTTTTTCAACTGTTGTACATCTTGCTCAAAAGAACTGCGATCAATGGTAGTCAACCCAGTTGCAATCAAACCTGTGCCATCACACCCAGCAACACCAACTCTTCTTTTTCCCACATCCAATCCTAAAGCAGAAATTCTCTTCACAGTTCTATTTTTTAATTAATTACTATTATCCAAGTTTTCAGCAGCTTCCCTAATTATTTTCTCATCAACAGAATTAGAATCATCATTCTGTTTAGTAATTTTGTTATAGAGCGTGTAATTTTTTTCTTTCATCCAGGAATTGGGAATAGGTGTGCGCGGAGCTGTTTGGAGTCCTTGAAGAACATCAGATAACTGTAGCCCTTCCAATGCTCTTGACTCTTTTAATTTATGCCAAACAGAGCGAGACATCAGTAAAGTATGTTCAATACGAGCAGCACCTATTTTTTCTAGATATTCTTCTCGCTCAGGTTGATAGTCAGCGGAAGCTAATTCCAAACACTGAGGCGGTAAAACCTCAACAATTTGTGCCATTTTCCCTAATAGCCTCGGATATAACCAAGTATAAGCTGGATGAACTGTCAAAGTTGCTTGATGGGACTCAGAACCATCTTTACAAAGTTCTAACCTAAAATAACCGATCGCCGCTTTTCTTTGCGGTTCAAAAACGTAGCCACTCACCACTTCTTTATTCCCCATTAACTGCCCAATATGAGTTAATAAAGAACTCAAAATATTTGTTTTAAAATCTTGAATATGACGGTCAAAAACTTGACGCAGCAGTGGCGGCATTGATACTGTATCCAACTGATAGAGCAGTTGTGCATCAGCATTACTTATGGGCAGAAGGTTGGGTAAATCTGGATCATGAACTGCCAATTGTTGAATGATTTCAGGCTCAACTGACCAGTAAGTCATCTGTGCTAAAGGCTGAAACCCATTTTGCCGATATAGTCCTAGGTTACTTTTCTGGTTAATATTAACTTCTAAAATCCAAGTGCGGGCCTCCCAGATGGTTTCAAAACAATAACGTAATAACTGAGAACCAATTCCCGCTCTTCCTATGAGTAATTCTGAAGCGGAGGAATGGGTATCCATCACTACCCGATCTATGCGCCAAGTACTACGACTACTGTTAATGGGAGAAACCTGAATTAAACCCCGCAGCCTTTGGAACTGCTCGGCAACATAAACACAGAAGTAATGCTCGAAGGGATTGGGAAACAGTTTCAAAACCCTCAATAATCCGTACCAGCGTCTCACTTGTTTTAATTGCCGCTCTAGAGAAACCGAGGTTAGATCCCCTTCCAACTCAGAAAAAGACGCGGTTAAATTTTCCATCGCTTCTAAGTCCCGATATTGCACTGGGCGAATGACAACTTTGGGATTTTGAGTAATAACTTTTGCAGTCATAGTACTTATTCAAATATTACTTAAATGCCTACCATCTCTATTCTAACTAGATTCTGCAATCCACCTGCAAACCAGTCTTCCCTTCTCATCTGTTCCCCAGTTTGCTCGCAAAAAATTCCTTTGCGACTTTTGAGTGCGGTTGCATAATTCAATTTTTTCTGCCTGGTGTTTTAAGGTAATAGCATTTTTTTCTCCAACTATGGCGCTCATGGCTTTCACCCCTTTTTTTTTCTTTGTTTAAGGGATTTTGATCTGGTTTCTAATTTTCATTTTTCCATTAACTTGTTTTTTTGCCTCTATTTTTAGTATAATAAATAGTTTTGCCGACTTTCCCCTGGTAACAATTCTTAATTAATCCCGAAGAGGTTAGAATTACGGTTCTTAAGGCAATTTCAGGAAATTTTGCTTTAGATGTACATAAATCTTTATCAAGATTTGTAAAATAAATAGGAATGCGGGTATCCTCAAAGGAATGCTGCAACTACATATAAAAGATGAGGGTAGAAGAGGAACGATGAAAAAACTTGAAACCGCAGAGCGCATATTTCTGCTCGGTCATATACTGTCAATGGCCTTTGGTTTGGCAGGATTACTAATTGTATTACCAAACCTGGAGTTTATCACCAGTCTGTCAGAAATAGGTCAAATAGTATTTAACTGGTCAATGGCAGGGGGAGGAGTAGGATATATGCTCTTAGGAACGGCAGCAGTAGCAACTTATGCCTATCGAACTATGGGAAGATGGCATTGGTTAACTTTTATGCTGCCTGCAATATTCATTTCTCTCGGCAGTGAGTTATTGGGTACAAGTACTGGGTTTCCCTTTGGTCACTACCGCTATTTAAACGGGTTAGGCTATAAAATAGCAGGGCTAGTACCTTTTACTATTCCTCTTTCCTGGTTTTATATCGGCTTTGTATCCTACCTAATAGCGCGAGTAGGACTAGAAACTCTTACTCTACCTAACTGGTTGCGAACCACAGGAGCGATCGCTTTTGGTGCAGTTTTATTAACTTCTTGGGATTTTGTTCTCGACCCAGCTATGAGTCAAACAACTGTACCATTCTGGTTGTGGGAACAACCTGGGGCTTTCTTTGGAATGCCTTATCAAAATTTTGTCGGCTGGATGGGAACTGGTGCAGTGTTTATGACTGTAGCCACTGTGTTCTGGAAGGCTCAACCACTAAAATTCAACAGCTCTCTCCAATTACCACTGGCAGTTTATTTAAGTAACTTTGCTTTTGCCACAATTATGAGTCTAGCCGCAGGAATTTATCTTCCTGTACTGTTAGGATTAATACTAGGAGTTATACCAGTACTGGTGCTTTACTGGTTAGCAGTATCACAAGCAGGTGGGAAGGAACCCTCAGAAAATGGCTTCAGCTCGGAAATAGTAGAAGTGCCAGTGGGTGTTCACAGATGAACTTAACAGGAATACTCACGGCGGAAACCATTGGTGCTATTTCCCTGGGACTTTTGTTGTTTCAGGGAATAGCAACTTTGATCCTGCTCTCCCGTTTATTAAAAGGGCCAGGGCGTACTCCTCCCCTAAAACCGCAAAATCCTAGTCCTGAGCTTTTGGGAGCAGTAAGTGTAGTAGTTCCTACCCTCAATGAAGTGGATAGAATTGATCCTGCTCTTGAGGGTTTGACTCGACAAAGCTATGAAGTTAGGGAAATCATTGTGGTAGATAGCAATTCTCAAGATGGTACAAGGGAAAAGGTTCAAGCAGCAGCAAGGTTTGACCCTCGCTTTCGTCTCATAACTGATGACCCTTTACCCCCAGGTTGGGTGGGTCGTCCCTGGGCATTACACAATGGTTTTTTACATAGTTCTCAGAAGAGTGAGTGGATTTTAGGAATTGATGCTGATACTCAGCCTCAACCAGGTTTGGTTGCTAGTATTGTGCAAACAGCCATCAAAGAAGGTTATGATTTACTTTCCCTTTCCCCACAGTTTATACTAAAATATCCTGGGGAATGGTGGTTACAACCTGCTCTATTAATGACTTTGCTCTATCGCTTTGACTCGGCTGGGGTAAAGTTTCAGTCTCCAGAGCGAGTTATGGCAAATGGTCAGTGTTTTTTGGCTCGTCGTCAAGTATTGGAGCAGTTGGGGGGATATAAAAGTGCAGCGAGGTCTTTTTGTGATGATGTCACCCTCGCTCGCTATGCAGCAGCTGCAGGTTATCAGGTTGGGTTTCTTGATGGCGCTCAGGTAATTAAGGTGCGAATGTATGAAGGAGCAGCGCAAACATGGCAGGAATGGGGGCGATCGCTGGATTTGAAAGATGCTTCTACTCTTCCTCAACTTTGGAGTGATTTGTGGCTATTGTTCTGTACTCAAGCTCTACCCATTCCTCTCTTACTCATTTTACCTAACTTACAGCAGCCATACCCTTCTCTGACTTTAATGGGAGCAATTGGATTGAATGTATTTTTGCTGCTCATTAGGATTGGTTTACAATTGGCGATCGCTCCTGCTTATTATCCTTTTCATTCTTTTGCTTCCTTTTTCTTCTGGTTTTCCCCTTTGGCTGATCCCCTAGCAGTATTGCGTATTTTCTTGTCCGCTCTCCAAAAACCCACCTCTTGGCGTGGTCGAGTTTATTAGTCCCTCATCAGTAGTCTTTAGTTGTTAGTTGTTAGTCGTAATTTGAAAACTTTGTAGTATTAATTACTAATGACTAATGACGGCGTTGATGAATGGGTTTGGGCTTGGGTGAGGGCGGGTTTTGAACAATTAATTTTTGTTGTGCAACATAGGTGATCCCGCTGGCTGGCCCCGTAAGAAAGACGAAAAACTGTCATCCTTTGCTCTTCGCAAAGGATGACCATTTTAATGGAATTCTTGCTTGAGATCTAGTGGATCTCGACATTGAGCGTAGTCGAAATGCGATCACTAGCTTAACCTTACACTCCATCAAGTAATACCATCATTACTAATGACCATCAACCCTTTCTAATTGCCAGAGAATTTGATTACCTTCACGCCTTACCCGTGACACAACCCAATTACGCCAATTCCAGTGATCGCCTCTCGAGGTGACTGCACTAGCATTAATATCCATTAAATCAGCTAATTCGGAACTAGTAATTAAATAACCCTTACTAGCAATTTCTTCAGCAATGTGTAAAGTTTGGATCAAATTGTTCAGTTGACCAACTCTCTCCTCACGAGGTAACTGTATTTCTTCCATCGTACTGGTAGATGATTCTATCATTGTTGTATAAGAATAAAATTTGGATTTTATTTAATTATCTGTAAGCTATCTTGTTAAGAACCTTTAAATCTGATAATCCTGTTACCGTAGGAGATTGCTACGCCTATATTTAGCTAGTGGAAAGTCTGGTTTAATTTCTAGAGCCTTGTTATAACTAGCAAGAGATTCTTCAAATCGTTCTAAGTTCTCCAAAGCACAAGCACGATTATACCAAGCTTGATAGTATTCTGGTTGGAGGGAGAGAGCTTTGTCCCAAGAGGCGATCGCCTTTTCCCATTTCTTTAAATTATACAGCGCATTACCTCTATTATTCCAGCTACTATACTCTTGGGGGTTTAATTTGATGGCTCGCTCAAAACAAGCGAGCGCTTCAGTATAGCGTCCTAATTCCCCTAATACACTGCCTAGATTATGCCAAGCCAGGGCGTTGTTGGGCGCTAGTTGTAATGTTTGTTCCCAAGCAACAATGGCGTTTTCCAAATCTCCCCTTTCTGCTTGCATGATCCCCAAGTTAAACCAGGCTGATACTGGTTCTGGGTTCAACTTAGATTTTTCTGGCTCATTATTTATTTGATTTAGTTGTTTAAGCATTTCTTCGAGATTTAATAACTTTGCTTCTTGCTCCAAATTTACAAAAAACTCATCGAGAGATGATAATGTAACCGATGGCCTATCTTCTTGAATAGGTATTTGAATCTCATGCTCTCTTTGTATTTCTTGTTTTTGAATAATTCCCGCTTCAGCTCTGAGATCCTCATTTGAGTTATTTGTCCCTTTATTTAAAAGTTGAACTCCTATTTGATAAACTATATTGCCTAAGTTTTTCATCTCAGGAAAGGGTAAAGATTCAGTTATATGACCCAAACGTAGCATTCTCGTTGCTAACTGACGGTTTGGAGTTGATGATGTGAGTAATTTTTTTTCAAAGCTTTTTAACCACTTAATCCATTGCCTTAGATCTCCTCGATCGCCCAGTCGCTCAAAAAATTTGACTATTCTTCCTTCATGCCACCCATTTGCTACTCCTTCAAGCAGTTGGCTAAACAAAAATTCATAATCTGTATCGGTCAACTGTGGAAGGTCTTCTCGATGATCTTGTTTCTGGGTTATGTTTTGAGTAAATAAATGCTGTTTTTCAAGCCAATCCTTAATCTGTGAAAGCATCTTGGCTTTTCCCTCTATCAAAAGTTTTCTCCATGGCAAGATGTTATTATGCCCATTTTCCTTTTATTCTATAATTACTTTTATGTTTTACGAACCTCTTCACCATAAATACCGCCCGCAAACTTTTGGGGAATTAGTAGGTCAAGATGCGATCGCTACTACTCTCACTAATGCGATTACTACCCAAAGAATTGCTCCTGCTTATTTATTCACTGGCCCTCGAGGTACTGGTAAAACTTCTTCCGCACGCATTTTTGCTAAGTCACTCAATTGTCTCAATAGCTCTCAACCTACTCCTACTCCTTGTGGTAAGTGCGAAGTTTGTCTGGCTATCTCTCGTGGTTCTGCTTTGGACACCATTGAGATTGACGCAGCTAGTAATACTGGAGTAGATAATATGCGGGAAATTATCGAACGCTCGCAGTTTGCTCCAGTTCAAGGGCGTTATAAAGTATATGTCATAGATGAATGTCATATGCTCAGTACTGCGGCGTTTAATTCTCTGCTCAAAACTCTGGAAGAACCACCAGCAAGGGTTGTTTTTGTTCTCGCTACCACTGATCCTCAGCGGGTTTTACCCACAATTATCTCTCGCTGTCAAAGATTTGATTATCGGCGTATTCCTTTAGAGTCGATGATTTCTCATTTAAAGGAAATTGCAGGGAAAGAAAAGATCGACATTACTGATGAAGCAGTTACGATTGTGGCTCAAATTGCTAATGGTGGGTTGAGAGATGCACAAAGTCTTTTAGATCAGTTAAGTCTGTTATCTGGGACAATTACCCCAGCAATGGTTTGGGATTTGGTGGGCTCGGTTCCTGATATTGATTTGCTGCTACTATTAGAGGCGATCGCTGCTGATCAGCCCACTGAGGTGCTCGCTCAAAGCCGTAGTATTATGAATCGTGGTCGAGAACCTCTGGTTATTTTGCAAAATCTGGCTCATTTCTATCTTAATCTCCTCATTGCTAAAACTGCTCCTTCTCGCTCGGATTTGGTGGCTGTAACTTCGCCCACTTGGAAAAAATTATGTGCTTATGCTCAAGCTCTAGATTCAAATTTAATTATTAGAGTACAACAGTATCTTAAGGATAGTGAGGTGCAAATTAAAAATAGCACTAGCCCGCGTTTATGGTTAGAAATCACTCTCTTGGGATTACTTCCTTCTGCTGCACAAATAACACCATTACCACCTCTGCCAATAAATGCTCAATCTCCTCAAGAGAAAACACTTCAAAAAGTTGTTGAAAAAATCAATAATCTGCCCCCAAAACCATCAACCACTGTTTTTAATCAACAATCTTCTCAACCACTTCAAGAACCTATTACTCCAGTTGCTCCTGAACAAGTTTCTCAAGTTTCAATTTGGCAACAAATGCTGGTTAATCTTCAAAATCCCATGACTCAAGCTCTGTTGAAAGAACATGGTCATTTAATTAATTTTGATGGTTCATCTGTTACTATAGGTCTCAAAAATAACACTTTACTTAATATTGCTAAGGGGAAATTAGCTAATATTGAACAGGCTTTTGCTCTTGTCTTCCAACATCAGGTAAAAGTTCATCTACAAGTAGCTCCTTTCCCTGAGTCTAACCAGAATTCTTCGGAACAATTACCAGCTCAAAATCTAGTCAGAGAACAAAAGTCCATTCCTCAATCTCTACCATCCAAACCTCAAACTCTAACTCAATCTCAATCTGTAATTGAGCAGCAAGAAACTAAGCAAGATTATACTGGGGATGAGGTAAGAAGAGCAGCCGAAGCTATTGCTAAATGTTTTAATGGCGAGATTATTATGTTTCCTGGGGCAGAGAAAATTTCTGCCACTCAATTTCCCGAAAAACTTCCCGAAAATAATACAACTATTATTCGTGGCCGACCAAATGTAGATGGAATGGATGAAGATGAGATCGATTTTTGACCTGGATGGAAATTAGTCATTAGTTAGTGATAATGCTTACCCATCAACCATCAACCATCAACTATGACCTTGATGGACAGTTTTCACCCATTTAAGGCGTTTAGGGCGCACAGAAATACGAGCTGTTGTCGCAGGAATAACTAATAACCAATGGAGTAAATAAATCATTCCTCTAAAAGTTTGTATGCCAATAGTAAAGAAATCAGAAAAGCCCAATTTTTGATTTGCTTGAATGCGACGTAACCCTGTGAGCATTCCCCAAAAAGAAAGGAAAAAGAATAAACCACTGAGGGGACTAAGTAAAGGAAAACGATGACGGGCGATCGCCATGAATAAATCTGGTACAGTTGCGGTAGGGAGAAGATATTGCAGTAGAAAGAATGAGAATAAATCTAGCTTTTTGCGCCAAGATAAGCGAGCGCTGATCAAGAAACGCCAATAATCTAAATAGCGCTGATATCCCCCTTCTGCCCAGCGGTTGCGTTGATGCCAAAGTGAGACTACACTGGTTACACCTTCTTCTTCTACTGCAGGAGAGAGTAAAAACCCAATCTCCCATTGATCTAGATGGAGACGAATGGTTAAATCTAAATCATCGGTAATCGTCTGTTCATTCCATCCACCACAACTGTCTAAAGCACTGCGTCTGACAAACTGACCATTTCCTCTTAGTTCTCCTATTCCTCCTAAAGCTATACGTTGTTGCTGGGAATAACTATCCAGAGTCATTTCTGCCATTTGACTCCTTGTCCAAAAGTTCATTGACTGATTGGCGATCGCTTTTCTTACTTGTACTGCTCCCATTGCTGCTTGTTCAAACATTGGTGCTACTTGCCGCAGTAAGTCCTTGGGTACTTTTGCATCTGCATCAAATACTGCCACAATTGCCCCTTTTGTCAAGGGTAATACTTGATTTAATGCTCCTGACTTCCCGCCACCTGCACCTGCAGGACGTTGTAATACTTTTAATTCTTTGTATTCTTCTCCCAGTTTTTCTAATATTTCTGGAGTTTTATCGGTACTGTTATCATCTATTACCCAAACTTCGTATTTATCTTCTGGATAGTCTAACTCAAACAGCATTTTTACTAATTGTCCAATGACCGCTTCCTCATTTTTTGCTGCTATCAGGAGTGACATGGTGGGAGCATCTGTTATGCTATCATTTGCTAGTATTTCTGGTTGAGAGGTTGGTTTGACTGATATGAGACGCATTACTTGCACAGCCATTAATCCTGTTACACCGAACGCTAGCCAGTATCCCCAAGAAATTAAATGGAGGGCAATAGTTATTCCCCAGACTATCATCAGGGTGAAAGCTGCTTTCTTTCTTCTCCCTGCCAAACCTTGAAAAAAATCACTTCTAAAGTCTTCCTCTTCCTCTTCTGGATCTGACCATTCAGACAACAGGGTACGGATGGGATCAATTTCTTTCTCAGTTTCTTTTTCTGACCAATAGTTTTCTGTCATGTTTCTTTTTGGAATCTTCTATATTTTTTGAATCAATCTTGAGGCTTCCTAATTTATTGTATCTAAATATTGTTAAAATTCTTAACGAATTGTTAAAATATCAGGTCAAGGTAAAAGATGAAATTAAGCTATAATTGCCGTTGAATTTGATTTTAACTTGGTATTCTCCGAAAAACATGGTGATTAAAGTTGATTAACAAAAGTTGAAAAATAAGAAAAAAATAGTAGATATATGATAGGCGCAGGAATAACAACGACTAGCATCGCACTGGGATCTGTATTGTGGGTAGAACTGGTAAGAGATTTGTATCATATGTTATCTCATTATTGGCAACCTCTATATCGCCTTCATGTGTGGCATCATCGGGTTTTTCGGCGAGATTTATCTGTGATGAGCGAGACAATCTATCGGCAAGCACAGTGGTACAATGATGTGCCAGAATCCTTGGTAATGTTGCTTTTGAGTCTGGTGCTGGTAGGAATAATATATGGTTGGGGCATAACTGGGGGATGGGCAGCTTGGGCAGGCAGTATTTATACTTTGACATTTTTGGCAGGGGCGATCGCTCGTGGGAGCGGGGTGCCTTATGCAGATAAAATTACTGATATTACCCATCGTCAGGGGGATTTTACTGAGAAACCAGCTCGCTGGTTGGTAAATCGGCCTTACCATTGGCGGCACCATTTCGATAACCAAAATGCCTATTATTGCGGGACTTTTACTTTGGTGGATAAGTTGATGGGAACTGCTCTATCTCTGAAGGGAAAAAAAATTGGGGTGACGGGAGCGTCGGGAAGTTTGGGCAGGGCTTTGTTAAAATATCTCCAGCTTCAAGGGGCGAAGGTGATAGCTCTGAGTTGTGGGAAGGAAAATATTTCTATCACAGTTAATGCCGAAGAGATAGCAGTGCCTACAATTACCTGGGAAATAGGGAAAGAGTTGGAGTTGGAGGAGAAATTAGCAGCAATAGATATTTTGATTATTAATCATGGGACTAATGTTCATGGAAACAGGACAATGGAGGCGATCGCCTCCTCTTATGAAGTAAACGCCTTTTCTGGTTTGCGCTTAATGGAGTTGTTTTTTACTACTATCCGCACCAATGAGGATCTGGTGCGCAAAGAAGTTTGGGTGAATACCTCCGAAGCGGAGGTTAATCCAGCTTTTAGTCCCCTTTATGAATTAAGTAAAAGAACAATGGGAGATTTGGTGACTTTACGTCGTCTCGATGCACCTTGTGTGGTGCGCAAACTAATTCTTGGCCCGTTTAAAAGCAATCTTAACCCCATTGGGGTCATGTCTCCTGATGTGGTAGCTGCGCAAGTTGTTAATTTGGCTCAAAGGGATTTCAGGAATATCATTGTCACTATCAATCCTTTGACTTTTATTGCTTTTCCCATCAAGGAGTTTTTTGTCTCTAGCTACTTTAAGTTGTTTAGTCATGGAGCCACTCTTCAAAAATAACTAAAAACTCTTGAAAAATCTAGTCAAGTATTCTTTTTAGGGTCAAAAATAATTCAAGCAGAAGTAGGGATTTTGCCAAATTGAAACCTGTATGTAGATAATATTCATAAAAAAAACATAACTATTTAAAAGGAAAAGGGAGCAGAATAAATTTTAATACGCTTATGCTGAATCCTCATCAATAAATCCTTTTTTTTTCTGCGTATCGCTGAACACAACTTAATGTTAATCTCTGCTTAAACCAATTTTTTCAGCTCCAAGAAACGAAAATAATACTTAAGCCAATCAAGTCTGGGGTCAAAGGGAGATAATCTGAGAAAAAAAATCCCAAAACCCCTTGACATTTTGAGAAAAATATTTTAGATTAGGGGCACTAACTAAATTAAGTTAACCCAAAACACCATGAAAAACCTTCGTTCACTCAGTACATTTCGTGTCACAGGTCTTTTGACATTTATGTCAGTTGGTCTGTTTTCTGTAGTTGCTCCTGCTGGGGCAGTTGATTTAAAGCCTTTAGTAGATTCTCGGTTTGACTTTGGTAGTCAAGGCAATATTATAACTACTAATAACGTCTTTGACTTTACTAATGATACCAGCGATCCTGTGACACCAAGCCCTGGTCAAGCAGGCAAAATTGATATTACTTTTGCTGATGGTGGGTTTAATCCACTATTTTCTGCTGGTAGTGGAAGCGTTAAAGGTGCTACTGCGGAAGTAAAAGACGTTGCCTTTGGCTTTGCCTTACAACCAGGTGTTGTCTATAAAAACTTTGGTACAATCGAAGGTTTTTACGACAATTTCAAAGATGCCACGGGGGCTAATGTGAATATCAGATTCGATGCTAATTCTTTTCAAGCTACTCCCTTTGGTTCAACTGGTGGTGCATTCAACTTTATCCTTTTTAACGTTGGTGGGGACATTGTTGACAAAGATAGCGGAGATTCAATCCCAGTTGACTTTACCTTTACTAGCGTAAGTGGTCAATTACCTCCTTCTCCTAATATCGCTGAACTTCCTTTTGTTCCCGTTAGCCAGCAAGTTGTAGCAGGTAACATTCCCAATCTGGGTGATGTAGAACCTACTCTCAGCACAAGTTACTCTGGAACTGTAAGAACAATTCCTGAACCTATGACTATGCTGGGTTCGGCGGCGGCGATCGGTTTTGGCTATTTCTCCAAAAAGCGTCGTGCTAGCAAGTAGGATTAACAACTGCTTTTAGGCTCATAGCCCCCATCAGCTTGGGGGCTATTAATTTTGGGGTTGCTGAATTTGAGAATGCTATAGCAAAGAGGGGAATAGTTAGGACATTATCAAAATCTAAAACTTAATAATAGTAAGGGTTTTCCTTCTGCCTTCTGCCCTCTGCCTTCTGCCTTCTGCTATAAGTGGTCGCACTTTCATTAGACATCTCCAATTATTAGGGTTGAGAAGGGCGCTTTGCCCTTACTACGATGGCCGCAGGCCTTGCCCCTTGGGCAAGCGAGTTTAATTTTATTTTCTGGAGATGTCTATTAGACATGAGTGCGAAAGTCCAAACTTAAAATGGTCATCCAACGCTTGCGCTCAGGATGACAGTTTTTAGTAGTTTCGCAAAAAACTTATTATATTACTAAAACTCCAGGCTCATCTGTGGAAGCACTTTTGTAGTATTAAGCTTACAATTAGCAATTATCCTAACCAACCTCAGCACTGTTATAATATAAGCACAACTAGAAAAATATTGGGAAAATGAATCATTGCTTAAATCCAGAATGTTTATTTATAAATAGCTCACAACATAGATTTTGTCAAAAATGCGGCACAAAGTTAATGTTGGTGGAGCGTTACCGTGCAATAAAAATAATTGGTCAAGGGGGTTTTGGACGTACTTTTTTAGCGGTTGATGAGTTAAAACCTTCAAAACCTCCCTGTGTAATTAAACAGTTTTTACCCCAAGCACAGGGGACAGATACAATTCAAAAGGCTGCTGAATTATTTGCACAAGAAGCTATGCGCTTGGATGAGTTGGGAAAACATTCCCAAATACCTGAACTTTTGGCTTATTTAACTCAAGAGAATAGGCAATATTTGGTACAAGAGTTTATTGATGGGGAAAATTTACAAACTGAGTTAGAACAAAAGGGTAAATTTAATGAGGAAAAAATCAGAGATTTACTCACAGATATTTTAAATATTCTCCAATTTGTTCATAGTAAAGGGGTTATTCACCGAGATATAAAACCAGAAAATATTATTAGAAGAAAAGAAGATAATAAACTGGTTTTAGTGGATTTTGGAGCGGCAAAAGTAGCGCCTAATACGAGGTTATCAGTAACTGGTACAGTAATTGGCTCGGCAGAATATACGGCACCTGAGCAAGCCATAGGTAAAGCACAATATGCTAGTGATTTATATAGTTTAGGGGTAACTTGTATCCATCTTTTAACTCAAGTTAGTCCTTTTGAATTATATGATGTATCGGAAAGCGATTGGGTATGGCGAGATTTTTTATTAAATAATAAAGTAAGTGATGATTTGGGGCAAGTTTTAGATAAATTAATTGTGCAAGCAACTAAGCGCCGTTTTCAATCTGTAGATGAGGTTTTCACAGCATTAAATATAGAGGAAAATGTTGTTATTCCTTCTCCAACTCCCCAATCAAATTATCAACCAAGAAAAGCTCCTACCATAAACCTTGTATCCAGTGAAACAAGAGTTGACTATACACCGTTAAACAATTTATTAGCAGCAGGGGAATGGAAGGAAGCAGATGAAATAACATACAATTTAATGAAAAAAGCCACCAATAGAGAAAAAGAAGGGTGGATAGATTATCAGAGTTATAAAAACTTTCCCAGGGAAGATTTAAAAATAATGGATGATTTATGGGGAAAATATAGTAACGGGAAATTTGGCTTTTCTGTGCAGAAGAAAATCTGGATTGAAGTGGGCGGTACCCCTGGAGAATATTCGGAGGATGTGTTTGAAAGATTTGGCGATCGCATTGGCTGGCGTAATTCGGGGCAGTGGTTGTCATATTCAGACCTTACCTTTAATATAAATGCTCCTGAAGCACACCTCCCGTGTGGAGGAGGTGTGTGGGTTCTTTTCTCTTCTCTAGACTATAAACCATAAGGGGTTCACAGAATTTTTTTATTTTTTTCTAAAAAGGTTAACTACGCAGTTAAGGGGTTGCAGCGTTTCATTACCTGTTAGGGAGTTTTCAACCTGGAAAAAAAGGAGACCAGAAATATAAATATACTTGCCCTTTAAATATATTAATTTTCTGAAAAAAGTAACAAATTATACAGAAGGAATGGTTAAAAACCCCTTTTAGACATAGTTACCCCTTGAGCAGCATAAAATTCAATAATAATTCTCGAGAAATTCACGCAGGTGAGTTTTATTGTAGCAATTTGCATACATAAATTTTTCTGCAACCTCTACAATTTCACGATGATTTTCTTGCCAATATTCATATAACCTTTTGGCTTCCTCATAGTTTTTATCTGGCTTTTTTTTCTTTTTAGTAGTTTTCTTGCTTCTAGGAGTAATTTTAGGTAACAATTGACTTCCCCAATGAAAAGGTTTATAATGTTTTTCATTGGGTTTATATTGATAGCAAAACTGCCGATATTTAGTCGCACATTCTTCTAAATTTTCACCCAAAGCCAGAAAAGCAGGATGCC
>JADQBC010000008.1 GCA_016903655.1 Gomphosphaeria aponina SAG 52.96 = DSM 107014
ACAGAAAATAATGGTAATACTCAACCAGGTTTAGTAACTGTTACTTTGTAACGGGAAAATTGTATTGTTATTCTTAAAGAAGTTCCTGCAGAAGTTTGTAGTAATTGCTAAAGTAATTATTCCCTGGGGAATTAATCGCTCAAGGGATTACTACGAGCAGTCATCGGAATTATAATATTTGTAGATTTTGTAGGGTTTGTAGGGGCGGGTTTAGCCAGAACTTATGATCCAAAAGGACAAACAAAATATCAAAACCCGCCCCGCCCCTTGTTTAAAATTGCAAACAAGAAGAGGATATGAATTGTGTAATTTGTAAAAATGGTAATACTCAACCAGGTTTAGTAACTGTTACTTTGGAACGGGAAAATTGTATTGTTATTCTTAAAGAAGTTCCTGCAGAAGTTTGTGAAAATTGCGGTGAATATTATTTAAGCGATGGCCGTAGGCCGCCGCGTAGCGGTCGCGTTACTGAACAAGTTTTAAAACGTGCAGAAACAGCAATTAATAATGGTGCTGAGGTAGAAATCATTCGCTATGCAGCTTGATTTTTTTTAGTAGTAATTAGTTTATTTTTTTCGTAGTAATTGCGCTTGGCGATTACTACGAAGCTAGAGCAGTTTGGTTGTTAATCCTAGATTTTTCTGCTACTGTAACAGTTAGTTTTAATCCAAGAAGATTGAGCCAAGTTGTCAAGCCATAAATTGCATCAATTCCACGCTGTGCGAACAATTCATTTAGTTTTTCGTAATGTAATTTAGCTTGTTCTGGGGTCAAATTTGCTTCTCCAAGAGCTTCTAGTACATGACTAAATGCTAGTTTCAGTAATTCTGGGTCAAATTCATCTTCGTCTTCTTCTAAGTGAGTTTCAAGATATACAGCAGCGTATTTTGGCTCTTTCAGAGATTCAATTAGAGCATTATGATAGCTATCACTGGTTGGCATTTTCTCTTCTCCTATAGTCTGTCCAGTATTTTTTTGCAGCAGCACTATGGTTAATCCTATTTGTCCAAAGTAAACTCGATAACCTGGCCCATAATCTATTTTTAATTCATAAACTCCTTCTCCAACTGAGCGATAATCTCCTAAATTGCCAAGACTAACTCGGTTAAGTCTTTTATTAATCTTAGTTTTGGCTTTGGTATCCCGAAGGTAATCAAACCATTGAGCAAAAGGAACTCTACCATCACTGGTAATATAACGTCTAATCTCCCTTGGTGGTACTGTCATTATTCCTATTCTGATGATGGCGGAATTTTTGTTTGTTTCGTAGTAGTTACTTAACTAATTACTACGAAACAATTAACTTATACTAAAGCTACTGCTGCTTTTAGTTGAAATATTTTCTCAATTACCTCTTCTACCACTTTATCGGGAGTAGAAGCACCTGATGTTACTCCAACCACAATCGGGCCATCTGGTAGCCAATTTTCTTTGATTTCTAAATCTTTCCCCAGGGGTTTATGTTCTACCTTATTTCCATCACAAATACGAGCTACACTATCTATATGATAGGAGGGAATATTGCGGGCGATCGCTATTTCTTGGAGGTGGGTGGTATTGGAAGAGTTAAACCCACCAATAACCACCATGAGGGATAAATCTTCTTTGACTAGCTCAAACATGGCATCTTGACGCTCCTGGGTTGCATCGCAGATGGTGTTAAAACTCATAAAATGGTCATTGAGTTGAGTAGGGCCATATTTTTTTAACATTGTCCCCTCAAATAATTTACCAATTTGCTCAGTTTCACTTTTGAGCATGGTAGTCTGGTTGGCAATACCTACCCTTTCTAAATCTTGATCTGGGTCAAAACCAGCAGAATGGGCATTTTTAAATTTAGCCAGAAATTCCTCTTTATTCCCACCCTTGAGAATATAATTACAGACATAGTTTGCCTGTTCTAGATTTAGCACCACCAGATATTTATTGGCAAAGGAACTGGTAGCCACTGTTTCTTCGTGATTGTACTTCCCGTGAATAATTGAAGTATAGTCACGTTTTTTGTGCTTTTCTACAGAGTTCCATACTTTAGACACCCAAGGACAAGTAGTATCTACCATAGTGCAACCTTTATCATTGAGCAATTCCATTTCTTTCACCGTAGCGCCAAAAGCTGGTAAAATCACTACATCCCCAGTTTCCACTCCTGAGAAGTCTTTTTCTCCATTAATGACAGGGATAAAACCCACTTCCATTTCCTGTAAACGCTGATTTACTGAGGGGTTGTGGATAATTTCGTTAGTTACCCAAATGCGATCGCTAGGAAAGTGCTGGCGAGTTTCGTAGGCCATTGCTACTGCTCTTTCTACCCCCCAGCAAAAGCCAAATGATCGAGCAAGGCGAATAGTCACATCTCCTTTTTGCAGTCGGTAGTTGTTGTTGCGGATTTCTTGAATCAGGTTACTTTGGTATTCACTCTTTAGTACATTAGCCACTTCTGCTTCGTGACCAAACCCTTTACGGTGGTAGTTTTCCGACTGTTGCAATGAGCGTTTAAAGGCTTTTGTATCCATGTTAATTATTTTTTGTCCTTGGTTTATTTAATCATTTTATTCTTTAAAAAACATCCCCCCCTGGCGTTGCTAAGTTGTCCCATGACGCATTTTATGAGGGAGTAGGGAGTAGGGAGAGGGTTTGAGTTGGCTTAGTAGTTTCCCTAAACTATATAATTGATGACTCAATTCAGCAATGCCTAAATTTTAACTCCTTGCCTCTTACTTTAATTTTAACTCCGAAGTCACGGGTGAGACAGATGATTTACTTCGCTTGTTACCTAGCTTTGAAACTCGTCAAGTACCAATTATTGCTATTGTTGGTAATCCTAATTCTACCATTGCAAGAAAAGAAAAGCTAAGGTAGTGTTAAATGCCTCCATTGAGAGGGAAGCAGATTCCTGGACTATTTTGCCAACAACAAGCACTACTTGAGCTTTAGCTATTGCTGATGCTATTGTAATTACTTTAATTGATGCTAAAGGATTATCTGAAGAAAATTTTTTCCCCAACCATCCAGGTGGGAGTTTGGGTAAAGAGTGGACAAGGAGTTATTTATGACAAAATACCTTAAAAAAATGGCAAACTATCCTCCTCCTATTCTGGTGTCAGAGTTGGGCTCTTTTGCACATAAAACTCTCATTGAAAGATTGCCAGCTATTGGGAAAAGAATAATTATTGAAAATGATTTCCCTATGTTAATTAGAGAAAATTTACAAATTCTTATTGATGAGTTACCTGATGGAAAGGTAAGAGCGGTTTTATCCCAAAAATGCGCTCTAGATGTGGTTGATTGGTATAGATATATAGAACCATATTTAGGTGAATCATGGTTAGCTCTCCCCTGGTATTTCGCTGAGGCTTATTTTTATCGGAGAGTAATAGAAGCTATTGATTATTTTAATTTAGTTATAGATCCTTATGCAGGCCAAAAGAAATTAGGTTTAGAAAACTCAATAACCTCAGTTTATTCCCTTAGTAGTCAAATAAATAAACTTTCAGGAAATTGGCAGAAAAATGAACTTGTTAATGTTATTTATGCTGCTCTCTGGGGTAATAGATTTGATCTGAGTCTTTTTTCTCCAGAACCAGAAATTCAACATAAGATATATAGGGAAAATGAACAAGGTAATTTATTGGTGGATGATACGGAAAAATTAGTTAATTGGCTGGCTGTTAATTCTGTTGAACGGATTGATGTCATTATTGATAATGCGGGGGTTGAACTTTTTTGTGATTTATGTTTAGTTGATTATCTGTTAAATACTCAGTTAGCTCAGACAGTTTGTTTACATTTAAAGGCCCATCCTACCTTTGTTTCTGATGCAATAATTAAGGATGTTGATGATTTGCTAGATAGGTTATTCCTCGAAGAGGATAATGAAGTTAAGTCTTTCGCAATGAGACTGAAAAAATATATCACTTCTCAAGGTTTACAATTAAAAGAACATCTTTTTTGGACTTCACCTTTAGTTTTCTGGGAAATGCCTGAAGATTTAATGCTTGAACTAACTAAAGCTAGTTTAACTATTATTAAAGGGGATGCTAACTATCGTCGCTTATTAGGCGATCGCCATTGGTCATTTACCACTCCTTTTGCAGAAATTGTCTCTTATTTTCCTACTCCTTTGGTAGCTTTACGCACTCTGAAATCAGAAATTGTTTGTGGACTTCAACCCTCCCTAATAACTAGATTAAATACTGAAGATACCCATTGGTTAACTAATGGAAAACGAGGTGTTATTCAATTTGCTTGTTAATAATTTTAATTATTGGTGGTCAAAAAGACAAAGAATATCTATCTTCCTTGTCTTTTTTTGATGGTCGAGAAGGAAAGTAAATTTACAAAGGAGGTAAATAACCCAGGGCATTTTTTACCCGCAAAAGGGTTTGATTGGCAACTGTTTGAGCTTTTTCTTTTCCTGAGTGCAATACTGAATCTAAATACCCCTTTTCTTCCCGAATTTGTTGGTATTTTTCCTGAATGGGTTTAAGGGCTGCAATTGCTGTATCAGTTAATAAAGGTTTAAATTGTCCCCAACCCATCTCCTCACATTCTGCTGCCACTTCTGCTTTACTTTTTCCACTAAATAAACCATAAAGGGTAAGTAAATTATTACATTCTGGCCGTTCTGGATCATCAAAAGTTAATCCTTTTACTGGGTCTGTTTTACACCGTTTAATTTTTTTCTGAATTAATTCTGGAGAGTCCAACAAATTAATCCGACTCAAATCAGCAGGATCTGATTTAGACATTTTGCTAGTCCCGTCTGTCAGACTCATTACTCTCGCACCTTCTTTGCTGATTAAAGGTGCTGGTATTTTCAGGATTTGCTCATCTTTATTCCCAAATTTATCATTTAATCTGGCAGCAATATCCCGCGTTAATTCTAAATGTTGTTTCTGGTCTTCTCCTACTGGTACTTTATCTGCCTCATAAAGTAATATATCTGCTGCCATCAGCACTGGGTAATCTAATAATCCTACACTTACGTTTTCTCCCTGTTTCACTGCTTTTTCCTTAAACTGGATCATTCTTTCTAACCAGTTGAGGGGAGTGATACAGTTGAGTAGCCATGCTAATTCGCTATGGGCGCTTACATGGGATTGGACAAAAATGGTAGCATATTCTAAATCTATTCCACAGGCTAAATACAAAGCTGCAATTGTGTAGGTATCTTCTGCTAGGGTTTGAGGATTATGGGGTACGGTGATAGCGTGTAAATCTACTACGCAAAAAAAGTTGTCATAATTACTCTGATTTTCTACCCAGTTACGAATTGCTCCGAAATAGTTACCTATATGTAAGTTTCCTGTAGGTTGAACTCCTGATAAAACTCTTTGTCTCTTCATTGTTCTTTTTTTTATTCCCAAATGATTATATCAGGTTCTTTAATATTTTATCTGTACTGGTTTGTTTTCCCAACCAAACCAGGGATTTCTGTTACCTACAACCCAGATAATAATTAAGCAATTTTCTCGCCAAATATCGGGAAAAAATTCAGAATTTCCCTTGACAATGAGCTGGATTTTTGCTACCATAATTTTAAGAAAACTTAAAAGAGTGCTCCAACTTGATTAATTAAAATTTATTTTCAATTCAGCTAATTAATGATGACTCAATTGAACCAAAATATTCGCATTCGTGGTGCAAGAGAACATAACCTAAAAAATATCAACCTGGAACTACCAAGAAATGAATTAATTGTGTTTACGGGAGTATCAGGTTCGGGGAAATCTTCCCTCGCTTTTGATACAATTTTTGCAGAGGGACAAAGACGTTATGTTGAGTCTTTAAGTGCTTATGCGCGTCAATTTTTGGGACAATTAGATAAACCAGAGGTAGATGCGATCGAGGGGTTAAGTCCCGCTATTTCTATTGACCAAAAGTCTGCATCCCATAACCCTCGCTCTACAGTGGGAACTGTTACTGAAATTTACGACTATTTGCGAGTAATTTTTGGGAGAGCAGGTGAACCACATTGCCCGATTTGTAATCATTTGATCGCCCCTCAAACCATCGATGAAATGTGCGATCGCCTGATGTCTCTCCCAGACGGTACCAAGTTCCACATACTTGCTCCTGTAGTCAGAGGCAAAAAAGGTACTCATAAACAACTTTTATCCAGTTTAGCAACTCAAGGATTTGTTCGGGTAAGAATTAACTCTGAAATTAGAGAACTTGCCGACAACATTGAGTTAGATAAAAAGCAGACACACCAAATTGAAGTTTTAGTAGATCGGTTAATAAAAAAACCAGGAATAGAAGAGCGTTTAGCAGACTCTCTTGCAACCTGTTTGCCTATTTCAGAAGGTCTGGCTTTAATTCAAATCTTAAATCATTCAGCAGGAGAAAATCAACCTGAAGAAATCCTTTTTTCGGAAAACTTTGCCTGTCCCGAACATGGAGCAGTAATGGAAGAATTATCGCCGAGATTATTTTCCTTTAACTCCCCCTACGGTGCTTGTCCCAACTGTCATGGTTTAGGAAGTTTACCCACCTTTTCCCCTCACTTAATTATCCCAGATCCAACAGCACCAACCAAGATAGCAATTGCACCCTGGGCAGATAAAAGTGACTCCTACTATCTTGACCTTTTAAATAGTGTAGCTCAGGCCTATAATTTTGACCTAAAAACTCCTTGGCATCAACTTACTTTTGCACAACAACAAATAATTTTATTTGGCAGCGATCGCCCTATTTATCCCAACAACCAAACCCAGGAAAAACCCCGTAAATATGCAGGAGTTATTCCCATCCTCAATAAACAATATCAAGACACCAACTCCGAAGCAATCAAACAAAAATTAGCGCAGTATATTGTTAATCAAACCTGCGAAGTTTGTCAGGGAAAACGCCTGAAACCAGAAGCACTTGCAGTCAAATTAGGACAATATCAAATCACCGATTTAACCCGAGTTTCCATCCAAGAATGCTTAGACAAAATTAATCAAATGCAACTGAGTCAACGTCAAGCATTAATTGGCGAATTAGCCTTTAGAGAAATCAAATCCAGACTACAATTTTTACTCAATGTTGGCTTAGATTATCTTACCCTAGATCGAGCAGCCATGACTTTATCAGGAGGAGAAGCACAAAGAATTAGATTAGCAACGCAAATAGGTGCAGGATTAACAGGAGTCCTCTATGTTTTAGATGAACCTAGTATTGGTTTGCATCAAAGAGATAATACTAGACTTTTAGCTACTTTAAAACAACTGCGAGACTTAGGCAATACTTTAATCGTTGTCGAACATGATGAAGAAACAATCCGCAGTGCAGATTTAATCGTAGATATTGGGCCAGGAGCAGGTATTCATGGAGGAGAAATAGTTGTTCAAGGAGACATTAACAAATTACTGGCGGCGGAAAATTCCCTCACTGGCGCTTATTTATCAGGGAGAAAAGTAATTGAAACTCCCAGAGAAAGAAGAAAAGGAAATGGACTTTCATTAGTCTTACAAGACTGCCATAAAAACAACCTCAAACACATAGATGTAGAAATACCTTTAGGAAAATTAGTTTGTATAACTGGAGTTTCTGGTTCTGGGAAATCTAGTTTAGTTGGAGAAATTTTACATCCAGCATTGCAACATTATTTAACGAAAAAAATACCTTTTCCCCAAGGTTTAGGAAAAGTTTATGGACTAGAAGCAATAGACAAAGTAATAGTAATTGACCAATCACCTATCGGGAGAACACCCCGTTCCAACCCTGCAACTTATACAGGACTTTTCGACTCCATTCGGGAAGTTTTTTCCCTCACCATTGAAGCAAAAGCGAGAGGTTATCAACCAGGGCATTTTTCTTTTAATGTCAAAGGAGGAAGATGTGAAGCTTGCGGCGGTCAAGGAGTAAATATCATTGAAATGAACTTTTTACCTGATGTTTATGTGCAGTGCGAAGTTTGTAAAGGAGCGCGCTATAGTCGGGAAACCCTGCAAGTAAAATATAAAAATTATTCCATTGCTGAGGTTTTGAATATGACCGTTGAAGAAGGATTGGAAGTATTCTCAAATATACCCAGAGCAGCTAGCAGACTACAGACTTTAATTGATGTGGGATTAGGCTATTTAAAATTAGGTCAACCTGCCACTACTTTATCAGGAGGAGAAGCACAACGAGTAAAATTAGCCACTGAATTATCTCGCCGAGCTACAGGAAAGACCATTTATTTAATTGATGAACCCACCACAGGTTTATCTTTTTATGATGTCCATCACCTGTTAAATGTTTTGCAAAGGTTAACAGATAAAGGCAATAGTATTGTGGTTATTGAACACAATTTAGACGTTATTCGTTGTGCTGACTGGGTAATAGATTTAGGGCCCCAAGGAGGTAATTTAGGCGGAGAAATAATTGCAGTGGGGACACCAGAAGAAATCGCCCAAAATCACAATTCCTATACTGGGCAATATTTGCACCAAGTATTAAATTAATCATTAGTTGCTTGTAGTAATTTAGTTTAATAAGGAGAGGGCGGGAAATGAGCTTCAGGTTATGGGTGTGAGTACTTGTTATCCTGTTACCCGCCCCTACTGACTAATGACTAAGCATTAGACAAAGAAACAGCTTGTTGATAATACTGTAATGCCTCTTCTGGTTTTTGTTGTTTAATGAAAATATCTCCCAATTTTCGGTAAATTTGAGGAAAATCTGGTTTTAACTCAATCACCTTTTGATAGCATTTCATTGCCTCTTCAAGTCGTTCTTTTTTGATGAAAATATCCCCGATACTGTTATAAATTTTCCACCCTGTTTTTGCCAGATCTGGATTAGACTGAATTGCCTCTTTGTAGCTAATTAACGCCTCATCTAGCATACCATGATTTTCTTGAGCATTACCCAAACTTTGATAGAGTCTCCAGGGTTTTTCTTCCTCACTCACTGCAATCGCTTTTTGCCAGTAAGTAATAGCTTCATCCAGCAATTTTTCCTGCTGTAACAATTGAGCAAACTTAGCGTAAAAATTAGCGGGCCAATCCTGTTTAAGTTCGATCGCCTTTTGATAAGCAGCGATCGCCTCTTTTTGCGGTTGTAATTGAGAGAATAAGTCCCCCAAATCTTTAGATAACTTCGGTCCCAACCCTTCTGTTGCCAGCATTGCTCTTTGATAAACAGCGATCGCCTCTGTGTTCCGTTCCTGTTTTTTTAATCCTTGTGCTAACTGGACGTATGCTTTATAGTTCTTTGGTCTTAAGCTTACCACTTGATAATAATAGTTAACCGCTTCTTCCCAGTTCTCTAATTCTTCATAAACCGCTGCTAATTTCATTAGCGGTTCATCTGAATTTGGACTTACTCTCGCCGCTTGCTGATAACTTTTTATGCTTTCTTCCAAGTTTCCTTGTTGTTTCAACTCATCACCTTTCTCGATGAACTTTTTCCCTCTCTCTAATTTTTCTGGTTCTGGCATTTTCTTTCCTCCTTACTGTTACCGTTGTTACACAATCTGATCATCAATTCCCTCATAGCTTGGGACTTGCAAATTATCCTCTTACCTTAGCATTGTCTATCACAGTCTGATTCAAAAGTCCTTTATCCTCTAAGCTCTAAGCTCATTGGTCATTAGTTTTTATATTTTTTACTACTTACTACTTTTATGGTGTCCCATAATATTTTGTGTAAATCAACTCTCCCTACTCCTTACTCCCCACTTCCTGTATGCGTGCGTCATGCTCCAAAAAACCCAACACCAGATTTTTAGCCAACTAACCCCAGCCCCATAAATTATGGTAGAGACACAAACTTGTTGTATCCCTACCTTTTTATTTTCATATTTAGGTTAAATTAAAGCAATTTTGCTATTTTCTTGAGATTCAATCTTAGCTCTCCCTAGATTTTTCCCACAACAATTATTCAAAGCACAACTATTATTTAATAATTGTCAAAATTCTGGCTGACTTTTTACTACTGATAACTGATAATTAACTATTCAGAAGCAGTTTTTTGTTGACTTCGCTCTTCGCGCTTTTTGCGATCTGCCTCCATAACATCTTTAAGCATAGTGAGCATCTGAGCCATTTTTTCCAAATTACTGCGATAAACCTCAAGGTCTTTTTCCAGCTTTTCTTCTGGGAGATGCAAAACTGCTGATAAGCTGTTCAGCGCCTCATGCCGACGATTTACATCTGTCACCAACTCTTCAGAGGCATTTTGCAAAAGAGTATATAAACCAATAGCAAACAGACGGCTATACTTAAATTTAGCATTATCCTTAATTCCCTGAATACAAGCCAACAAACCCTCACCATCAGCAATAGGAGTAGGGTCAATGATCCAAGAAACCAATTGCTCACCCATTTTTTGGGCTACAGTCAAAGCATTATTTGCACAAGCGCGATAATGCCCAGGAGAGTCCCCCACTGACTGACAAAGAGCAGTAAAAATCGACTCTTTATCCTCCTCTGGTTTATACCCCTGCATAAAACTCTCAAAAGAGCTAACCACCCCCAAATAGTAGATCGGGTCAGGACGAAAATCAACATTAACAGAGAGCAGGTGCATCTCCACAAGTAACTCTTCCACCACCCGCCGATAAACAGAATTTATGGGGCGCTTGTGATGAGAATAGAAATCACGTTTAGTATCTGAGACAGTACGAAGCTTTTCCACGAAGCAGATTTATATCATATTGGGTACTCTGCTCCCATTGTCTCTCTTAATGACTCCTTTGCCAA
Source organism: Gomphosphaeria aponina SAG 52.96 = DSM 107014 (assembly GCA_016903655.1). GTDB lineage: Bacteria > Cyanobacteriota > Cyanobacteriia > Cyanobacteriales > Gomphosphaeriaceae > Gomphosphaeria > Gomphosphaeria aponina. The sequence continues at coordinate 10,674 of JADQBC010000008.1, forward strand.
GTCCTCAAGGCAAGAATAGGCAAAAATTCTTATTATTCTTTGTCATACATGATTTCACTCTTGGGGAATGTCATTAGAGTTGCTAAGTGGTCGCACTTTCATTAATTACCGCAGGTTCGGGCGGGTTTTGATTTTTTGCTCAATTGCTCACAAAGATCTTCGGTGAACCCGCCCCGTCAGAAATTGTGTAAATAATTTGGCTGAACTACTTAAGTTCTTAAACCCTTAGGGTAAAAAGCTTTTAGTCCACTTGCCAAATCTTTAAAAAACTTTATATCAAAAACCGCATAAAAATCGATTTGGCAACGAGTAATTAGAAAAGCCAGGACAATTAATTATGTTGTAAAAATTAAAATGCTTTGAGGGTTGTGTTTTTAAAGATAAATTTAGTAAATTAATAAATAAGGAAGTAGTAGGAAAACCAATGAGTGGAGTCAAGACATATGCAGTAACAGCAGGGGCTGCACCAGCCGCTGTTGCTGGTGCAGCAGCAGGAATAGCAGTTGTGGTACTCGCAGGAGCGGCGCTAAAGGCTTATCAAGAACGAATTGAGCGAGAAAAAGAAGCAGCTCGACAGCAGGAAATAGAAATTAAAGGCAAAATTGCTGAAATTAGGCGGAGTGGTTCTACTTCAGGTCAGCCAAGGGTGACAGTAAATTTGCCAAAAAATACTTCTAAGTCAGCACCTGCAGCAGATGCAGCCAGGAAAGTTAATGGCTTGAAGTCCCAGCTCCCTAAAATCCGCAAGGAATACCAAACTCTGGTGGAACAACAATTATTAGATGAGGAAACTGTAGGCCAAGCTTTGGAGCAAACAACACAAGCTCTTAATGAGAATAATTTAGCGGCGGCTGAGGCTCATTTACAAGCTCTCGATGATGCACGTATCCAGGTTATTCAACAGTCACGTCAAGAGTGGAATGCTCAAGTTGACTATTTGCACGAGCGAATATCTCAACTGGACGTAGTCCTTCCATCTACTCTCAGAGAAAACCTGATCGCTAGGAGCGAACAGCTAAGAACTGGGCAGTTTTCTGAGGGCGAATTGGAAACTCTTCACGCAGAAATAACTGAATTGACTGCACAAGCAGGTCGCATTGAAGAAGCAGCTCATAATTTGGTTAATTCCTGGCAAACAGTTGGTTATGCTGCTGGTATTTTGGGCAGAGATGATGGGGATATGGTTATTGAGGTACAAACTCACGAAGGGGTGAATACACAGATGCGCATTCAGTTTAATGGGGAAGAAATTAATCTTTTTGGGCCGCCAGAAGAATCCCATTCCTGTGCCTCGCGTACTATAGAAGCAATGCGCTTGTTCCAACAACAAGGTTATCAACTGGAGTGGACTCATTTAGATCATCAACCAGTTCCTGAAGAATGGCGGTATTTGTATGCTAACGTACTTTACAAAACTTCAGCCCAACCCCAGGAGGTTGTAACAATTGAGACGGAAGCTGAATCAGTTTCTGAAAACACTACAAGCAAAAAGTCTCCCCGTCGTCAACAAGCTCAGGGATATTAAATAATGACTCAGCCTCTATTACTCAATGTAGCTCATTGCTTGCCTCGTTCTCGCGCTAATGGCCCTGGAACCCGTATGGTACTATGGCTACAGGGCTGTCCCTTCCGTTGTCCTGGTTGCCAAAATCCTGATTATTTGCCATTTCGTTTAAATCAAGTAGTGACAGTGGAACGGGTATGGGAAGTGTTGCGGCAATTACCAGAACTTGCAGGAATTTCTTTCTCTGGGGGTGAACCTTTTGCTCAGGCGATCGCCCTGACAGAATTAGCCCGTCGGGTTCAAGCTACTGGTAAAACTGTTTTATCTTGGTCTGGATATCGTCTTGAGGAATTACAGTCAGGCAAAATTCCTGGGGCTGTGGATTTGCTGCAATACACAGACTTACTTATTGATGGGTTATTTGTGGAAAAATTGGCTGGGAATTTTGTCCTGCGCGGTTCAGAAAATCAGCAATTACATTTTCTTTCGGGAAAAATTACTCAAGCAGATTTAACTCATATACCCCGTCAAGAATGGGTGATGACAGAAGAGAAAATTACTTATACAGGGTTTCCTTTAGCAGGAGGTTTAATTAAATGAGTGTGGTAGTGATCGGCGATCGCTCTGTGGGTAAAAGTAGCACTGTTTTGGAGTTGGCTAATCCCTACAACAAAAACTGTGTAGAAATCGTAGAACCAGACTATGAAACTCTCAGGGAAAATTATATTAACCCTGACACTAATCAAATGGTACCAACTAGAACGGAAGAACAACAACCCCTGGTTTTAAATGTGCAACTCCCAGGAGGGGAAAAACAAGTTAATTCTGTTTGGATAGATACTCCAGGAGAAATGTGGGATAGTCCACAATGGCGGCAAGAAAACCCTGCAGCTTGGCAAGATTTTAAAACAAGATTAAACGAATGTGTAGGAATTATTTTACTTTTACCTCCTCATCGAGATCTGGTATCTCCCAATTTGTTGAATGTTGCTAATGATCACCATACTTTAAACCGCGACGACTTATTAAATTTTCAGGCTTGGGAAAATCGCCTAGGTAAATGGCTCGACTTTTTTCTTCAGGATTGTTCTCAGGTGGAACACATTGCCATTTGTCTGCACAAAGCTGATTTATTTTGCAATGTTGACAAGGTTAGTAGAGAATTTCAATATAATTATGCAGGAGGAACTCAGTGGTGGAAATTCAATGAAACTGCTCGCAAAAAATATTTTTATCAAGTAGAAAAAAATATTAAAAATTATCATCAAAGAGGAGGAAAACCAATTCAGTTTTTTATTACCAGCATTAAAAATAGGGGTTTATTGGAACTGCCTTGGCTGTATTTAAGTCCCTATATTCTTTATCAAGATCATAACTCCTACTAAAAATGTCAGAAATTAGGGTAATTGGACCGAGAGGTTCTGGAAAAACAACTTATTTAGCTACCATCGCCTATCTGGGCGAACTAGCAAGAACAGGTGAACAAGAACACTTTAAAGGTTTAAAAGTAACGGCGATCGGTCCTGACTCAGAAAAATTAGTGGGATTGGCTAAAGATGTGATTAAACAAGGTCAAAAAGTGCCGCCAACTAGAACAAAAGGAAACATAGAATATCATCCAGACTATCAGTTAGAAATTAACATTCCTGGGGGAGGAGGGAAAAGGATTGAGTTAGTCGCCAAAGACTATCCAGGGGAAGTGTTCGAGCTTCTTGGTTTGCGTCACAAATTGTCAGAAATAGAGTCTTATCTTGAGGATTTATTTACAACTAATCACTGGTTAATTATGCTCACTGATTGGCAAACAGACCAAGATACAAGGGTTTATCAACCAGCTTTTGACAGTTTATTAGACAGACTGGAAGCGGAAACTAAAAACAAGTCAGAGTTAGCTAATATACGAATAGCTGTAGTTATGGCGAAATGCGAAAGGGGAGAACTTTGGCCAGGTCGTCTTGAACCAGAGCAAGATTTATTTAAAATTCGCTTGCCTTTAAGCCATGATATTTTGAGAAAAAAATTCCCCTCTTCTAAGCAATTAAAATTTTTTGCTTGCTCTTCTTTTGGGGTAATGGGGGATAAAGATCCTCGTCCTAATCGCTATTTACCCAATGATGGTAGTTCGGCAGAAAACGCATATTTGCGAAAAGGTGATTGTTGGCAACCCTATGGTTTGCTTTCACCCCTTTACTGGTTAGATACAGGGAAAATCTTAAAAGATGTACGTCTTTAATAGTTATCAATTGACGGTGGTTGAGCGTAGTCAAAACAACCTCAAGCAAACCAAGGAATAAACATGGCAGAAACAGTAGATTTACGGGGGAGTGGTGATATTAGGATTATTGGGGGACGGGGTTCAGGAAAAACTACTTTTATGGCAGCCTTAGCTTACTGGCCAAATAGTAAACCGAACAGTCCTATTGAATCCGTTCAACCCTTTGATTCCGAGACACAAATACTATGCGAGATGGCTAGGAATTTGCTAGAAAACGGACAGCCATTACCACCTACTAGACAACCGCGATTGTACAGTTTAATTATTACCCTAAAACCTGGGTGGTCAAACCCCATAATCAAGATCACTGGCAAAAATCTAAGATTAGAGGTATCTTGTCAAGATTATGCAGGAGAATTGCTCACCCTATTGCGCAACAGACTGGATGAGCAAATTGTCATGACCTATTTAGATGATTGTGCAGCAGCTACAGGCATTCTTTTACTTGTTGATGGTTCTTCCCATAAACTTGATCAGGAATATTCCCAAGCCTTAGAAAACATGAAAAGGGAGTTAGATTATCGCTTTAGTAGTAACAATAGAAATAAAAGAGAATATCGCCTGGCTTGGGTATTTTCTAAAGCAGAACAAGGGGGAGTATGGAGTCATAGAAACAACATCGAAAATTTTGCAGGACTCAAGTTTCCCAAAACCAAAAAAGTTCTCAGTCAATGGAGGAAAGATTGGAATTGCCAAACCGCTTCTTTTTTCTGTTCCGCTTTTGGCTTTATGGGAAATAATCGACCTAATGTTAAGGTAATTAATCGAGGACAAGAAGGGGTGAGTGCTGTGATTGAGCAAGCTAGATACTGGCAACCAGTAGGGTTAATTGAACCTATTTATTGGTTACATACTGGCAGAGGGGATGCAAGACTTAGGGCAATTTAGTAGTTAGTAGATATAGGAGCAAAAAACCATGAGGAATGCAATTGAAATTTACGAGTTTTCCCCCATTTATCAATCAGAGCAGAATAGAAATGGTGAATGGGTATCTAAAGGATTTTATGGCAATCAAGTAACTAATCAAGACCACAGCACACATGAAGTACTTCAGTCTGTTTTTAAAACTGATCTTCATGGTGAAATTCAGATCAACTCTTTACAACCAACTTTTGAGATTCCTGATACTTACCCCCCTCAACCAGGTGAGAAAGCATTAATTGCGCGGGATCTAGGAAAATACTGCATTCTTGCAGTGGCAAATCGTCAAAAAGACAATAAAAATCGCGAGTTTGTCGGTTATCGTTGTTTCTGGTTAAAGAAAGAAGATTTAGGGATTACAGATGCAGATGGTATTGCTACTTTAGTAGAGTTTTGGGAAAGAAATAACCGCCCAAGTTTGGATTTAAATCCTCATCACCCAACCAGCTATCAAGGACATTCAGTAATTGTTATCACTCGCCAGAAGTACTTGAAAAATTATTCACCATCTATCCAATCTTTATTCAACCAAATCAAAACCAATCCTGCTCTTTTTGAGGCTAACAAAGATGGTCAAGAGTTAACTCCTGGGCAGCTGCATTGTCTGGCTTTGAAAGTAATAGAGAAATGTGAAGTTTCTTTTCAAGGTTGGGCATGGAATGTAAGGAGACTGGAACAATTCCACGATTTAAATGCTATTTATTGTGCTGATCCAACAGCTTTAACTTATTTCAGCAGTAAAGTTGATGCAATGAATGAGCAAAGATTGTTAAGTAAAAGTCAAACTAGCCCTAACTCCCCCAAATACCCGCCCATACCACCAAATGAGGAAGATAATATTAGGCGGATTTTGCTAGATCTTGCCAGAAACCCCAACAAAGAAGATCAGGTTAGTCAACTGCTCGACTATTTTCAGACTTATGGTCCTGGATTGCATCGCACTGGAGACAAACAAGTAAAATCTAATTTCAAAGGAGATACTAATCCTAGTAGTAGCACTATTAATCATATTACCTTATTAGTAATCATAGGTTTTGATTTAAGTAAGTCAGTAATCGACAGTGAAATAGGGGATATGGGAATAGGTTTACTCAAATTAAAAAGGGAGTACCAACAGATTGCTGTAGAGTTTATAGAGAATTTACTCACAAGTATTCGCGTAAATCGTGGACATCCAGGGGCTTATCAACTTATTGGTCAAGCTAAAAGAGTGCAGAAGATTTTAGAAAATAACCTATCTGAGAGTAAATTCCCCAACATATTTAACCATATAAAAAAAAATTTTGGGGAAGGTGATTCAGACAATGATCCCTTCAGTGATTATCTTCAGCAGCTGAGTAGAAAGAGGAAGCTTAGTAAAAATAGAAAGCGTAGTAGAAAGATAATGGATGACTCTCAGCAGGAGATAGCAAATAATGATTCTGATGAGTCAAACAATACCTTGCTCCTGTTGAGTATGGGTACTTTATTAATTGTAGGAATAATAGTAAGCATATTAATAGTATTTTTTGATTTACCATCTTGGTTTTCTGAGAAGACCTCCTCAACCAATTCAGAATCAAATAAATCCTTAACAACTGATGTGGAAAAAACAAAGCTTTCTGATGAGGAGATATTATCTTTATTAATAAAAGCGCAGAATGAGAATAGTGATTTATCATTAATTGAGGAGAGTAAAAGTGACATAGCCAATTATCTAAAAAGAAAATCGGGCGAATTAGAATCAAGTAAAAGCCAAGGCGATATAACAAAATTAGAGTCAATAAGAACTTCAGAAATTTATAAGCATATCCTGACAAGTTATCTGTCAAATTTAATAATAGATAACTTACCTGATTTACCAAAAGCTAATTCATCAACAGAAGACAAAGATGTCAAAGTTTTACAAGATATGTTAAGCAGAAATAAATGGTACATTGGAGAAATAACGGGTGAATTTGATGAAGAAACAAAAAAGGCTGTAAAAAAGGTTCAGGAGGAATATAAGCTGTCGCAGGATGGTGTTGTGGGAAAAGGTACATGGGAAGTTATTTTACCAAGAATTACAGATTATCAAGTAGAAGAAACATTAAATTTTATGGTCAAAAGTTTGGAGAAGTATAAACTTTATACAGAGATAATCAAACAGCTTAATGAATGTAAAGCTAACCCTCAACCTCTGCAATTTACTATTTGTTTGGAGGAAAAACCATGAATAATGAAGAGTCATCTTTACCTCAGCAGCATGAGGTAACAATTGAGAGTTTAAGTAAACAGGAAAAAGATGATATCAGAAGATGTTTATTGAATGTTACTAGAAAACCTAACCAGGAGGCAGTAAGAGAATTAGTTGATGATTATGAAAAGTTAGGAGAACAACTGTATAAGCTTGGAGAACAGGTAATTATTGACCGCTTTACTCAAAAACCAAAAAACTCATCAAGGTTGGATATCTGCCATATCACTCTGTTGACGGTGTTGGGAGAAACAGCGCACAAAAATAAGCTGAAATCCTTAAAAAAAGAACAGAAAGCACAGGCGATCGCCTTTCTCCAAGAATTAGCACAAACCTTAGAGACTTATGCAGCACAATTTCAACCCTTGTTAACTAAAGTTAATCTTTTACAGAGTGAACTAAGCACAGTAAACCGAGCAGCTTTTCTCTATTTAGGGATAACTAAAATTTTCTTATTTTCTACCATATCATCTGCCATTGCCATAACATTATTAATCATTCTACAAAGCTCTTTAGATTTTATTTGGGGTGTAGGTTATTTAATTTTTACAGGATTATGGGCTTCTTTTATAGGAGGAATTAGTGGTTCAGTTATTGGGGGTATTGTGGGCGGTCTTTTAGGAGCAAGTAATGGCAATGGACTTGGCATTTTTCTATTTTTTGCAATTACCATTTTATATATAGCACTATCTTTAAGTTCAGCTCTATATATAAGCCTAACTTATAGTATTTTTAGCGTTATAGCTGGCTGTTTCATTGCTGTGATTGTCTTAGCAACAAATGCTAAAAACCCAGAAGAATACTCTAAGCGGGAGATGTTACTATTAATATTGATTACTCTCATTGCCGCCGTCTTAATATCCATGATCAAAAATGTAGTTATTTGTTTAAGTTTACTAGGCAGTGTAATTGGCTTTGTTTATCTATTCATATTTACCATCAAAAGATTACTAAATGACGCAGAACAAGCCTTCTTTCAAACCAGTCTAGGTACTTTAACTGGCTTATCAACCATAACAGTAGGTATGGCATTAGGAGTTTATACAATAATCAAACATCATCACTTTCTAGATGTTTTTAATCTCTAAGTAGGATCAATCTTATTCCCCCAACCCCGATGGTAAAGAAAGCTATGGTTAGGATATTTCTCAGAGACAGAGAAGCCCACGCCAACGATTACGCCCTTAGTGTCCTTATTGCTATATAATCTAAATCAGTTATTATTACAAATAAAGTTGAACAGCAATCATGAGAATTTACTTCTATACCATAACAGGAATCTTTTCAGCCCTCATGGGGTGGAGTATCAGCCAATTTATCTGGCTAGACTTTGGCAAAAAGATCATCGAAAATTTACTGCCTGCGGACTATTTAGCCGCACCTCCCCCCGATTTTTTCCTTTTACCCATAATTGCAGCCAGTCTCGCTATGGGAATGGTAGTAGCAGAAATATTTCTAAATAATCCCACCCGTCACCGAGCTAACTTGCGGGTATTACCTTCCTACCTTTTGTTAGCCCTAGGTTTTGGTTTAGTAGCAGGATTCATGGCAGCTATTTTAAGCCTGATAATGTATATAACGAGCTTACCAGGTCAAATTGTTAGAATTACAACCTGGGCTTTAATTGGTTTATTTGTTGGGTTAGCAGAAGGTTGGGGCTGGCGATCGCACAGTATTGAAGGAGAAACCAACAAAGGAACACAGCGACTAATTAAAAGTACTGCTTTTGGTTTTTTTGCAGGACTAATAGCAGTAATTGTGGTAGAACTTTTACGGAAAAATATTAAATTAGGAGGCTATGAAGATCCCGTGGCTTTTCTCATTCTTGGACTTGCTCTCGGGTTATTTCTCAGTATGGCTGCTACTCCTACCTATCAATTTGCCCTCCGTGCAGGTCATGGATTTGAAAGTTATGAAGATAATCAGAACAATTCTGACCATCCCCGCATTCAAAATGAAGATCAATTAAGACTGGTTAGTGAAGATAAAAATGAGATTATTGAGGAAGGATTATCAATTCAACTTCCTAGGGAAACTACAGAACCTTTAATGATTGGTTCAGGAGCAGATGCGGATATTTATATTCCCCATATTCCTCCAGAAGTTGCCACTTTAGAAATCAAATCCCGTCAGGTAATTCTCAAATGTAAAACTCCTAATTCTATCCAAATTAACAGAACACTTTTGCAGCGTGAAAAAGAAAAGAAAACCCTCAAACATAACGATATTTTAACCCTATTTAATTTAGACAACGAAAATGATGAACAACAACAATTATACCGCTTTGTCTTCTACGATCGCCTCCTTGACCCGCAAAGTTAAACTCATTACCTTACTTTCCTGTTTCAGTGTGCTTATGGCAGGTTGTAACAATATAGAAGCAACAAGAGAAAAATGTGATGAAAGCTCAGGTTGTGCCACCATTACTGGGTGGACAACCGAAGGAGAATTAGTTACCTTGAGAGTCAAAGTATTAAGCGATCGCAATATTCCCATTCTGGACTTAAATCAAGGAGATTTTCAAATAGAAACCCGAGATGGGTTAGGTATTTCCCAACCACCAATTCAACCAGAAGTCACTTTACCCACATCAGATCAAGCAGAAGTAACCCCAGCAGATGTAGTGATTTTATTAGATATGAGTGGGAGCATGAGACATAATGATTCAAGTTCCACCAATCCCCAAATTAAACTCAATGGAGCAATTAACGCTATTCAAGCATTTCTGGATACTGCTAACCAAGAAAATTTACCCATTAATGTTTCCATTGCCCCTTTAGGTTACGGTTGTTACAAAACTGAAAGCAATTTTGAGGTTACTCCTCAAAGTCTCAAAGAAAATCTCTTACCAGTCAACTCTAGTAACTTCAAACAACAACTAGAAAAATACGCCAAAACTGAGGTTTGCGCCTCAACCAACTTATATGCACCCTTAGAGACTGCAGTAACTTTTTTGCGAGAAGAAAACCCCTTAGCCAACCAAGAAACCACCAATAATGACTTTGATAAACAATTAGTAGTAATTTTACTCTCCGATGGTTTTCATAACTATCAAAGAGAAACAGAAGCAGAGCAATTTACCAAACTCAAAAATGTCCTCGAAGCTCAAAACCAAACACCAGTAACAGTGCATACCCTGGGATATGGAGAATCCCTGCTAAATTTATATAAAAACTCAAATTGTGACAAGTTAAAATTAACAGAAGAGCAGTTAACCAACGATGAAACAATTAAAACAAAAAAGCTAATGGAACAAGTAGCCAATAAATGTACCCGCAAAGACAATGTAAAAACTAAAGAAATTAACGAATCAGACATTAACATTCAAGAGTTTATTGTAGATCAACCCAGACTCAAAGAAATTGCCATATTAACAGAAGGAGTACATCAATTTCCAGATAACGCCGACGCAGTAGCCAAAAGTTTGATAGAATTTCTAGCAAGTCTGAGACAATACGAACTAAAATATATTCAACCAGGAGCAGAAAGAGCAAACAGATATTTTACCAAAGTGCGAATTGTTCCCAAAGATTTAGCCTCCAATGAAATACCAATTAGGATATGTAATATAGGATGTCCACCATTAAAACTTGAACAACGCTTTGCCTTTTTCCTTGGAACTTTAATTATCTTTGGTTTAGCAGGAGTTTTACCCTTTGTTCAGTGGAGTAAAAAACTAAAATAGAGAGGAAAAATGCCAGAATACACCTTAACTATTACCATACCCAGTGCAGGAAATAGAAAAATCAATTATACCCTAAACCTGATAGGTACACACGAAAGATATCCAGAAGACTTTTTTCGAGTTCAAGAAAATCGCAACCATCTTTCTCAGACTATCCAACAACAATCAGCCCGTCAACTGGATAAAAATCAACTCAACCGAATTATTAGTGACTGGACTCGCGATATTAAAGAAGGCTACCGCAACACAGTAATTACCTTGAATTTAGCACCAGACACCCTTACCTCTCCTACCCTATCCCATCCTGTAACTCCCAACCCTCCCATAGCCATACCCAAACAACCAATTAAACCCCTGCCAACAAACCCCCAAACCGTAAATTATCCAACCTCTCCAGATCCTTGGAGCACAAATGAACCTCCTTCACCACTCCCACCCAGGCCAATTGTAATTCAAAAAAATCCTACCCCTCCCCCACCTCCAGAAGAAGAAGAAGAAACCCCTCCCCCAGATATCAGGAAAGCAGGTAACAAATATGACGATTTTTAAGTTTCTGTAGGGGCGGGTTTAGCCAAGGTCTTTGTAATCACAACGTTAAAAATTCAATCAAAACCCGCCCCACCCCACACAATTAATTTTGCCTAAATACTTATTTATTTAGTCCTAAGTTTTACCAAATAAATTCTTGAGTGTCTTCATCCAAAAAGAAAGAGAAAAAACCATGAATCCTATACAATTAACAGAGCAGTATAACGCAGGGAAAAGAGACTTTCGCGGGCTCAACCTTATTAGTGCTCATTTACCCAATATAGAGCTATCAGAAGCAGATTTAAGAGGAGCAAACTTAAGGGGAGCTTGGTTAAGCGGAGGTCGGCTAAATAAAGCTAATTTATGCGGGAGTGACTTAACAGGAGCAGAACTGAGCGATGTGGAATTACACGGAGCTTTTTATGATAGAAATACTCGCTTTTCTGAAGATTTTAACCCCACCGCAGCAGGAATGATTTTATTTGAGCCAAAAAACCAAGTTCCCACAACAATACAATTAGAAAAACCCTTACCCGAAACCAAGAATTGGGAGCTTCCCTATCAAAAATGTAACCGCTCACTACAGGAACTTTTACAAGCAAGATGTCCCCTAATTTTTCTCCGTTCTTCTGAAGAAACTCGTGCTTTAAACTGTGCGATCGCCGCTCATCAAAACCTAATCAAAAGTACAGATATAGACTTTGGCGAACTTGCTCGCTGGAGCAGTATTGATGGTTGGCAAAAATTATCAGTTGACCCAAATAACCCTGAAGAAATACAATGGCAAGGATTAGGTTCTCCTCCTGATAAAAATAGTGACCCAATCATTCAAGCTCTAGGGATTTTGCAAGAACGTTTAAAAAAACAAGCAGACAAAAATTTAGATGCCCAGCATACTTATATCTTGCCAGATTGGTCAACTTTAATCGAACCTGACTGTCATTTAACAGCCAGAAAACTCAAAGAATTAATTATTGCTATCGAAGAAAAAAGACCCCGACCAAAAATGAGTTTAATTGTGGTAGGTGCTGACTGGTCAATCCCAGCAATTCTTCGTCCCTACGTGCATATTTTAGACTTACCTTTACCCATTGGAGAAGAACTGTATCAAGACGTATTTAGTAATGCTGAAGCTAAATATCAACTTCAAGAAGAACAAGCCAGAAGATTATCAGAACAAGCTCAAGGGATGCCTCTCCAAGCAGCAATCCAAACAGCAAGATTAATTACTACCCGCAATCTCTGGACAAACTTAGAATCAGCAGGTCAATTACTTTTAGAAGTAAAAAAACAAGAGATTAGAAAAACAGGAGTTTTAGAATATTATAGTCCTCAAGGACAAGGATTAAATGACGTAGGGGGATTAGAAGGAATTAAAAACTGGATTCGGAGCAGACAAGCTTGGTTTGAACAAGATACCAGACCCGAATTATTACCCCGTGCTATTTTATTAGAAGGCTTTCCAGGATGTGGTAAATCATTTATTGCTAAGGCGATCGCTCAAGAGTGGCGCGTTCCCCAAATTAATTTTGAAATTTCTCGCTTACAATCAAAATGGGTAGGAGAATCGGAAAGCAATACTCACGAAGCATTAAGAGCCATTGAAGCTTCCGCACCCAATATTTTATTCATGGATGAAATAGAAAAAGCTTTTGCAGGAGTAGGGGGTGACAGTTCAGGAGTATCAACAAGACAATTCGGCACATTTCTTTCCTGGTTAAATGACCACCAATATCCCATATTTTTCATCGCCACTTCTAATGATAGAGCGGTACTACCACCAGAATTATTTAGAGCAGGACGTTTTGATGAAATCTTCATAGTTATGCCCCCAAACCGTCAGGAAAGGTTAGAGATTCTTCAGAAACGAGCTCAAGCATACAAAATAACTCCTCCCCCATCAATGCTAGAATTTTTAATCAAAGAAACAGCAGGATTTACAGGAGCAGAAATAGATAAATTAATCAAAGAAACAATTTATTTAGGAGGTATAAATCAAGTACCAACAGAAGCTCACTGGCAGGAAGCATTAAACCAAATTATTCCCCAATACACTACCCCAAATATGCAATTATTACTCAGAAAATATTTACAACTTTTAGAAGAGGGAGGGGGTAAACCAGCATCCTTTATAGAGCCTGGATTTTTAGAAAGTCTGATTTTCTCTCCCCATTAATCTTTTTGACACACATCAAAAGGAATCAAGCGCCATACCTTGATTCCTCTTGTTTGTTATTGTCAATCTGTTACAAACCAGAACTAAGCAGCTTGCCAATTTGCCCAGTCTTGGGGTTTCAAGAATTTTTCTGACAGTTCTGCTTCTGGGGTGTTTGGTTCTGGTTGATAGCAATATTCCCAGCGAACCAAAGGCGGTAAAGACATTAAAATAGATTCCGTCCTGCCATTGGTTTGTAATCCGAAAATAGTACCTCGGTCATAGACTAGGTTAAACTCAACATAACGTCCCCGACGATAGAGTTGGAATTGACGTTCGCGATCGCCATATTCCATCTTCTTCCGTTTTTCTGCAATTGGTACATAAGCTGGGAGAAAAGCCTTACCACAATCAGTAACAAAAGCCAACAACTCTTCCCAAGTGCGCGGTTCTGAAGCAGGAATACTATCACTATATAATGCTGCCGTGCCTGTCAACTCTGGCCCGCGATAAAATGGGACTTGACCATCTTGATAATCAAAAAAGATGCCCCCTATCCCGCGCATTTCCTGGCGATGACTCAGGTAAAAATATTCATCACACCATTTTTTAAAGACATTATAATACTCAGGATGATGCTTATCGCAAGCTTGTTTTAAAGTCTGATGAAAATAAGCCGCATCTTCAGGAAAAGGATAATATGGAGTCAGATCCGCTCCCCCACCAAACCACCAAACTGGGCCTGCTTCAAAATAGCGATAATTAAGGTGAACCGTTGGAATATAGGGATTGCGGGGATGGAGAACCATGGATGTTCCCGTAGCATAAAACTCATGTCCTGCTGCTTCTGGGCGTTGCTTCAAAATCGAGGGCGGGAGATGTTTTCCCCAAACCTCAGAAAAATTAACCCCACCTTGTTCAAACACACCACCATTACAAAGGACCCGTGTACGACCACCGCCACCTTCCTCTCTGTCCCAGCTATCCTCCCGAAACTTACTAACTCCATCGAGTTTTTCGAGTCCCAGACAAATTTCATCTTGGATATCCCGCATCAACTTGCTGACTCTTGTTCTAGAATCAGCAGGAGGTATAAAAGAATTAGGCTTAGTGGCTACGTCAGTTGTCAATATCATATACTATTTTTTTCTGCTCTTATCAATACTGATCTAACCAAAAAAACGTGGTCGCTCAACCCAGAGTTTATATATCTTAATAAAAAGTAACTAGAGCCAATCCTTCTTTTACAATAATAAACTTGCGTAATCATCCCTGATTTTGCTACCGCGCATTTTTCTAGACTAAGATAGACAATAGTAGTCAAAATGTCTAGGAAATTGAAAATATGAGAACGAATTTGCCAAAAAGTTAGGTAGATCAACAAAGACTGTTCAACCCTGGGATAAATCTGGCAAATTGATTGCTAGAAGAAACCTTACAAATCAACGATATTACACAGAAGCGGTGCGCTGCATCTCGACCCGAAGCGGTGAGCGAGCGTAGTCGAAGCGATGAAAAAAAAGTAGCCAATGTTTTTCTTGTAGAATCTATGGTTCGAGAACTTATGCTAAACAAAAGACCGAAATTATCTCTCAAGCTCTTTGATATTAATGAACAGGGCGTGTTAGACTTGAGAAAATCGGTTCAATTTTAATAGGCAATGGCTAAAAAACTTTGTCCTGAGGGACAGGGAAGGAGCGGCGCACAAATAGGAATAGAAGCCAAGCTCGTTTATCACCCAGTTCTAGATGTAATAGGTGAACTTTACGAGTCTATGCGCCGTACTGCCATAAATTGGTTGCAACAAGGTTTAACAGAGTCTAAAGTAGAAAAAAGATTACAAAAGGAATTTGATATTCAATGGGCATACGCAGACAGTATGGCAACCGAAGCTAAACAGACATTTGACCAATTAAAAACCGCTAAACAAAATAATATAACAACTCTAAAGGAGAAAATTAGAGCCAAAGAAAAAAATAGTAAAAATATTTTAAAGTCTTTAGAGAAACAATTAAAAAAAGGATTTTTTACCCGCCAGGAAAAAGACAAGTTGAAAAATAAATTACTAGGACTAGAACAAAAAGTTCTAAAACTATCTAGGCTAAGAAAAGATTTAAAGCCTTTAGAAGACCAAGAGAGACTACATATTTGTTTGGGCAGTAAAAAACTTTTTAATGCCCAATATCATCGAGAAGAAAACAAATATGAAAACCATGAACAATGGTTAGAAGATTGTGGGTGAATCGAAAAATACTGCTCAGTCACCGTTGGAGCCTGGGAACCAGATAGAATTGCCCTTTATGTCAATGTTTGTCTAGGTTTTTAGTAGGTGGGAGATGTCTAATGTGATTCTTAATTTTTCTTTCAAAATAATTGCCGCAGGGGGGAAACTATGCTGTAAGTTTTCTCTCTTTAAGACTTACCGCGTAGTCAGTACAGCCCCCGTAGATGTTTTATGGCAAAAACTGGTTAACCTCGCCGATGTTTCCTGGCATCCCCTATTTTCCAAGACTAATGCCCCCTTGGGATTAATTGCCAAACCTGGATTAATTTATCAAGTAGTGACTCGCTTAACCCCCATTCCTGTGCGGGTATTTGTGGAAAATGTCCGCCCAAAAGAATTGCTGAGTATTAGAATTTTAGCCATTCCTGGAATGGAGCAAAGAGTCACCTATAAAGTAGAATCTACTCTCTGTGGTACTTTTATTTCCTATTCTGTAACCCTGCGAGGTTGGTTATCACCCCTAATTTGGTGGCTCATTCAACCATATTATTCTCGTGTTGCATCAGACTTAGCTCATGCTGCCGAAAGACAAACATACATTGTTCATGGTTGATAGTTGATGGTTGATGGTTGATAGTTGATGGTTGATAGTTGATGGTTGATGGTTGATGGTTGATGGTTGATGGTTGATGGTTGATGGTTGATGGTTGATGGTTGTATAAAAGCCAAGCCTTCTGCTTCTGCCTTCTGCTTCTGCCTTCTGCTTCTGCCTTCTGCCTTCTGCTTCTGCCTTCTGCTTCTGCCTTCTACTTCTGCCAAGCCTTCATACATGGTTGATGGTTGTATAAAAGCCAAGCCTTCTGCTTCTGCCTTCTGCTTCTGCCTTCTGCTTCTGCCTTCTGCTTCTGCCTTCTGCTTCTGCCTTCTGCTTCTGCCTTCTACTGATGGTTGCCTTCTACCGCCTTTGATAGAGGAAAAACGAGCTAAAATCAGAGAAAAAAAAGGAGGTATTAAATGTTTTTAGAAGAATTAGCACCAATAATCAAAGAACTAACAAAACAGCCAGTAGCATTTATGGGTGGCTTTGTCTCAGCAGTATTTAAAGTAAACCCCTGGGAAGAACCACTTTATAGCTGGTTAGAGAAACAGGGGAGTAAAAATGCAGACACAGACAGCACTCATAGAAAACAACAGTAGCCCACAATCAATCACTATCGAATAATAAACTAGATCTAAAGATTTAAGCACACTGAGAAATCTATGCCTAAGATGGGAAGAACATAGAAACGAGCCATGTCAGCAAGGGAGGACAAGCATGACAAACCCAGAGCAGATCGTCGTGCCAGAACATATCCTAGATAGAGATTGCACCACACTATCCCGTCACGTATTACAGCAACTCCAGAGCTTTGGTCCTGAAGCACAGGATTTGAGTGCAATTATGAATCGCATTGCCCTAGCAGGAAAGCTCATTTCCCGTCGTCTTAGCCGTGCAGGATTAATGGTAGGAGTATTAGGATTTACGGGAGAGGAAAATGTCCAGGGAGAATCTGTCAAAAAGATGGATGTCTATGCCAACGAAGTATTTATCTCAGTATTTAAACAAAGTGGGTTAGTTTGTCGCTTGGCATCGGAAGAAATGGAAAAACCTTACTACATCCCCGAAAACTGCCCCATTGGACGCTATACTCTGCTCTATGATCCGATTGATGGTTCTGCCAACGTAGATATAAATTTAAACGTTGGTTCTATTTTTGCCATTCGCCAACAAGAAGGAGATGACTTAGATGGAGAAGCAAAAGACTTACTGACTAATGGCCGCAAACAAATAGCAGCAGGCTACATATTATATGGCCCATCTACAATGTTGATTTATTCCCTCGGCCATGGGGTTCACTCATTTATCCTTGACCCGAGTTTAGGAGAATTTATCCTTTCTGAGGAAAATATCAAAATACCTGGACATGGCCCTGTCTATAGTACTAATGAAGGGAACTTCTGGCAGTGGTACGAAGCTATACGGGACTATACTCGCTATGTTCACCGCCATGATGGTTATACAGCTCGTTATAGTGGCGCATTAGTGGGAGATATTCATAGAATTTTGATGCAGGGAGGTGTGTTTTTATATCCAGGCACTGTGAAAAAACCAGAAGGAAAATTACGCCTACTATATGAAACAGCACCCCTGGCATTTTTGGTGGAACAAGCAGGAGGCAGGGCGACTACGGGAACAGAAGAAATCTTAGATGTAATTCCAAGTAAACTGCACCAAAGAACCCCCTTGGTTATCGGCAGTACAGAGGATGTAAAACTTGTGGAATCTTTTATTCAGGATCGGATTCGACGAGACAATTCAACGATGAATAATTGTTAATGATTGGTTGATTGTTAATGGTTAATGGTTAATGGTTAATGGAAGAAGATCAACTATCAACTATCAACTATCAACTATCAACTATCAACTATCAACTATCAACTATCAACTATCAACTATTAACTATTAACTATTAACTATCAACTATCAACTATCAACCATCAACAAGGAAAAGGTAATGTTATTAGAAAATCCCCTGCGAATTGGACTGCGACAAGAACGCACCCCAGAACCACTCATATTAGTTATATTCGGAGCATCAGGAGATCTGACTCAACGGAAGTTAGTTCCTGCCCTTTATCAAATGAAAAAGGAAAGGCGACTTTCTCCAGAAACAACTATTGTGGGAGTAGCCAGAAGGGAGTGGAGTCACGACTATTTCAGGGAACAAATGCGACAGGGAATCGAAGAATTTTCAGATGGGATCGAAAATGAGGCACTTTGGTTAGATTTTGCTGAGGGTTTATACTATTGTTCTGGAAACATGGATGAACCAGAAAGTTATCAGAAATTGAAGGCTTTTCTCGAAGAATTAGATGGCAAAAGAGGCACAAGAGGTAATCGAGTATTTTATCTAGCAGTGTCACCTAATTTCTTCCCCCCAGGTATTAAACAACTGGGTGCAGCAGGAATGCTGGATGACCCCATGAAACACCGCCTTGTTATTGAAAAACCTTTTGGTAAAGATTTAAGTTCTGCTCAAATTCTTAACCGAGTAGTGCAAAATGTTTGTAAAGAAGAACAAGTGTATCGCATCGACCACTATTTGGGGAAGGAAACGGTACAAAATCTGATGGTGTTTCGTTTTGCTAATGCGATTTTTGAACCATTATGGAATCGCCAATTTGTGGATCATGTCCAAATTACAGTAGCGGAAACAGTAGGGGTGGAAGACAGGGCAGGTTACTATGAGACATCAGGGGCCTTAAGAGATATGTTGCAAAACCATCTGATGCAGCTATTTTGTCTCACAGCTATGGAGGCTCCCTATGCTTTAAATGCTGATAGTATCCGCACGGAAAAGGTAAAAGTGTTGCAAGCTACTCATTTGGCGGATGTGAATAATTTAGATCGCTCGGCTATACGAGGTCAATATGCAGCAGGTTGGATGAAGGGAAAATCAGTTCTAGGTTATCGCGAAGAACCTGGAGTTAACCCTGACTCTACTACTCCTACTTATGTAGCTATGAAACTGATGATTGATAACTGGCGCTGGCAAGGGGTTCCTTTTTATCTCCGTACAGGGAAACGATTACCTAAAAAAGTTACAGAAATTGCGATTCAATTTCGAGAAGTGCCTCTACTAATATTTCAGTCGGCTACACAACAGGCAAATCCTAATGTGTTGGCGATGCGCATTCAGCCTAATGAAGGAATTTCTTTACGTTTTGAGGCGAAAATGCCAGGGTCGCAATTGCGTACCCGCACAGTAGATATGGACTTCAGTTATGGCTCATCTTTTGGGATGGCTACTTCTGAAGCTTATCATCGTCTCTTACTAGATTGTATGTTGGGAGATCAAACTCTGTTTACCCGTGCGGATGAAGTGGAAGAAGCATGGCGCGTCGTGACACCTGCCCTCTCAGCTTGGGAAGAGCCTGCTGATCCAGCATCTATTCCTCAATATGAAGCTGGTACTTGGGAACCTTCAGAAGCGGAATTTCTCCTCAATCGTGATGGCCGCCGCTGGCGCAGACTTTAATTAGTTGGTTGTTAATTGTTGATTGTTGATTGTTGATTGTTCATAGAATACTATCAACTATCAGTAGAAGGCTTGGCTTTTATACAACCATCAACCATCAACCATCAACTATCAACTATCAACTATCAACCATCAACTATCAACCATCAACTATCAACTATCAACTATCAACCATCAACTATTATGACAAAAAGAACTGATTCTCCACCCCTAGTTTCTCTCCAAGCTCCCAAAGATGTCTCCATAGATTATATTGAGTCAGAGTTGCGAGCAATTTGGCAAATGTACGGAGCAACAGGGGACTCAGGACCTGCTGCTACTAGAGCTACAACTTTTAGTTTTATTGTTTATGAACCTGAAGCAAGCCAACAACTGTTGGCAGCACTGGGATTTTATACAGGCCCTGTTGATGGGATAGCAGGACCTAGAACTACTGCTGCTATTAAAGCAGCACAAAAAAGTTATGGTATGGAGGTGACAGGAAAATCAAATGAGGAATTATTAGATAAATTAAGAGAAGAGTTCGCACAAGCAAAAGAAGAGGGTAAATTAACCGCAGCGAATAAAATAGCGGCAAAACAATATTCACCAGATTTAGAAGGTGCTGGAGTGGCAGATGCGATCGCTGCTTCTAATCCTTGTAGAATTATTACTCTGTGTCCCACTACTGGAGAAGATGAAGGGGTAACAGCCCAGGTATCAGCTTATTGTCCTGTTAACAAACGTAGCCAAACAACCCTAGTTTGTTGTGAATATATAACATTGCGGGGCACGGCAGCAGCTCTCGAAAGAATTGGGGGAGTAATATCAGAATTAACTATTAGTGAACTGCCTAAGTTTGTCTGGTGGAAAGCAACTCCAGAACCTGATTACAGTCTGTTTAAACGACTTGTCGCTCAAAGCGATCATGTGATCTTTGATTCGAGTAATTTTAATGACCCAGAAGCAGATTTGTTTAAACTTACTGAGTTGGTTGAAGGGGGCATGGCTATTGCTGATTTAAATTGGGGCAGGCTGGCACCATGGCAAGAGCTAGCGGCAGAAGCTTTTGATCCTCCTGAGCGTCGGGAAGCGATCTGGGAAGTTGACCGCGTAACTATTGACTATGAAAAGGGCAACCCAACTCAAGCGCTTATGTATTTGGGTTGGCTAGCAAGTCGTCTGCAATGGCAGCCTGTAGCAATGAAGTCCGAAGGGGGTGATTACGATATTAGACGGGTGAAGTTTACTAATCAAGACCAACGACCCGTTGAAGTTGAATTAGCTGGAATTCCCGTTGCTGAGGTCGGTGATGTTCTTGGAGATTTAATTAGTCTCAAACTTACTTCTACTAATCTTAATGCAGACTGCTGCACAGTTTTGTGTTCAGAAACTATGGGATGTATGCGGATGGAGGCAGGTGGGGGCGCTCAATCCTGTCGTATTCAGCAAGTTACTCCTCTATTTGATCAAAAAACAGAAACTTTACTCGGTCAACAATTGCAGCGTTGGGGCAGTGATTTGCTTTATGAAGAAAGTATGAGTATGACTCATAAAATTATTAAATTATCCTGAAATGTGAGCGTAAGACCCCCGTTGAATTTCTCCTCAAAAAATAACCACTGAAATCAACGGGGGATGTAAGCGAACCAATAAAAAGACATGGCGACAGCAATTCCTTAGTTTTCAAGATTTTTGAGAGAACGTATCAATTCTCTAACAATGTCAGTCTTTGTCCTACCTACCTTCTTTGCGTAACGTTTTAGTATCTCCATTTCTGATTCTGGCAACCTTAAATTTAATTGTTTTTCGTTCATCACTCTTAAATTAATTTGCTATAATATTAATCTTACATTCCGCACTTCAAAATTTAGCCTAATTGATTGCCCAACATTTCCATTTGATTACTGAATTTAGGGTAGATTTTGACAAATTTGCGATCGCCAATATCTTAAATAAGCTAAGTATAAGTACTTAATTTGCCTCTAAAAATAGTTGTCTGCGTAGGCGCAGCCCGCCGCAGGCATCGCCGATTTCGTCTGAATTGGTATATTGCAAAATGACGTGCGGAATGTGGGTTACATGAAATAAATATAAAAATTGATTTTGGTTCGATTTTCGCAAAAGGTCTATTATCCCGACTTTTAGAAGATATAGCAGAAGGCAGAAGGCAGAAGGCAGAAGGCAGAAGGAAAACCCTTACTATTATTAAGTTTTAGATTTTGATAATGTCAATACTATTCCCCTCTTTGCTATAACGCCAAATTTTTTCCCTCGGGGGTTGACATTTGTTGCTCTTGTATGTTAGCCTGATAATGGGAAAAGATGCCGCCCATATATATAGCCTTTTGAAATAAAAAATACCTGGGCGGGTTTAAATATTAATTCAAAACCCGCCCCAGTTTACGGTTGGGTGGGGGCGGGTTTTGAGTTGGAAGCTTGTTTGTAATTACTATAGTTATTCCCTAAACCCGCCCCTACATTGAAACACTGGATATTAATTCAAAACCCGCCCCAGTTTACGGTTGGGTGGGGGCGGGTTTTGATATGAAGCTTGTTTGTTATTACAATAGTTATTCCCTAAACCAGCCCCTACATTAGGTTTAGAAGATTATGATGTCACTTGCAACTACTGAACCTGTTATATTAGCTAGTTGAACTTGTATTCCCGCCCCCGTACCATCTACGTCGTAGAATAATGCTCCGTTGTGATAAAGGAAACGGTCATTGTCATCTAATGCTGCACTTCCTGTTACAAACTGCTCGCTGGTTAATGTTCCAACTGTTAGTTCACCACCAAAACCAGTAGCTTTAATGTAAATCTTGTCCGATTTCGTTGTGAAGTCTGTAATGCTATCTACTCCTTCTGTTGGTAAGTAGAAGTCAAAGCGATCTGCTCCTTGTCCCCCTATCAGAGTATCATTGCCATTTTTCCCGATGAGAAGGTCATTTCCTGTTCCTCCTGTGAGAATATTATCAGAATTATCTCCTGTTATTGTATTCGCGAGGGTGTTTCCTGTACCTTTTCCATTAATATTGCCTTGGAGGGTGAGTTTTTCTACATTATTGGGTAGGGTATAGTCTTCTAAAGGTGAGAACACTAGGTCTGTTCCCTGACCTGTACCTGAAATTTCTTTAATTACGTCAGCCAGATCATCTACAGTATAGATATCATTTCCTGGTCCTCCTGTCATTTCATCTACACCCGCTCCACCATTGAGGTTATCATTTCCTCCTTCTCCTTTGAGGATGTTATCTGAACTATCCCCTGTAATAATATTATTCAGGCTGTTTCCTGTACCATTCCCGTCTTTGTCTCCTATGATGTTCAGGTTTTCTACATTATCGGGCAGGGTATAGTCTTTTACAGAGGAGATAACTTTATCTGCTGTTCCCTGACCAGTTATTTCGGTTACTTCGTCTAAGACGTTATCTACATAGTAGGTATCGTTTTCTGTACCTCCTAACAGCTTATCAGCTCCTGCTTTCCCGTCGAGAATATCATTTCCTGCTAGTCCAGTTAGGGTGTTATTCTTGCTGTTCCCTACTAGGTTATTATTTTGGCTGTTTCCTGTACCATCTATGGGGGCAGAACCATTTAAGGTCATGTTTTCTACGTTACTATCTTCTGTGAGGGTATATTCTACGGAACTAATAACTCGGTCTGCTGTTCCTTCATTGGGGTTTTCTGTTACTTTGTCCGCTACATTGTCCACATAGTAGTTATCGTTTCCTTCTCCTCCTGTTAAGGAGTCTGCACCTGTTCCTCCATTGAGGTTATCATTTCCTGAGTTTCCTATTAACTGGTCATTTCCTCCGAGTCCTGAAAGTGTGTTGTTACCGTTGTTTCCTGTGAGAATATTATTCCCCGTGTTCCCAGTTCCGTTGATATTTCCTTCTCCTGTGAGAAGAAGGTTTTCTACTTTTCCTGGTAAAGTGCTGGTTGCTGCTGTTTCTTGGGTATCAGTTACGGTAACAGTCACTTCCTGGTTCTCTACAATGACTTTAAAGGTTTTATCCTCTTCGTTCAAATTATCATTGACGATGGGGATGGTTATTTGTTTTGTTCCGTTAGTCTCAAAGGTGAGTTGTCCTTCTGTTTGGGTATAGTCTGTAGCAGCTATAGCTGTTCCATCTTCTGTGAGATATTGAACTGAAACGGGTGCTGATGCTCCTTTTACAGTTACGTCAAAAACTGCGTTATTTAGTCCTTCTACCACTTTTAACTCTGTGGGAGTTAATTTAATTGTTGCTGAGTCACTGATATTATTGACCTGAACAGTAAATGTTTCTTTGTAAGTACCCCCATTTCCATCGTTGGTTTCTATTTCTAGGTCATAACTGGTTTGGGTTTCATAGTCCAGGAGTGCGGTGGTTTTGAGGACTCCGTTTTCTATGACAAATGGTACATCTGGGGTTAATATTTGGTAGGTGTGAGTTTGTCCTGTGTTTGGGTCAACTGTTTGCAGGTTTCCTATTTCTGTTCCTACTGGCTGGTTTTCCTCAATGCTGTTGTTTGAGAGGATAATATCTGTGGGAGCTGAGTTTTGGAAAATTGGGAGAACATTGACAGTGAACCATTCCTGGTAAGTTCCTCCAGCTTGGTCTTTTACTTCTATTAATAGCTCAAAAGAGTTATCTCCATTTTCATCATAAACGAGAGGTAATTTTGTTTCCAGGTTGTCCCCATTTATTTGGAAAACGGGATTTTTATAAACTAACCTGTAAGTCTGGATGTCTCCCGTATCTGGGTCATTATTGTCCAAAACTCCTACTACTGTTCCTTTGGGTTTGTTTTCCTCTATTGTGTTTCCTTCCAGGGTGATGTCTGTAGGATCCTCTGGTACTGCTATAATATTTATGCCAAGAGTACCAACATCCCCTGAAATAGGTTGACCGTTTCCATTTACACTGGTGTCTATGGTTTGGCGGGTTGCACCGTTGGTAAAGTTGCCTGTATAGGTTTCATCTATCGCCCTTATTTGCAATGCTGGTGGGTTTTGGTCATAATTTGCTACAGGAACGAAGATAATAAATGTATTCGCACTTAATGCTAAAGCTGTGTTGTTATCCCCTACTGCGCCAATATCGTACCAGGTCTTTTTATCATCAGTTGAATATTTCCACTTACCTTCTGTGGTTGGGTTAGCGGTGTTTCCTACTATTGCTATTCCTTTTAAGGTGGCTTTTAGGTTATTATCTGCTACTTTTTGATGCAATAAACCATTGATTGAGTAGGGAGTATAGTAATCAATAATTGATAATTCGTCTTTATCTTCAGGCACATCCTGTAAACTAGCAGGGGCAGTAAAACTGGGAGACATGTTAGCTGTTGTATCGTTTATATTTTCAACTCCATAAGCTCCAGCCCCACTACTATTCTGAGAGTTACCTAAAATATATACCCCATTGCCATTAACAATAGCCAGATCACTGGGCATTCCTTGAGTATTACCCTGATTTTCTTGAGCAGTTTTTGCAGCAGAGTTGATAATAAAGATGGCATGCCCTAAACCTTGACCATTGTTTGATCCTGTTCCACCCGTGGCAGAATTATTCTCAAAGGTAACATTATTTAGGTTTACAGTGCCAGTACGGATAAAGATTGCTCCTCCCATACCTGCTCCACCTTTACCACCGCCGAAACCAGCAGAACCGCTGGCTGCACCACCACCAAAACCAGCGGCTGCACCTCCGCTACCACCGCCGAAACCTCCTCGTGCATCTTTACCCCACAAATTTCCAAAACCTCCTGTGCCTCCGCCACCTCCAAAACCTCCTGTGCCTCCATTGCCTCCATAGCCGCCTAGAAAGCCCTTATCACCACCAATACCTCCGCCTCCTCCAAAGCCTCCTGCACCTCCTGCGCCTCCATTATTGTAGCCTCCTCCAGCACCCTTACCCCCGCGACCACCAAAACTCCCTATAGGGTTGCCCCCAGAACCAGGGTTATTTCCACCATCATCCCCTTTGCTTCCAGGAGTAATATAAGCTGCTGGGTCAGTAGCTCCAGTACTGCCAAACAAACCGCCTCCCCCTGTGGAGCTGGAGTTACCGCCCATACCACCGCCACTATGACCCAGTCCTGATATTCCTCGACTTCCTCCTACAGCGTGGTTATTCTTGAAATTGACATTAGTCAGCTTAACATTGCCTTGGTAGATAAACAGAGCGCCGCCCATACCAGCACCCCCACCACCATTATTGCTATCTCCCCCTTTTGCTACTCCATTTTCCAGGGTGACATTTTCAATGGAGACTGTACCCTGTTTAATAAATAAAATCGGGCTATCTGAACCATCTTTGTCGGCTACTCCATTATTATTATCATCCCCGCTGATAGTATGGTCATTTCCTTTAATAGTCAGGTTACTATTTACAATTACTTGGGAGCGTGCTGGGTCTAGTGTATTGGGGTCATCGTCTTTTATATCCAGTCTGACATTGGTTTGCAGTTCTACTATATCTGCCTCAACAGTCTGGTTTGCTTGTTTGATAGCCCAGCTTAGGCTACCTGTTACATCGCCTTTACCATTGTCTGTGCTTTGAGTTACAACAAAGGTTTGGATTACTTGATTCACTACGTTAACGGTTGCTGTTGTGCTTCCTGCACTAAATGCTGTGTTGCCTCCGTTATTACTGGCATCCGCTGTTTCTCCTACTACTCCTGTGCTTTTGTCCCAAAGTCGCAGGGTAATATTAGCTGTCCCCGTGGAGTTTCCATTGGGAATAAACCTTACTCTATTGGTACTATCTAACAGGCGGGCGTTTGTTTCGGTAACTGCACCAAAGTCCTGCCAGGTATTACCTTGATCTGTGGAATATTGCCAGTTTCCGTTGCTATTGTCAGCTCCTATTATTGCTACTGCTTCTACTTTTGTTACTGTGCCATCTGTAATTATTTCTTCTATTGCACTTCCAAAAGGTGCTGTTTCATTTTTTTTGATTTCTGCTAGGTTGTAGGTGGGTTCTGGAGATGCATCTTTATAAAAGTTTATGATCCCATCAAATTCCCCACTCAAAACATCAATATCTCCATCACGCTCAATGTCAACCAAGGCAGGAGCGCTACCTACACCCACATTGAACCCATTTAAGGGGTTAGCTGCACCTGTAATTTCCACAAATTTGGGTGAGGTTTTTGTTCCTGTATTTTGATAGTATTTAAATGTCCCATTATTTTCCCCACTAAAAGCATCAAAGTCTCCATCACCGTCAATGTCAACTAAGACTGGAGTGTTATTGTAACCCACATCGAACCCATTTAAGGGGTTATTTCCCCCTGTTACTTCCACAAATTTGGGTAAGTATTTCGTTCCTGTATTTTGATAGAATTTAAAAGTACCTAATCTTTCCCCACTAAAAGCATCTAAGTCTCCATCTTCATCAATATCTGCTAAAACTGGTGCGCTGTTATCAACCACCACAAACCCATTTAAGGGATTATTTGTCCCTGTTACTTCCACAAACTTGGGTAAATATTTCGTTCCCGTGTTTTGGTAATATTTAAAAGTACCCTTACCTTCCCCACTAAAAGCATCTAAGTCTCCATCTCCATCAATGTCTGCTAAAGTTGGTTTGCTGTTACCACCCACATCGAACCCATTTAAGGGGTTAGAAGTACCTGTTACTTCCACAAACTTGGGTAAGTATTTTGAGCCTGTATTTTGGTAGTATTTGAAAGTCCCATCTTTTTCCCCAATAAAAGCATCTAAGTCTCCATCTCCATCAATATCTGCCAAGGTTGGAGTGCTAAGATAACCCACATCAAACCCATTTAAGGGGTTAGAAGTACCTGGAAGTACGATAAAAATGGGGGTTTTGATAAATCTGGGTGCCGTGTTGTCTGCCATATTTTTTCTCCTTTTTTTTGGGTTTTATAAAGGTGGGAGTTTTTCTGCCTCAACAGTCTGGTTTGCTTGTGCGATCGCCGGGCTTAGGCTATGTGTTTCTCTGGGCTTCCTTTTTTTCTCCTTTTCTCTAATATAGCCCATTTTTTCATGGTTTGCCAAGAGTTGGGGGAAATTTTTGCTGTATTTTTTTTTTTCAAAAATACTATCAAGCGGAAGCCCAGAAATTGGTTTTTTTCTGGGTAAAATTTAAGAAAAACTTAATCTTTGGGGTTGGGTAAGACCATACCCTATTCTGCCCCTTGGCTGCAGATGCTCATTGTCAACATATACATATATGTAAGACCAGCATCTTTTTTCATGCTCAGGCTAACATACAAGGGTTATTTCTGTTGTAGGGGCGGGTTTAGGGACTAACTGTGGTACTAAAGAACAAACTTCATATCAAAACCCGCCCCCACCAAGTGTTTTTTGATTTTTTTAACATCATTGAAAATAAGACTGAAGAGGTAGAGAAAATGTTATATGTAAAACACACACACACCGCAGGGGGGGGTAATACTTAGTTTTGCGGCTCTCTCCCCGCGGCGGAGGGTAGAAATGAAAAAGCGACCCAGAAGAGTCGCCTTATTGAAACTAAAGAGAAAAGCTCATTTTAAAGAGCTCCGAGTCCTGCGAGTCCCAGGATAACACCCACTCCCAAAACATGACCAAAGCTGGTAGTTGCTAGGAGTGCAGGGAAACCCATCCCCCCAAACATAGCTGAAGCTGGTAAACCAGGACCAGCGCTGGGTTCTTTCATGGTAAATTTACCAAAAGCGATGGCTACAATATTACAAATCACCATGACTATCGCTACCTTAGGACTCCATTCTAGAGTGGTAGGTACGGTTGAGTTAACCGCCAACAGGAAAGTTGAATAAGTCAAATTAATTTCTCCTAACTAATAAACTACTTGAGTAATTGCACAATACAATACTCACACCAGAAAAATCTTGATCCTAATCTATCAACTTTTGTTCATCTTGCTTGTAAAATAACCGCAAAATCTTACTGAGACTAAGGTTCAGCTTTGAGAAAAAAAAAAGACAGCAATTGTTGTCATAAGGAAAAAAATCTGTTAGACTAGGGAAGTCTCATCAAGGAGAGGTGGCTGAGTGGTCGAAAGCGGCTCACTGCTAATGAGTTATGGGGCCTTAAGCTCCATCGAGGGTTCAAATCCCTCCCTCTCCGTTCAAATTTAAGGCAAATTGTCCAAAGCGGCTACAAAAGAGCGAGAAATATAAGGTAATATTTCTCGATTTTGGTTTTGCCCTTCAGTAAAGACAACCAGTAAATAGGGTGGTTTTTCGGGAATTTCAATGTAAGCAGCATCATGGCGTACCTGACTTGTCCAACCAGCTTTTGACCATAACTGGGCATTACTGGGCAAACTTTCTCCCAAAAAACCAGTAATTTGATTTTCCTCCCCAGGAGAAATTAAACTGCGTTGCAGCAAATGCATCATTTCTTGCGATCGCCGTGATGATACCGCTACTCCCCCAACAATGGCGTGTAACAATCTTGCCACAGAATCAGTAGTAAGGAGATTCCGATTTGCCATTAATTCTCCCAAAAAACCCCGCTCCCTACCATAGGGACCATCTCCCCAAGTTTTTTGATTCACATTAATACCTGCCAACTCTTCCCAACCCAAAGATTGGTAATAGCGATTGATAATATTCCGCTGATATTTCCAAGTTGCAAAAGGGCCAGGTGGTAACTCAGGGCCGCTGGTAGTACCACTGAGCATATCTACCACGAAACTGGTGGCATCATTACTCGAATCTACAATCATATCCTTAATAGCTCTTTCCAATTCAGGGGAAGAAGGAATCATACCCCCCTCAAGCCATTCATGGATAGCGACGAGATAAAATAATTTAACCACACTCGCGGGATAAATGCCCTCACCCCCCCGATAGCTAAAACCTTGCACTTGATGCTGCCAAAATTCTGCTGGGGAAATAGCTCCCCCAGTATTCACAATTACGGGTGGATAATAGACTATCCAGGTAAGAGCAATTTGAGAATGGGCTAATTGGGGAAACTCTACCCAGGTTGACTCCAGAATATTTGTGCCTATTTGTGCTAATTTTTCGTTTCGACGGCAGAAAGTCATATAAATTTATTACTAGGTAATAGAAAAGCAAATATTTGGATAATTAGGACATTGATAGCGGTTTGGCTGTGGTAGGCAATGCCCACCCTACAATTCTACAATTCTTTTGTTAAGTTTTGTGACAATTGGGGAATTTAGTAAAATTTGATACAGAATTTTGTTATAAATAAATTAGAGGAACTAAATAACCAACTCGGAGGTAATGGATATGAATACTGAAAATCAAGCTCGTGCTTTAATGATGCGTCACACCCAGGCAATTAAGAAGCGCCAAGCAACTATGTTAAATCGTGCAGCGGCTGAAATTGGACTGGATATTGATGGAAGTGAATATTCTGGTACGATTCAAGGTAAATCTCACTCCAGTTTTAGAACCAGCTATGATCGCAGTCACGCTTCACTCAGCTAGATTCAAGGCTAGTAACATAAATGTTTTTAAAAACCGATAAAAATTAGTGATGAAATAAAGGTGATTACATTGTGAAAACAGTGCTTGGGTATTCTTCCTGGTTGAAGAATGCCCTAATTTTTTGTTTTGACAACAAGGTAAAGTTTTGTGACAATTGGGAAATTTAGTAAAATTTGATACAGAATTTTGTTATAAATAAATTAGTGGAAGAAAAAAACCAACTCGGAGGTAATGGATATGAATACTGAAAATCAAGCTCGTGCTTTAATGATGCGTCACAACCACGCAATTAAAAATCGTCAAGCAACTATGTTAAATCGTGCAGCGGCTGAAATTGGACTGGATATTGATGGAAGTGAATATTCTGGTAAAATTCAAGGTAAAGCTCACTCCAGCTTCAGAACCAGCTATGATCGCAGCAACGCTTCCTTAAGTTAACAATTAGGTTAATCAAAAAGCCAATTTAAATCATGGTTAGATTATTGGGTGTTCTTAGGCAAAGAATGCCCTAATTTTTTTTTGTCAACTACACTGGAGATGATAGGAACTAATGACCAATGAATAATAATGACTAATTCCCGTCAACTAGCTTTGATGGCGCTTCGAGAGATCTATCTTCGGGGAGCTTATACTGATATTGCCCTCGACCGAGTATTGCGGAAAGCTGATATTAGTAGTGCAGAGCGCAATTTGGGGTGTGAGTTAGTTTATGGAATAGTGCGGAGAAGGCGATCGCTCGATAGTTTAATTGACCAACTCGGGAAAAAAAAAGCTCAACAACAACCCCCAGACTTACGCATTATTCTCCATATCGGTTTATACCAATTACGCTATCTCAATCAAATCCCCGTTTCTGCTGCTGTGAATACCAGCGTCGAACTAGCAAAAACTAATGGCTTAAAAACACTGTCTGGAGTAGTAAATGGTTTATTACGTCAATATGGACGTTTATCAGCAGTGAGTGACCCTTTAAAATTACCAACAGACAGTATAACAAATTTAGGTATTTTACACAGTTTTCCTGACTGGATTGTCGCCACTTTCCTCCAACAACTAGAAAGGGAAGCAACTAACCAGTTATTAACTTGGTTTAACCAAACCCCAACCCTTGATTTACGGGTAAATCTTCTTAGAAGTTCTCTCGATCAGGTAGAATCAGCATTAAATCAACAGGGTATAAATGTGGAGCGTGTACCTCATTTACCCCAAGCATTGCGTTTGAGGGGTGGGACTGGTTCAATGCAAAATTTACCTGGTTTTCAAGCGGGTTGGTGGACAGTGCAAGATAGTAGCGCCCAGTTAGTTACCCATCTGCTAGATCCCCAACCTGGTGAAGTAGTGATTGATGCTTGTGCAGCACCTGGGGGAAAAACTACCCATATAGCAGAATTAATGGGGGATCAAGGGAAAATTTGGGCAGGCGATCGTTCTGTTCAACGTCTGCAAAAAGTTCAGGAAAATGCTCAGAGATTACAATTGAAATCTATTGCCCTGTGTCCTGGAGACACGCGCAATTTATCTCAGTTTACCCAAACAGGCGATCGGGTATTACTTGATGCGCCCTGTTCTGGACTCGGTACACTGCACAAACGCCCTGATATTCGCTGGAATCAAAAACCAGAAAAGCTCAAGGAACTTTCAGATTTACAAAAAGAATTATTAACTCAGACAGCAACCTGGGTTAAACCAGGAGGTACATTAGTTTATGCCACCTGTACCCTAAACCCCTTAGAAAATGAAGAGGTTATTCAATCTTTTTTAGCTGCTCATCCTCATTGGCAAATAATGCCACCAGTACCTAATTCCCCTGCTGCTGCTTTTGCGACATCATCAGGCTCGATTAAAATCTTTCCCCACCAGCATCAAATGGATGGATTCTTTATGGTGAAATTAAAAGAATTATAGCATAACTCAGAACTAAAGGGAATTTTGCTCTAGTTGGCTGTTTTTATCAAAGGTGACTAGGATAAAAAATTTAGAAAATTCTGAATCACGAAAGCATTGGCAAGATCGATAAAAAAAGCTCCTACTAAAGGAACAATAATAAAGGCTTGGGGTGAAGCTCCAAAATGTTCGGTTACCGCTGTCATGTTGGCGATCGCCGTGGGAGTCGCACCCAATGCCAGTCCCGCATAGCCCGACGAGATCACTGCCGCATCATAGCTTTTTCCCATAGCAGGAAATACGACAAAAATAGTATAAAGCGTAATGATTAATAACTGCACGAACAACAAGAGGGCGATCGACCCTGCCAAGTCCACCAATGAAGACAACTGCAAACTCATTAAAGACATGGCTAAAAACAAACCGAGACTAACATCAGAGATTAAAGCCAGAGAAGGAGTATCAGAA
Source organism: Gomphosphaeria aponina SAG 52.96 = DSM 107014 (assembly GCA_016903655.1). GTDB lineage: Bacteria > Cyanobacteriota > Cyanobacteriia > Cyanobacteriales > Gomphosphaeriaceae > Gomphosphaeria > Gomphosphaeria aponina. Next base: position 43,011 of record JADQBC010000008.1, read on the forward strand.
GGCCATGGAAAGCGTTTGAACAGGAAAGGTACCGTATTAGTCAGAATAATTCCTGCCAATAAACAGGTGACAAAAACGGGCAATTTTAAACCGAACTGATCGGCGATCGCATTTAGTTCCAATCCGAAACCAATGGTAATACCAAGCACAAAGAGGGAATTAAGCATGGTGTTGTAGTCAATCTGGACATTTTTCTGACTGTCCTTGATCCCAATAGTGAGGTCTTGATCCTGGTTATGAGCTGTGAGGCGGTTTTTCTTAATCAAAAATTTGGCGATCGGTCCGCCGACTATGCCCCCAAAAACCAAACCAAAGGTGGCACTTGCAATACCAATTTCCGAAGCATTGCTAATCCCATGGGTATCCTTAAAAAGAGGAGCCCAGGCGATCACCGTTCCATGTCCTCCACTCAGAGATACAGATCCTGCGAGCAAACCGATGGGCAAATCCAACCCCGTCAGTGCAGCGATCGCTACCCCCGTAAGATTTTGCACCAACAGATAGCTTACCGCCGTCACCAACAAAATTAATAGCGGTTTTCCCCCTTGCACCAGAGTTTTCAGTTTGGAAGAAAGCCCAACGGTGGTAAAAAAAATAATCAATAAAGAATCGCGGATGTCGAGGGCAAATTCTATCTGATACTTAAAAACCCCATAATAAAAACCAAACAATAAGGATGCTAGCACACCTCCTGAAACCGCATCAGGGATGTTGAAATCCTCAAGAAACTTAATCTTTTTGGTTAAATACTTCCCCAGATACAGAACTAAAATCGCCACAATAATAGTTTGCCTAGTATTTAGTTGAACTTCATTCATAATCTAAAGTCTTTACCTCTGAGCATTGCAATTAAGTCTTTAATTATAGTTAAATTCGGTTCAACCTGCTCGGCGTTGCCATTCAAAGAGAAATAACCCATTCTCTCCAGAAGACTTTTTGCAAAAGTCTATTAGTAGGGAGAAGCGGAGTTGCGGAGTAGGGAGAGTTTTACATGAAATAAATATAAAAATTGATTTTGGTGTTAGTTTCGCAAAAGGTCTAATAAATCTAGCTTTGATTTTATGTTAAATTTAACTTATCAAGAATATCAGGTTACTGAAGGTTTTTTGGGCTACGAAAACTATTAATCATAACATATTTTATTGAGCACTCTAATCATCAGGAATAGTCGATTGAGCTTCAAGTTTCCATTTAATTAGTGTCTCCCATTAAGGGAGACACCAGCAATTATAACCCCCAGTCGGTTAATTAGGTAATAAATTACTAATTTGATACTTGCCTGAAAATCAAAGCACTAGACAAAAGAAGTGCAATTGCTTATAAGGGATAGAAAAAAATGATTAACATAAAATCCATGATAAAATCTTTTCTACAGCATAAAATTTTCTCGATTAGCCCCAGGGGGGTTATTCAAGAAAAACAAGAATTGGGAAACTATTATTATGGCTCTTGGCTACGTTGCCCTTGTGCTTCATGCACACTTACCTTTTGTAAGGCATCCAGAAAGTGATTATGTTCTAGAAGAAGAGTGGCTTTTTGAAGCAATCACAGAAACTTACATCCCTCTGCTCCACGTTTTTGAAGGGTTAAAACGGGATGGAGTTGATTTCAAAATGACTATGAGTATGACACCGCCCCTGGTGTCTATGTTGCGCGATCCACTTTTACAAGAGCGCTACGACCAACACTTAGCACTGTTAGAAGAACTAATAGAAAAGGAAATTGACCATAACGAGCATAACGGACATCTCCGTTATCTGGCAGCATATTACGAAAAAGAGTTCAAAAATATTCGATCAACCTGGGAACGTTATGATCGGGATTTGGTAGCTGCTTTTAAACAATTTCTAGATAGCAATAATCTGGAAATCATCACCTGCGGCGCAACTCACGGGTATTTACCTCTGATGAAAATGTACCCCCAAGCGGTTTGGGCGCAAATAAAAGTTGCTTGCGAACATTATGAAGAACACTTTGGTCGTCCTCCCAAAGGCATTTGGCTCCCAGAATGTGCTTATTATGAAGGCTTAGAGCGGATGCTCGCAGATGCTCGGCTGCGCTATTTCCTCACCGATGGACATGGTATTCTCTATGCTCGTCCTCGCCCCCGCTTCGGTAGCTATGCGCCTATTTTTACAGAAACAGGGGTTGCTGCTTTTGGGCGCGATCACGAATCTTCCCAGCAAGTGTGGTCTTCTGAGGTGGGATATCCAGGGGCTCCTGAATATCGGGAATTTTATAAGGATTTGGGTTGGGAAGCTGACTATGAGTATATTAAGCCTTATATTATGCCCAATGGTCAGCGGAAAAATATTGGCATCAAATATCATAAGATTACCAGTCGCAATGCTGGCTTATCCGATAAGGCACTGTATGACCCTTACTGGGCTAAGGAAAAAGCGGCGGAACACGCTGGCAACTTCATGTATAATCGCTGTCAGCAAATTGAACATCTAGCGGGAATTATGCAGCGTCCACCGATGGTTGTTTCTCCCTATGACGCTGAGTTGTTTGGTCACTGGTGGTATGAGGGCCCTTGGTTTATTGATTACTTTTTCCGTAAGTCTTGGTATGACCAAACTACATATGAGATGACTCACTTAGCAGATTATTTGCAAGGTCATCCCAATCAACAAGTTTGTCGTCCATCGCAATCCAGTTGGGGTTATAAAGGATTCCATGAATATTGGTTAAATGAAACCAATGCTTGGATTTATCCTCATCTGCATAAAGCGGCAGAAAGAATGATTGAATTAGGATTAGGAGAACCTGGGGATGATTTGGAGTGGAAAGCTTTAAATCAAGCAGCGCGGGAGTTGCTTTTGGCGCAGTCTTCTGATTGGGCATTTATTATGCGTACAGGGACAATGGTTCCCTATGCAGTGCGACGTACAAGGTCTCATTTGTTGCGCTTTAATAAGCTTTATGAGGATATTAAAATTGGGAAGATAGATTCAGGTTGGTTGGAAAAAGTAGAAAAGATTGATAATATTTTCCCCAACATTAATTATCGGGTTTATCGACCTTTATAATTCCTGGCGTTGTGGTAGGGGTATGGCATTGCCATGCCCCATAAGTCAGGTTTTGAGTCTTAAAAATATCAGGCATTCCTAGAATTAAAAGCAATTATCACATTAAAAATCATACAAAAAAGACTATGCAATCTCTAGATTTAGATCAAGAAATTGATCAAAAAATTGGCGAAGTGCGCACAGATTCACTTGATATCAGCTTTGGAGAAATAATCAGTCTTTATACTACCGAAGAATTAATTATTGAACCTGAATATCAAAGATTATTTAGATGGTCAAATCAACAAAAGTCTAGATTAATTGAATCTATTTTGCTTGAGCTACCTATTCCACAAATATTTACCATTGAAAATATAGATGGTGTCTTAGAATTAATTGATGGTCTGCAAAGAATTAGTTCTATAATTCAATTTATTAATGCAAGTATTCTTGAGTTAGAACCACTGAAACTTGAAGGCTGCGATCAGATCTTAGCATTAAATGATAAAACCTATAAAGATTTATCAGTCAGATTACAATTAAGAATTAAGCGTTCTTCTGTAAGAACTGTTATTATTAAAAGGCAAAGTAAGCCATTTCTTCGTTATGAAATGTTTAAAAGATTGAATACTGGGGGTTCACTTCTTTCTCCACAAGAAATTCGTAATTGTTCAGCGCGAATGGTGGGTGAGGCAGGAATAAAATTTTACAACTTTTTGCAAGAAATGACTAATTACTCTGCATTTTCAAAATGTATTGAAACTCTTTCTGAATCAGAGAAAAACCAAAGAGGAGATGAGGAACTTGTACTCAGATTTTTTGCAGCTAAAAATGAACGCGATCTCTTTCGTAGAAGCGTAAGAGACTGGCTTGATAATTATATGGAAAATATTTTATTAAATAAAATCAATTTTGACTATGAAAAAGAAGAAAAAGACTTTAAAAATTTATTTGACTATCTAGCTCTTGTTTTGGGAAATAGTGCTTTTGTCAGACATAGAAATGAATCTGCAATTGGTGCCCTTGCTCCTGCTTATTATGAAGCGGTTACAATTGGAACTTTTAATGTGTTAGATAAAGTTCAAAATCTTGATAATAACTTAGTTAAATCAACGATAATTAAAACAATTCAATCGGATAGCTTTAAGGATAATATTGGTTCTGGTGCGAATACTAAAGCTAAGTTAACTAATAGGATAAAAGAGGTTGAAGAAAGTCTAATTAAACTGGTGAATGGTCAATGAGTTCTTGGTTTGAAAAAATTGAACAAGAACTCGACTGGAGAGAAAGGGAATTGACTTCAATGAAGATTCTTGTTATTACCACAAAAAACAACTCAACTAAACAAGCATTGAGGTCACTTATTGTTATGCTTTATGCACATTATGAGGGCTTTTGTAAATTTGCCTGGGATTTATATCTGAATGGTATAGCAGCGAGATAGATAGTTAGAACACATATTTCAACCAGACTGATTCTTTCGGTTTTATGTCCTCGTTTTCAATCATTCTGCTATAGATAATAAAGAATCCTTTAAAACATTCTCAATTATTATGTAGGGGCACGGCATTGCCGTGCCCCTACATATTGGTTGGAGATCTTAAAGCTTTG